>CALDOI010000161.1 GCA_937912115.1 uncultured Bacteroidota bacterium | reverse complement strand
GCAGGCACGTAGCCATGATGCTGCAATTATTAAATATTCCCCATCTGAAAAACATACGATTGATATAGGGCTGGCTTATAATGCAAATGGGGAGACACTATACAAAACTGATTACACAGTTAACAGCTACCGTACATTCCAGTACTTATGGTATCATGGTAATTTCAATAAAGTTGGGTTAAGTTTCCTTGCATTAAACAACGGAATGGCATATATGGAAAAAACCACTACCGATACTTCTCAAATAGTAGTTTATAGTCAAACTATCGGCCCCAGAGTTACTTATAAAGGTGAAGCCATAAATTTGGATGCATCTGTATATTATCAAGGTGGTAAAGATAAATTCAACCGTTCATTATCAGCCATGTATTTCTCGGCAAATGCTTCTTACCAAATTTTAAAGAAATTTAGTATTGGATTAGGCGGTGAGTACCTTTCAGGGACAAGCTCACAAGATCAGGTAACTCCTGGTACAGATGACAGTTCGTTTAAACCATTCTATGGTACAAATCATAAATTTAATGGTTGGATGGATTATTTTTATGTAGGAAGTTACATGTATGGTAACGGGTTAATAGATATTAACTTACCTTTGGTATTTAAAGTTGAGAAGTTTACATTCAAATTAATACCTCATTACTTTATGGCAGCAGCAACAGTAGCAACAAGTGAAGTAATAACAGGTGGTGCATTGATATGGAAAGATCACAGTAGCGGATTAGGAACTGAAATTGACTTTACTGCAATATATGCATTGTCAAAAAGTGTTGAACTTAGTGCTGGTTACTCACAAATGTTTGCAACCGAAACAATGCAGGTGCTTAAGGGTGGTAATTATGAAAACACTAATAACTGGGCATGGGTAATGTTTACATTTAAACCAACTTTTTTTCAATCTAAATAGGGAGAACTAAAACTAATCGACATGTCAAAATTTTTAGAAGCAATATTACCTCCCAAACAATGGCAGTTTACTGTCGCCATAATCGGTGGTATTTTCTTTGGATTGGCAGTGTACATATTGTATATATCTAATGCTGTATCCTATATGTCAGATGAGCCGTCAACTTGTATTAACTGTCATGTTATGAACACCGAATATGCAAGTTGGGCAAAAAGTTCACACCGTGAAAAAGCCACATGTAATGATTGCCATGTACCACAAAACAATTTTGTTAACAAATACTATTTTAAGGCCAAAGATGGTTTACGACATGCAACAATGTTTACACTGCGTCAGGAACCACAGGTAATTATCATAAAAGAAGAAGGAAGTGAAGTAGTACAACAAAACTGTATACGTTGTCATAATGAACTAATTACCGACAACAAAATGCTGGCAAAGACCAAAAAATTTGATCATTTCAGAACTGATGGACGTAAATGCTGGGAATGTCACCGCGAGGTTCCCCATGGACGTGTTAGAAGTTTATCATCTGCTCCAAATGCATTTATACCTGATAATAGAAAACCAATCCCCGATTGGATAAATAAATTAGTAAAGTCAAAAACCAATTAAAATATTGAAATCATGAGTAAAGGAAGAAAACCAGTAGTTAACTGGATACTATTTTTTGCAACTATTGTTGTCGTCTTTTTTCTGGGTTTGTTAGCTTCATCAATAACTGAGCGTAGAGCCGAAGAAGTTACAAGCAGTAAACCTGAAGTAAAAATAGGTGAGTGGGAACCCCGCAATGATGTTTGGGGCAAAAACTATCCAACCGAATACGAATCATACGAAAAAACCAGCGAATCAAATTTTGTCACCAAATACAACGGTAATGCTATGATTGATATGCTTGCTGTTGACCCACGACTTGTTGTATTATGGGCCGGATATGGTTTTTCGAAAGATTACAACCAGGGAAGAGGCCATTCCTACGCTATAAGCGATTTAAGAAACACATTAAGAACTGGTGGCCCGACAAACGACAGCGATGGCCCTATGCCATCCACCTGTTGGACATGTAAAAGCCCCGATGTGCCAAGAGTAATGAACGAAAAAGGTGTTGAGGAATTCTATACGGGCAAATGGGCCCGTTTAGGGCCGGAAATTGTCAATCCTATTGGTTGTGCCGATTGTCATAACAATGAAACAATGGATCTGCAAATTTCACGCCCTGCACTTGTAGAAGCTTTTGAACGTCAGGGAAAAGACATAAACAATGCCACACATCAGGAAATGAGATCATTGGTATGTGCTCAGTGTCATGTTGAGTATTATTTTGACAAGAAAAGACCGGGTGCTGAAGGATCAGCATACCTTACCTTCCCCTGGGATGGAGGAATGTCAGTTGAGGCAATGGAAGTATATTATGATAATATAGAATTCAGCGACTGGACACATAAGCTAAGTAAAGCTCCAATGCTTAAAGCTCAGCACCCGGGTTATGAAGTTTACCTGACAGGCGTACACGCCGAGCGGGGCGTAAGTTGTGCCGATTGCCATATGCCTTATATGAGTGAAGGTGGTAAAAAGTATACCGATCATCATATCCAATCCCCTTTAAACAACATAGAAAACTCATGCATGGTTTGTCATAAAGAAAAAACTGCACAATTACTAAAAGATGTGTATTCACGTCAGGATAAGGTAATCGAAAACAGGGATAAACTTGAGGAATTAATTGTAAGGGCACATGTTGAAGCAATGAAAGCATGGGAGCTTGGGGCAACCGACGAGCAAATGAAAGAAATTTTAATGGATATACGTCATTCACAATGGCGCTGGGATTATGCAGCTGCCAGCCATGGTGGCTCATTCCATTCACCAGTGGAAATATCAAGAGTTATTGCGACAGGAATAACTACAGCTCAGGAGGGCAGAATAAAACTTGCACGTTTACTTATTGCACTGGGATATGATGGTGAAGTGCCATATCCCGATATTACCACAAAGGCAAAAGCTCAGGAATTTATTGGGTTACCTATGGAGAAACTAAAGGAAGAAAAACAGAAATTCTTAAAAGAATTGGCTCCTGAATGGGACAAAGAAGCTAAGGCAAGAGAATCGAAAATGCCAATTGTTTACACTAATAATTAAGGACTTATTACTTAATATTTTAAAGGCTATTCTGTGTAATGCAGGATAGCCTTTTGTTATAAAAGATCGCCACTGATTCACAGATTGCATAAACAAGTTGCGAATCATTATTACTTCACTTAAATAAATTCCGCATATTTGACGTTTCAAAATTCTATGATAAAAAATCGAAATATCTGGGAGCGACCTTGGGAATATAAGGAAGGAATCTTAATTTCAATGACATTATTGATACTGGGATTTATGCTTGAATTCGTAACAGATGGCAGAGGTGTGATTCAATTGTTAGAATATCCCAGCAATCTTTATTTGGGATCAGGCATTATAGTATTTCTGATATTGATTTCAATATTTGGCAGAAAATGGGCGGTAACTGAATGGCTTAAAAGCATACCGGCAGCCATATGCTCAATTGCCCTGCTACTATTTGTAAGCCTGTTACTTGGACTAACAATGCAATACGACAAAAGTGCTCCTGAAATTATCAGAAAGCTAGGGTTGTCGCATGTAGTATCATCGTGGCCCTATTTACTTGCAAACCTTTTCTTGTTAATAGCTTTAGGACTAACTACAATCAAAAATTTAGTCTCCTTTCAATGGCGAAAACTTGGCTTCATTATCAGTCACCTTGGTTTGTGGATTGTGTTATTTGGAGCAAACTTTGGAAGTGTACAAATGCAGCGCCTACAAATGGAAATTTCCGAAGGTGGAATTAACAATACGGCCATCGATAAAACTACAAATCAGGTTTATACGATGCCATTCGCCATTAAACTTGTTGATTTTATACTGGATGAATATACACCGAAGCTAGCATTAGTAGATAACTCTACAGGAAAACTACATCAGGGCAACAATATAATTATTGTAGATACTACCCAAAAGCAGTCCCTGGAGGATTGGCAAATCACCTGTAAAGAATATATTTATTCATCGGCAAAAGCCGGCAACAAGTATTATTTCGTAAATGAGATTGGAGCTGCTCCATCAGTATTTGTGTCGGCAACAAATGACATTGGTAATACAGTTGAAGGATGGATTAGCTGTGGAAGCTTCAACCGGCCATATGAATCTTTAAAACTTGACGAACAATTTTCTTTAGTAATGTTATTACCAGAACCTAAGGAGTATACATCAGTAATAGAAATTTATCAGAGAGATAAAGATCTAATAGCTATTAATCTGGAAGTTAATAAACCCATGGTCGTTGGCGACTGGAAAATTTACCAGCTAAACTATGATTCGAATATGGGTAGATGGTCTGATACATCAGTTGTTGAACTAATTAAAGATTCCTGGCTTCCTGTTGTATTTACGGGTATTTTTATGATGCTTGCCGGTGCCCTATACATGTTCTGGATGGGAACAAGAAATAAAATAGCTGTTTTTAAAACAAAAACTACTGAAAGGGAATAATTATGGAATGGTCTGATTTTCCGAACTATGCAATATTAATAATATTACTTTGGACACTTGGTCTGATTTTCCTTGGAACTTTAAAATTCAAAAAATCATTTCAGCTTATTGGATCATCATTACTTTCATTAGGGGTGACTATTCTTATTGTTTTACTTGTCAATCTGTGGATAAGCCTTGAGAGACCACCTTTGAGAACCTTGGGAGAAACTAGACTTTGGTACAGTGTTTTCCTTGCAATAGTTGGATTGATTTTTTATTGGAGATGGAAATATTATTGGTTCGTTGTTTTCAGCTTCTTTATGGCAGGACTATTCCTGGCACTAAATATTTACATGCCAGAAAACTTCAATAAAACTCTTATGCCTGCACTTCATAGTCCATGGTTTGTACCCCACGTTATTGTTTATATTGTGGCTTATGCATTACTTGGCGCATCGAGTATTGTTGCTGTGAAACAACTTTACGACAACTATTTTGGCAAATCAAAAACCACCTCTTCAATAACATTGGCAGACAACCTTGTTTATCTTGGTTTTTCATTTTTAACCATGGGGTTATTATTTGGTGCATTGTGGGCCAAAGAAGCTTGGGGACATTACTGGACCTGGGACCCAAAAGAAACATGGGCATTTTTAACCTGGGCAGTTTACCTTATATATATCCATGGGCGTATTAGAAATTCCATATCGAACAAAACAGCTCTATGGATCTTGGCTATTGGGTTTATAGTACTACTTATGTGCTGGTTTGGGGTTAATTATCTACCTTCAGCGGTAAATAGCGTGCATACATATTCAAATGGATAATTTCCTATTTCGGTGCCTTGATCAGCAAATAAATTGCTATAAAAGTAAAAATAATATTTGGGATCCATGATGCAAGAAATGGTGATAAATTACCAAAAGTTGAAAAAACCGTTGATATTTGCATTAATAATATATAGCTAAAAGTTAGGCCAATGCCAACACCCAGATGCATTCCAATTCCACCCCTTACCTTTCGACTCGATAATGCCACACCAATAATTGTTAATATAATAATGGCAACAGGACCTGATGCCCTTTTATTTTTTTCAACCTCAAATTTCTTGTAAGCTTTTGATCCTTTTTCCTTTTCAGCTATGATATACTCATTTAGCTCGAAATAATCCATTTCTTCAAAAACCTCCTTTATTTTATACAAATCCTCAGGTTTTAACGAAAAGGTAGTATCCAACTCAGTCCCTTTAATTAATGATTGTCCTTTAACGCTATCCATGATTCTGATATAATAATTTTTAAGCTTCCACATCCCGTTAACAGTATCCAGTTCAATACGATCAGCCATTAACTTATATATCATTTTCTGTCCTTCAAATTTTTCCAACGAAAATTTATAACCCGATTGAAGCTTGCTATTATATGATTCAACAAAAGCAAATGTATTAGGTGCAATTTGCAAATGAAGATTTTTAGATTTATCACGGGTTAGGCTTTCCATATAATTATTCTTAAATACCCTTCTATCCTCGTTGGTTTTTGGAATTAGAAAGTTACCCAGATAAAAAGACATAATAGCCAGTAATACAGCCGATATCATGTATGGATAGAGCAATCTTCTAAAACTGACACCACTGCTCAATATGGCTATAATCTCAGTATTACCTGCAAGTTTTGATGTAAAGAAAATAACAGATATAAACGTAAATAAATAAATGAAAAGGTTTATAAAATATGGAATGAAGTTTAAATAATAATCGAATATAATGGCTTTAAGAGGAGCTTCTTTTTGTATAAAACTGTCGATGTTTTCACTAACATCAAAAACAATCACAATCAAAATCAGCAACGATATTGCATAGAAGAATGTTCCCAGAAACTTCCTGATAATATATCTATCAATTATCTTTAACATTGTCTTTATTACTCATTTAGCTGATTATACACCTAACTCCAAAAACCCACAACACAAAACTCAAAACCCAAAACTCCAAACTCTAAACCCTATCAAAGCCTCCTTGCAACTCTTTCAACCATTACATTTTTCCAGCTGGCAAAATCGCCATCAATAATATGATTACGTGCTTCACGAACCAACCACAAATAAAAAGCAAGGTTATGTTGGCTTGCTATCATACTTCCAAGCATTTCCTTAGCAATAAACAAATGCCTCAAATATGCTTTTGAATACTGACTATCTACAAAAGAATCACCCTCACTATCAATGCTTGTAAAATCATTTTTCCACTTTTCATTTCTAATATTGATTATTCCGTTTTTTGTAAATAGCATTCCGTTCCTACCATTCCGGGTTGGCATAACACAGTCGAACATATCCACGCCAAGTGCAATTCCTTCCAATATGTTAGCAGGTGTACCAACACCCATCAAATAACGTGGTTTATCCTTTGGAAGTATATTGCAAACCAATTCTGTCATCTCATACATCATTTCATGCGGTTCACCAACCGACAATCCTCCGATGGCATTACCATCAGCATTCTTTGAAGCTATATATTCAGAAGATTGCTTTCGCAGATCTTTATACGTGCTTCCCTGAACAATGGGGAATAAACTTTGCTGATAACCGTATTTAGGTTGAGTTTCATTGAATCTGGTGATACATCTATCAAGCCACCTATGTGTAATACCCATCGAATTTTTTGCATAATCATAATCACATGGGTATGGAGTACATTCGTCGAAAGCCATAACAATATCAGCACCTATACTTCGCTGAATATCCATTACATTTTCAGGAGTGAAGTTATGTCGTGATCCATCAATATGAGATTGAAAAACTACCCCTTCTTCTTTCAATTTCCTTCTGTCGGCAAGCGAATATACCTGATAACCACCACTATCGGTTAAAATTGGTCTGTCCCAGCTATTAAACTTATGTAATCCTCCTGCATTTTCAAGCACCTCCAAACCAGGCCTTAAATAAAGGTGATACGTATTACCAAGGATAATATCTGCATTAATATCATTTTTTACATCGCTAATATGAATTCCTTTTACAGAACCAATTGTACCAACAGGCATAAAAATAGGCGTTGGAATATTCCCATGATCAGTTGATATTTCACCTGCCCTTGCTGAACTTTTCGGATCGGTGGCTTGAAGTTTAAATTGCATCAAATAAAAATTTTGGCAAAGATACTGGAAATCGCATAAGTTGAATAATTTTGCAATACTTATGGATTTTTCAACAATATTACTTAATCTTTCAATTTTTGAAATTATAGTTGGAGCAATATTTTTAATATCTGCAATAATCCAGCTTACATATTATTTACTCATATTCTCCAGGATTGCTTTCTACAAAGGAACTACTGAGAGAGTTAAAGAACATCAACCTGTATCGGTTGTTATTTCAGCACATGATGAAGATTATAACCTAAAAGAAAACCTTCCTTCAATATTAAATCAAGATTACCCTGATTTTGAAGTTGTTGTTGTTAATCATGCCTCTACTGATGACACCCGACAAATATTAGAAGATTTTCAGCGTGATTACAGCAATTTGAAAATAGTTACAATCGAACAAGATTTAAACTTCTTTAAAGGAAAAAAATTCCCCTTATCAATTGGAATTAAGTCAGCAAAAAATGAAATACTTCTACTAATCGATGCTGATTGTAAGCCCACATCAAAAAAGTGGATAGAGTTGATGGCATCTCACTATACATCAAAAACAGAAGTAGTACTTGGTTATGGACCGTATATCAAATCGAAAGGATTATTAAATCTTATAATTAGATACGACACCTTTATGATCGCCCTTCAATATTTTTCGTTTGCACTGATGGGGCTTCCCTATATGGGAGTTGGTAGAAATTTAAGCTACAGAAAATCCCTTTTTTATAAAAACAAAGGATTTACATCTCATTATAATATTTCATCGGGTGATGATGATTTGTTTATCAGAGAGGTAGCCTCCCCTACCAACACGAAGATCGAGATTTCACAAGACAGTTTTATGTATTCGGAAGCAAAGAGTACATTCCGTAACTGGTTTCGTCAAAAACAACGACATTTATCTACAAGTAGTTCCTACATATTAAAATTCAAGATTCTACTGGGAGGGTTTGGCATATCTCAGCTTTTCTTTTATTTGTCATTAATTACACTACTTTTTAACAATACTCTACCAATTGCCACTCTTGTAATAATGATAATTGTTATGGCCACGAAGTTTTTCATTCAAAAAAAAGCAACCTCCAAGTTAGGCGAAAATCAAATATTGCTATTTTCGCTGATTGGTGACATTATTTATATAATTGTAATGTCGTTTGTTACAATACTTAGCCTAACAAGAAAACGGGGAGATTGGAAGTGAATCAAAAGCTAACAGAAAAAGGGCAGCGGGATTACGAGCTTATTAAGCTCGCACTTAACCATGGTGACCAACATGCTTACGCTGAACTAATGCACCATTACCGTGATTCACTCTTTTTTACAATGTTAAAAATGACTGGCGATCAACATGATGCCGACGATCTAACAATTGAAGCATTCGGGAAAGCTTTTAAAAATCTTAACCAATATACATCGGAGTATGCTTTTAGTACATGGTTATTCAAAATTGCCACTAACAACTGTATCGACTTCATGCGTAAGAAGAGCAAAGGGAGTTTTGCTATAAATATAGGTGAGGAAGATATGTCGGTTCAGGTAGTAACCCAAAGCCTTGACCCTGAAGAACAATTTATTAAAACCCAGAAGATTGAATTAATGCGTGAGGTTGTTAATCGCTTAAAACCACACTATAAGAAGCTTATTGCGATGAGATATTTCAAAGAATATTCTTACGATGAAATTGCACAGGAACTTAACCTACCACTTGGCACTGTAAAAGCACAACTGTTTCGTTCACGTGAGTTTCTCTTTAATATTCTTAAAAACTCAAAGGAAAAAATATAAACAACACTAAGCTAAATATAAACCTATTAAAATTATGAAAAATCTGTTTAAAACCATCCTATTGATGGTATTTCCTATTATTGCTATCGCTCAATCACCTGTTCCAAAAGATTTTGATATTGAAATTGGCCAGCCCTACAAGGTAATTGACGCATACACAAGTCAATATTTCAATATTGGAGATAATATTTTTGCATGTAAACACACAAAAGATGCATATGTTATCCAAAAGTTTAATACCTCTACTTTAAAACTTGAGTCAACTAAAAATATTACTGGTTTACCTGATAAAATTGTTGTTGAGTCAATCAGAGAAATCGATGATAAGCTATTCTTCTTTTATTCTTTATGGGATAAAAAAAATGAAAAAGAACAGCTATTCTACCAAGAAGTAAACTTGGCCACAGGAAATTTAGACGGTAAAGAAAAACTACTAATTAGTGTTGATGGTAAAGTTACAGGTACTATAGCAGGAACAGGCAAACTATATGGCGTACAGATAGTTGATAAATTCAAATTCTATAACTCCAATGATGATTCCTTACTGCTAATTAGATACAGAAAAAAACCCAGCAAGAGAAATGACGCCAAAAGCAATGATGTTATAGGGTTTAATGTTTTCACAAGTAATCTAACCAAGGTTTGGACCAAAGAAGTGAGAATGCCATATACTGAGAAAAAAATGGATAACATTGATTATCACATTGATCATAAAGCTAATGTTTATCTTCTTTCCATGATATATAATGGAAGTGCATCTTCTATGGAATTAGTAAAAGGAAAACCTAATTATCGAATTGAAGTAATAAAGATAAGTCCTGATTCTGACGAAGTAAAGAGATTTCAGACTTCTCTCGGGAGCAAGATGATCAACTCTATTTCATTGTATCAGGGTTATGAAAATGACCTGATAATGGGTGGATACTATACAATCAGTAATAAAGATATCCATGATGCACGGGGTATATTTTATCTAAGAATGGATGAAAATGGAATAGTCAAAGACAAATCAACTTTCGAATTTCCTCTTGCTGTTCTTAATCAGAATGAAAGCAATAAAACCATAAGGAAGAACGATAAAAAATCTGGTGAAAAAGCAGAATTCTCTAACCTCAGGATGATGAAGATAATAGTTGAGGATGATGGTTCGGTAGTACTTGTTGGTGAACAAGCTTATGTTGTTACTACTACAGGGAAAACAACCAGTGTAACGCACTACTTTAATGATATTATAGTTGCAAAGATTGATTCAGATGGTGAACTTGCTTGGCTTAAAAAACTACCTAAAAAGCAACGCGGAAGAAATACCGGCAAAAAAGACATGTCGTTTAGGCATTTTGGATACAATGGTAAACATTATTTTCTTTACATGGATAATGCAAAAAATCTAAACCTGGATTTAAAAGAAGAACCTGTAGCCCATGCTGCTGGTTTAGGTGGATATCTAACGCAATATGAACTTGATAGCAGAACCGGGGAACTGTCTAAAACTCACATTCTAAATGCCAGAGAAGTTAAGAAAATGGTGATTTATCAGTTTGCACCTGAGCGAATTACTAATATCTCTGATGGAGTTTATGTTATCGAAGTGTATAAAAAGAACAAACAGGATATTCTTATAAAAGCCACTCATAAACTATAAATTTGAATAATTAGTGCAATAGGAAAATGAACGAAAAAGTGTACTAATTTTACTCCAAATATATTACTCAGATATCATGAAAAGTAACGATTTCAAAAACAGTATATTAGCAGGAATACCAATCGATCTTCCAATTAAAAAAGAACTTAGCTCCGAAGTGAGTCATGCCCCAAAAAGGAAAGATATTTTAACGATTGGCGAAAAACGTTTGGCATTAAAAAATGCTTTAAGATATTTTCCAACTAAACATCACAAAATTCTAGCCAAAGAATTTGCCGAAGAACTTGAAAAATATGGTAGAATATACATGTATAGATTTCGCCCTGATTATGACATGTATGCTCGTCCGATTGATGAATATCCACAGCAATGCCAGCAGGCAGCATCAATTATGCTGATGATTCAAAACAATCTCGACCCTGCTGTTGCCCAACATCCTGAGGAACTTATTACCTATGGAGGAAATGGAGCAGTATTTCAAAATTGGGCACAATATTTGCTTACCATGAAATACCTTGCTACCATGACAGAAGAACAAACATTGGCAATGTATTCGGGTCATCCAATGGGGCTTTTTCCATCACATAAAGATGCACCTAGGGTTGTAGTTACAAATGGCATGGTAATACCCAATTATTCAAAACCCGACGACTGGGAGAAATTTAATGCACTAGGTGTTTCTCAGTATGGCCAAATGACTGCCGGATCGTATATGTATATTGGCCCACAAGGGATTGTACATGGCACAACTATTACTGTTATGAATGCGGCCAGAAAAGTTGCCAACGAAAACGAAAACCCATTTGCAGGTAAGTTATTTGTAACTTCTGGTTTAGGTGGAATGTCGGGCGCACAGCCTAAAGCAGCTAACATATCAGGAGTTGTTTCAGTAACCGCCGAAGTAAACCCAATGGCATCTCATAAGCGACATGAACAAGGTTGGGTTGATGAAATCATTAGCGATCTAAACCAATTGGTTGAACGCGTAAAAGAAGCTAAAGAGAACGAAGAAGTGGTTTCCATAGCCTATGATGGTAATATCGTTGATGTATGGGAAAAATTTGAGAAAGAAAATATATTTGTTGACTTAGGCTCTGATCAAACTTCACTACATAACCCTTGGGCTGGTGGTTATTACCCTGTTGGTCTATCATATGATGAATCAAACGAAATGATGGCTAACGACCCGGATTCTTTTAGAGAAAAGGTTCATAAATCACTTCGCCGTCAGGCAGATTCCATTAACAAGCACACCGCAAAAGGAACATATTTCTTCGATTATGGAAATGCCTTTTTGCTTGAGGCTTCGCGTGCCGGAGCAGATGTTATGGCATCAAACGGAATTGATTTCAAATACCCATCTTATGTTCAGGATATTATGGGGCCTATGTTTTTTGATTATGGATTTGGCCCGTTCAGGTGGGTCTGTACATCAGGAAAAGCTGAAGATTTAGATATTACAGATAACATTGCAACTGCTGTTCTAAATGAATTAATGGAAATATCTACCGATGATATTAAGAGTCAGATGGCTGATAATATCCAGTGGATAAAAGGAGCCAAAGAAAACAAGCTTGTAGTTGGTTCCCAGGCAAGAATTTTATACGCGGATGCAATTGGCAGAATTAGTATAGCCACTGCCTTTAACAAGGCAATACGTGAAGGTAAATTATCAGGACCTATAGTGTTAGGACGCGACCATCATGACGTAAGTGGTACAGATTCACCATATAGGGAAACATCTAATATCTACGATGGGTCAAGCTTTACAGCTGATATGGCAATACAAAATGTAATCGGAGATTCATTTAGAGGAGCCACATGGGTTAGTATCCACAATGGAGGAGGTGTTGGCTGGGGAGAAGTTATTAACGGTGGCTTCGGAATGCTATTGGATGGCAGTACAGACTCAGATAGACGTCTTAGCAATATGCTGTATTGGGATGTGAACAATGGGATCTCGCGACGTAGTTGGGCAAGAAACAAAGGTGCCATTACAGCTATTAAAAGGGCTATGGAACTAAACCCAAATTTAGTGGTTACAATTCCAAATAATGCAAATGATGATTTGGTTGAAGGGATGTTTTGATAACAGGTTTATTATTTTTATTGAGTTAGTGCTGTTAACAAATTAGAGAATATAGTTAATAGTTTGAATAATAAGTTAATTTGTGTTAAAAGATCACCAATGTGGACATTAAAATGGCTCTTCTGTCGTTTTTATGGCAAATATGTTAAATATTTTACTATTTTTATACCGAAATTAAACCCAAATGCGATTTGACCTCACGTCTTGGCCAATAAACGTGAGGGTTTTATCGATATATTTTGTAGATTATTTTAGTAAAATACTAATCTACAAATGGATTTAAATTTGAAAAAAATTATATTGTAAAATGGGAAGACCTCCAACAAGACCGGGAAGATTAAGAGACGGTTACTATATTGAAGTAAGAACAAAGGGAAGCAAATCAGGAATTAAACTTAGATCAGATACACTTGAGGAAATGAAACAAGCTGCATTGCATTATGGTAAAACCAAGGAAGTAACGGTCTTAGGTCAATACATAAATGGAAAGCCGGTAAACGGCAAATAGTAGTAAATTGTCACAGTCTTTTTAAATAGAAAACCTGATCATCAGGAAATCAAGCTTATAATATCCCACTTTTTTTGTGTTTAACTAGTTTGGAACATGCCCATCTGGTTAGTAGTTACCATACTGCTAAACAATTAATTTTGCCTTTGAAAATTGAATTAATTGTTATGTTTAGTAAATTGCAGCCAAATGGCAAATAAAGAACTTATTAAAAAGTGGGTGTTGTTATTTAACAACGGTGATACTAATGGAATTAGTGAGCTATATCATGACGATGCAGTAAATCATCAGGTGGCCAACGAACCAATTGTTGGCAAGACTAATATTAAGCAAATGTTTCAGGATGAATTTGCTGCTGCTGAAATGGTTTGTATAATTGAGAATATATTTGAAGATGGAGAATGTGTTATTCTGGAATGGAAGGATCCACTTGGATTAAGAGGCTGTGGTTTTTTTCATATCGTTGAAGGAAAGATAAAATTTCAACGAGGTTACTGGGATAAACTATCATTTCTCCGGCAACATAAAATTCCAATTCCAACCGATTAACATAATTCAATAAATCACTTATGGATGAATTTAAAGAGATTTGCCATGAATCAGCTGTAATTATGCATAAAAGAATAAATTAGCAGAAAAACTAGTGTCACAGTTATGATAGCACAAACTCCCAACCCGCCATATTATGCAGTTATTTTCAGTAATGTATTATCGGATATCGATATTGGGTATGAAGAAATGGCCGCCAAAATGATGAAATTAGCTTCTGAACAAGATGGCTTTTTAGGAGTTGAAACGGCAAGAGAGGAACTTGGAATCACAGTGTCTTATTGGCGTGACTTGGAATCTATAAAAAAATGGAAAGAAAATTCTGAACATGCAATTGCACAACAAATGGGTAAAGAAGTTTGGTATAGGAGTTTCAAAACTAGAATTGCAAGAGTTGAACGAGATTATGAATATTGCAAATAGCAAAGTGTTTAGATAAAATCATATTGTAAATTTACAACTTGATTTTTATTCAATAATTAGAAGCCATTTGTTAATGATATGAAACGGTTCGAAAAAATATATCATGAAACAGATATAATTCTTACAGAAGGTGCATTTGTTGAAAGATTGAAAACCGAATTTCATATCGTACTTGACCCGGCACTTAATCATTCAGGATTGATTTATACTAATCCCGAAATATTGGAAATACTCTACAGGCAATATATTGATATTGGGCTTAAGTATAACATACCAATCATGATTACCACACCTACCAGAAAAGTGAATTCCGAATCAATGAAGCTCAGGGCATGGCACTGGCAATGTCCGAAACCAATATTCCATATATTATTAGCTTTATGCTGAGAAAAGATGGCTGCTTAATCGATGGAACACCCATTTATAAGGCAATTGAAATTATAGATAACAATGTAAATCCAATGCCGATTTGCTACATTGCAAATTGTATTCACCCCACAAACCTCCGACTGGCTTTATCAAATGTGAAAAACAAGAACAAACCACAGTTGACCAGATTCAAAGGAATTCAGGCGAATGCTTCAATCCTGAGCCCAGAGGAATTAAATAATTGCAATACACTGCACCAGGGAGATTTCAAAATTATGATCGAAGAAATGAGACTATTATATTTGGAATCTGGATTAAAGATTTTTGGAGGCTGTTGTGGAACAATGATAAGTTTATAGAAGATGTGGCTGAAAATATGCAATATATGGCTATCCATCATTAAGTACCAAGCAGTAAATCTCAGTATTAAAAAAAAGGAATTGGTGTAATGCTAATTAATGAAGGACTTAGAATTTTAAAAGAAGAGCACTGGAGAGAGTGATGATTGTTCAATATTTTGCTTTAGCTTTGTCAAAAATCAAGCTATCCAAATAATGAAAAGAGTATTAAGTGTTTTATTAATATCCCTAATTGCAACTTCTTGTATTAAGTATTCTGTTAATCAAAAAGAAGAAAAAGCTAGTTATCCAAATTTAATAACTCATGTAAACCCTTTCATCGGAACCAAAAATATGGGACATACTTTTCCTGGTGCAACTGCCCCTTTCGGAATGGTACAGTTAAGCCCTGAGACCAACCAACAGCCCATGTTTGTAGATGGGAAATATAACAAGGATACATATAAATATTGTTCAGGATACCAATACAGTGATTCCACAATTTTTGGATTCAGCCACACGCACTTCAGCGGAACGGGTCACAGCGATCTTGGAGATTTTCTTATAATGCCAACAACCGGAGTTCTTAAACTGGAACCCGGGACTGTGGGAGAATTGCAAAGCGGTTATTATTCTCCATTCTCGCATGATAAAGAATTTGCAGAACCGGGATATTACAAAGTAGAATTGGATGATTATAATATTGATGTTCAGTTAACAGCATCCACAAGAGTTGGGTTTCATCAATATACATTTTCAAAAACCGATAGTGCCCATATTATTTTAGACTTGATGTCGAATATCTACAACTATGATGATAAGAATGTATGGACTTTTGTAAGAGTTGAAAATGACACATTGGTTACCGGTTACCGACAAACCAATGGTTGGGCAAGAACTAAGAAAGTATTTTTTGCAATGGTATTTTCAAAGCCAATTGTAGTTTATGGTCATAAGAAATATGATGATGTTAGTTACAATGGTTTCTACAGAAAATTCGATGAGGAACACAACTTTCCTGAGATGGCCGGACACAATATCAGAGCATACTTTGATTTCAAAATGAAAGAAGGAGAAAAGCTAATGATAAAATTTGCTTTGTCGTCGGTAAGCACTGCTGGCGCAATATTAAATATGAAAACCGAAATCCCACATTGGGATTTTGAGAAAACAAAATATGAGACACAACAACAATGGAATAAGGAACTTTCTAAAATCATTGTAGAAACCCAAACTCCTGAGCAAAAGGAAACATTCTATACTGCACTTTACCACACAATGTTAAGTCCGATAATCTATGAAGATGTTGATGGACAATATCGTGGATTGGATCAAAATATCCACCATAGTGATGGTTTTACAAATTACACAATATTTTCACTTTGGGACACTTACCGAGCACTCCATCCTTTATTCAATATTATTCAGCCACAGCGAAATAATGATATGATAAAATCCATGTTGGCGCACCACGACCAAAGTGTGCACAGTATGCTACCTGTTTGGAGTCATTATGCCAATGAAAACTGGTGTATGGTTGGGTACCATTCGGTTAGTGTAATTGCTGACGCTGTTGCTAAAAACACAACGGATATAAATATAAAGAGAGCATTGGAAGCGTGCAATAATACTGCAAACCTCCCCTATTATGATGGAATTGGTGAATACATAAAATTGGGTTACGTTCCTGAAGACAAGAGTTCCTCATCTGTATCCAAAACACTTGAATACGCCTATGATGACTGGTGTATTGCTCAAATCGCTAAAAAAGCAGGAAATTCTGAATCCTATGATAATTACATGAAAAGATCCCAATATTTCAATAATGTTTATGATCCTGAAATCGGTTATATGAGGCCGCGGTTATCCAATGGCAAATGGCGTAAAGAATTCGATCCCATCGATACACATGGTCAGGGATTTATTGAAGGTAACGCATGGAATTACGGATTGTATGTCCCCCATCAAATTGATAGCATGATTACAATGATGGGTGGAAAAGATGAATTCTCTGATCATCTTGACAAAATTTTCACAACAGAGATTGAAGATAGCTACATTGAAAAGAATGAAGACATTACCCGAGATGGCATAATTGGTAATTATGTACATGGCAACGAGCCAGGCCATCATATGCCATATTTGTACAATTGGACTAACGCTACCTGGAAAACACAAGAACGCGTTAGGATGATAATGGAAACCATGTATGGGAATACCGAAGATGGACTTTGCGGAAATGACGATGCCGGACAGATGAGTGCCTGGTATGTTTTTAGCGCTTTGGGATTCTACCCTGTTACTCCCGGCTCTGATAATTATGCCATTGGTAGTCCTTTGGTTGTTGGCGCAATACTTCAACTTGACAATGATAGGATACTGAACATTAGTACTATAAATCAGGGTGAGAAAAACGTCTATCTTGAAAAAGTATTATTAAATAATGAATTACTTAACAGCAAAATCTTAAAACATAGTGATATAGCAAAAGGAGGAGATATTGTGTTCTATTTAAGTGACAAGCCAGCAAATTGAATATTAATATCCAAAGTTAAGTTTCTTCATGAAAAAAATTATTAACTTTGTGGTATCCCAATAGGATTAATAATAAATAAGCAAACAATTAAACGAAACTCTCTTACTGATGGCAAAAATAAATAGCATCCAATTCAGAGACAATTTTCAATATTTTGACAAAGAAATAGTTTTGGAAATAATTAATATTTTTATTGATGAGCATTCTGCCCGGATAAATACAATTTCTGATAGTATTAAAGCTAATGACTATGACGGCATCAAGTTTAACTGCCATAGTATCAAAGGTGTAATTGCAAATTTTTGTGCACCTGAAGTAGAAGAACAAGCCAAGAAACTTGAATTGATGGGCACAAATCAGAATACTGAAGGTATTGGGGATTTGTTCGAAGATTTCAAGGTTTCCAGTTCACAAATGGTTGATGAATTAGAAGTAATGAAGCTGGAATATACCTAAAACCGGGGAGTTCATTTTTACTTTTTATGTCTTATCAGCATATCATCCAGTCGGTTTAGACTTTGAACTGCCAGTGGATAATTTGGTAATATTTCCAATGATCTTCTGTATTGTTCATATGCACCTTCATAATCACCCTTAGCTTCTTTGGTTCTTCCTAAATTATATACGGCTTCAACAAATCCAGGACTTAATGCTACTGATTTTTCAAACATTGTCTGGGCATTATCAAAATCTTCAAGTTCTACCAAATAAATATACCCCATATTATAATAGGCACGTTTATTGTCAGGATATAATTCAATTAGTTCGCTAAACGTGTTAATAGCTCTTGTATACTGATTATGCTCCTGAAAATACATTCCCAAATAATACATCGCACGTTCATCATCTTGTTTAGTCTTAAGAGCCCTTTCGAAATACAGCTTCGATACTGTATCATTTCTTGAATTATATATAGCTCCCAACTGCATGTATGTCATGTAATTAGAGGTGTCTAAATTTGATGAAATCCTAAAATTAGTAATGGCCTGATTGGTATCTCGTTTTTCCATCAGTATCATTGCCTTAACATAATATGATTCAGCATTACGCCTATCTTTTGCAATGGCTTCATCAGCATATCTAAGCGAGGTATTTGGATCTTCGAGCAACAGATAAATCTCGGAGAGTTTTAATAGAGGGACAACATTTTCAGAATCTAACCTAATCGACTTTTTAAGCGATGCAATAGCATTGTCGGTTTGTCCCAACACAAAATAAACATCTGATAATAAAATAAATAACTCAGGGTTTTGAGGTGTGATTTTAAGGGCTGACTGAATATCTCGTAAAGCAGGATCTAAATTACCCTTTTCCAGATATAAACCTGCCCTGCTTGCAAACAATTCAGCATTTAACGAATCCTCGGTTATCATAATACTTAGGATGGTTAAAGAATCCACATCAGCACTATACGAGCTCTGACTATTTTGATTAAAATTGCTACAGCTAAAAATAGTTGCAACAACCAATAATAATATTACCGGGCGTAATTTGCTCATGATAGTTTCCAATGGTTTGTTATGGAAATAATTATTTTTATTCTAAGATTCAGATGCGATGGCCTGAGTTATTTTTATTTCTAGTTCCGCCATTAAATCGGGATTATCAAGTAATAGTGCTTTAACAGCATCTCTTCCCTGACCAAGTTTAGTTTCACCGTAACTAAACCAAGAGCCACTTTTCTTGATAATACCAAAATCAACTCCAAGGTCGATAATTTCACCAACTTTAGAAATACCGGTACCGTAAATAATATCAAATTCTGCTTTACGGAATGGTGGTGCAACTTTATTTTTTACAACTTTAACTCTTGCCCGGTTACCTCTGATATTGTCACCATCTTTTATTTGGCTAATTCTACGGATATCAAGCCTAACCGATGCATAAAATTTAAGTGCATTACCTCCGGTTGTGGTTTCGGGGTTACCAAACATAACACCGATCTTTTCACGTAACTGATTTATGAAAATACACACAGTTCCGGTTTTACTGATATTGGCAGTGAGTTTACGTAGGGCTTGTGACATAAGTCGTGCATGAAGACCCATTTTTGAATCACCCATTTCACCATCAATCTCACTTTTTGGAGTAAGGGCAGCTACCGAGTCAATAACAACAACATCTATTGCAGCTGATCTAATCAGGCTGTCAGCAATTTCCAAAGCTTGTTCGCCGTGATCGGGTTGCGAAATCAAGAGGTTCTGGGTGTCAATACCTAAATTTTCGGCATAAAATCTGTCGAAAGCATGCTCGGCATCAATAAATGCAGCTATACCACCTTTTTTCTGCGCTTCAGCAATTATATGTAATGCCAGAGTTGTTTTTCCTGATGATTCAGGACCATAAATCTCAATAACCCTACCTTTTGGCACTCCACCAATGCCCAAAGCATTATCAAGCCCAATCGATCCGGTTGATATTGATTCTACCTTAACTACAGCCTCATCGCCAAGTTTCATGATGGAACCCTTACCATATGCTTTTTCAATATTACCAAGAGTTGCCTCTAAAGACTTCAGTTTTTGCTGTCTTATCTTATCAATATTTTCTTGTGCTTTATTACTAGTCATATCCTGTTTATTTTATCGATTCAAGTATTTGGTTAGTATGATCCTTTGTTTTTACTTTTGTAAAGATATCAGAAATTATCCCATTCTCATCAATAACGAATGTAGTGCGCAACAATCCTTCATATTCACGTCCATACATTTTTTTTAATCCCCATGCTCCATATTGTTTAATTATTACCTTGTCGGGATCGGTGATTAATTTAAATGGCAGGTCGAATTTACCAATAAATTTTTGATGAGAGTCTTCGCTATCCGGGCTAACACCAATAACATCATACCCCTTATCAATCCACATATTGTAGTTGTCGCGTAAGTTGCAAGCCTCACTCGTACATCCGGGTGTATTATCCTTAGGATAAAAGTATAAAATTAACTTTTTACCTTTGAAATCAGATAGCTCAATATTATTTCCAAGATTGTCAATTCCTTTAAATTCAGGGGCTTTATCTCCGATACTGAGTTTCATATTTCTTATATTTTAGTGATGGAAGTTAACGAGAATAACTTATGAAAAATCAATACAAAACTATGAAAAAAAATGTCTGCTTTGATTTTATTAATCTTAAATTATTTAACTGGTACAACATAGGGATATAATTATCTCTAACTTCAAATACGAATTGTCCTGGCCGTCTATTCAAACATCGATAACGTGTCAGCATCTTTATTAAATAGATCTAATTGGTTATGCTGAACATGATATTTTTTGGGTACTGATTCATGAAAATTCTCAATATATAATCGAATACTTTTCTTGATTAGCTTATTAGGAGTTGTTTGACGGGCATCACAGTAATTACCCAACGACTTCATTTGTCGTTCCGATAGCATGAAAGTAAGCTTTTTGAATTTCTTCTTTTTATACCTTTTCTTCATTGCTTATGCATCTTTTCAAATACATCTGCAAGTTAATAAAAAAATTTATTACACCATTAGTTTGCAATGGTCTATATGGAAATATTTTATAATTTTCAATTTCACTTGTTCAAAATGAATCTCCTTTAATCCACCTAACAATTTTTTTGTTATTCGGTTTAACCCAAGGATTTATTACAAACTCCAATTCTCCCTTCTCATTAATCAAATATTTCTGGAAATTCCATTTTACAGATGAATCTTCAACACCGTTTAATTCCTTTTGCGTAAGCCACTTATAAATAGGAGCCATATCGTCGCCAACAACCGAAATTTTTGACATAATAGGAAAAGTTACTCCATAATTCAACGTGCAGAATTCTTTAATTTCTTCATTTGTACCAGGCTCTTGCTCCTTGAAATTATTGGCAGGAAAACCAATAATTATAAAATTATCGTCCTTATATTTATTATAAAGTTCTTCAAGCTTTTCATATTGAGGAGTTAATCCACATTTTGAAGCAACATTTACAATCATAATTTTTTTACCTTCTAACTGCGTCATACTATAACTATTTCCATCAATATCTTCAACGATAAAGTCATAAATACTCTGTGCATTTAAGGTAGTGCCAACAAACATGACGAAACTAATTACTAAATATAATATCTTCTTTTGCATAATTTATTAATTTTTACAAATCTAATATAAAACAGTTAACGAAATAGTTAGTTAACAATACCTTAACAGAGTGCTCTGTTTAACGAGATTTTAGTATAGCAGAAATGGGATAATGATCAGATTTATCTAAACTGTGACGAGTGAAATTTTTGGTTTTAAAAATATCACTTATCAGGATATAATCGATGCGTAGCAATGGTAGCGGACCTGCATAGGTTCGACTGATGCCACTTCCTTTTTTAATATATGTATCATCAAGATAATCAGTTAGCTGATCATAAACCCATGATGATGGAGTATCGTTGAAATCACCTCCCAAAATAATTGGATAGTGGCATTTTCTTAATTCAATAATTATATTTTCAAGCTGCTTTTCTCTTAACTTGAACGCCTGCATGAGTTTATTGTATATTTCATGGATTTGGCTCCTAAATCGCTCACTGTTTTCAACTTCAGGATTTACAACAAAATCAAGATCCTCGGGTTGAAGTTCGATACTTGCAAGATGAATATTAAATACCCTAACAGTATCACCATCAATTATAACATCAGTAAAAATTCCAAATGATCGAGATCCGGTAAACTTCAATTTGCCCTTATTAACGGCTTTGTATTTTGAAAAAATAACCAGCCCCGAAAGCTGATTGTATCTCGGATTAAAATATGATTCATAATAATAGGATTGAGCTCCAAGGGTGTCTCTTATCTCCTTTAATGGTTCGTAAAGTTTGTTGCTGGATGAATGGTATTCCTGAAGACATACAATATCTGCATCTTGATCGAGTAGAAATGAGATAATTTCTTGTTTTGTATTGGCTGATTTATCATCTTTTTTCTGCTCGCCAAAATTATGTACATTGTACGATATAATTTTAGTTTCTGATTCGAGCTTTTCATCTGAATTGAAAAATGTAATTTGGAAATTATCAAATACATTATTGAATCCAAACAGAATAACTATTATGGGAATAGCTGCATACCTGCTTTTAATAAGTGCCCAATATACAAGGAACGCCAGATTAACAATGAAAAGAATGGGGTAAATTAATCCAAACGCCTGAATCCATGCGTTTTGTGATGGAGCAATATTACCTGCGACAGTAACCAGAATTAAAGCTAACCCTATCACAATATTGATAGAGAGTATAAGATTTTTAGTTATATTCAGGTTTATTTTAATTTCTGTTTATTTGATAATCATTATTGTAAAAGAATACGAAATATAAACTGCAAATTACTTCTTATTACTGGTTTTAAACAGCATTTCCTTTTCTTTTTTACTAAGGCTGCTGTAACCTGATTTTGAAATTTTATCTAATATTTGATCTATTTCTTCTTGCGAAGCTGCTCTTCTAGCATTGTACTCATCATCACTTAGAGGTTTTCCGCTTTTTGGTCTCGAAATATTTAACTTGGTATCTTTTTTATTCCATGTAAATTTAGGGATTCTGAAATGGCTCAGAATTTTATAAATGTCGTTGCCATTTTTCAATGAAAATGCATAGATAAATCCCCACATCGCTCCACCAAGATGAGCTATATGACCTCCAGGATTATTTCCATCAATACTTAATATATCGATAGCGATAAACGCTATGGCCAAATACTTAAGTTTTAGTTTTCCAAAAAGAAATAAATGAACCGTAAAATCAGGCACATAGGTTGATATTGCAATTATTATTGCCAATACCGATGCTGAAGCCCCCATGGCTATTGAGATATCAGCTATTGAGGTAAAGACCGGTAATACATTAAAAGCCAACACAAAAAACAATCCGCCAAAAATACCACCAATAATATATGTCCATAATAATTTTGACTGACTAAGGTATTCTTGAAATATCATCCCTCCAAAGTACAGCATTACAATATTAAATAACAGGTGAAAAAACCGCTCCTGCAAAAACATGTACGTAAATAATGTCCATGGTTTCGAGGCCAATAAGGATAAATTAGCTGGCAAAGCAAGAGCTTCGCCCAATGGACTTAATTCGCTGCTACCTCCCGGGTTAAAAAGACCAATCAACAAGCCTACTAAGTTTACAATGAGATATACAACTGTATTAATTAAAATAAGCCTGGAAAGTACATTCTTACCCAAGAATAATTGTTTTAAAAATTCGCCGGTATTCCTCTGAGGTTGATTATGTGAAAACATCTTTTTCTTCTATTTTAAAAAGGTCGACTAAAAGTACCCTTCTTTTTCCAATACATAATTAATAGAAATCCAAATATCATACCTCCCAAATGAGCAAAGTGTGCAACATTATCGCCGGGATTATTGGCAAACCCCATGTAAAGTTCAATTGCACCATAAATCATTACAAAATATTTAGCTTTTACAGGTATTGCAAAATACACATAGATGAGCGAGTTGGGGAACATCATACCAAAAGCCAGAAGTATTCCAAATACAGCTCCGGATGCTCCTACTGTTGGTGTATTGATAATTAGATTTAACTCCCTCATTCCAATGCTCTCATAATTCATGCCACGGCTAAGTACGTCGGCACCTTCCTGAATAACTATTGCTATTTGCTCAGGGTGCAAACCCGATTCAATTGATTGTATTCTTAAATATGCTATAAGCAATTGGATTACTCCAGCTCCAATACCAGTAACCAGATAGTAGTTTAAAAATCTTTTTGGACCCCAAACATTTTCAAGAGTATTCCCAAACATCCATAAAGCAAACATATTAAATAGAATATGAGTGAAGCCACCATGCATAAACATATATGATACTAATTGCCATACTCCGAAATCAGTTGACAATGGATAATGTAAACCCAAATATTTTACAAGATCAATGTGAAGGGAACTTTCCAAGGCCATTGTGGCCAGAAAAAAGATACCATTAATAATTAATAAATTTTTAACTACCAATGGTAACATTGAGAAGCCTGAGGGGCGATATTGTTGCATATTTTTATTCTAGTTTTATTGATAAACAGATTTGACAAAAATATTTTGCTCGTCTGCTATTTTTTTTGTGCCAGTAAGTTTTCCAGTTCACTAACGCTTACAATAGTAAGTATATTCTTGCCATCGGGAGATACTTTTGGTACTTTGCACATAAATAACTTATCAAAGATCTCCTGCATTTCCCTATCATCAAGTTTAGTGCCAGATTTAATTGCTGAATTTATGGCAATTGATCGAGCCAAAACTATATTCTTGTCATAGCTTAAATCATCTTTGCAATCCTTGTGATTTTCAATAATTTTTTCAATTACTTCGGTTATATTATCCTCAACCATATCAGTAGGAACACCAACAATAACAAAATCACTGGAACCAGCTTCTTCAATAATAAAACCAATACTTGTCAGCTCATTAAAAAGTGACCTAAAAATAAGTGCCTCGTCGGGTGAAAGGTGAATATTTTGAGGAAACAGTTGCTGCTGTGAGTGCTTTTGCGATCCTTTCAACCTATCTAGGATTTCTTCATATTTTATTCGCACATGTGCAAGATTCTGATCGATTAACATCATACCCGATTTCACATTACACATTATAAACTTATTGTGAATCTGCATAAATCTATTTCGCTCGAAATTTGAATCAGGATCGATAGTTGAATTTTGGAACCCCTTACTACTATCCGGAACAAATTCTTTGTTCTCAGTTTTTTGATACAACGATTCCCAATTTTCAACACTAGGTTTTTTAAAGGAGGGTGAGCTATGAATAAAATCTGACTTCTGATTAGCGAATGGATTGAAGTCAGGATCAATTACTATTGAAGGTTGTTTTAAGTCGGGGGATGGTTTTGTTTGAAATGCAGCTTCAATATCCGGAATTACATCAAAATCTAAAGTTGGTGTTAACGAATGCTTTCCTATGGATTGTTTAACCGCAGCGTGAAGAACAGCATAAATATAACGTGCATCCTGAAAATTAACCTCAGTTTTTGTGGGATGAATATTTATATCAATATCTTTCGGATCTATCTCAATATTTATGAAATAAGATGGAAATGAATCGCCCGGTATTAATTCGGTATATGCATTATTTACAGCATGATTCAAATATGGATGCTTAATAAATCTTTCATTTACAAAGAAATACTGCTCACCTCTTGTCTTTTTTGCGAACTCGGGTTTCCCGATAAACCCGGTGATTTTTACAATGTCAGTATCTTGCACAACCGGAATAAGTCTTTCATTATATGCATTTCCAAACAAAGCAGCTATTCTTGATTTTAAGCTACCAGGTAACAATTTGTAAGCCAGCTTATCGTTAGTATAAAAACTGAAACCAATGTTATAATTAATCATTGATATTCTAACAAACTCCTCATTTACATGTCTTAGCTCAACGGTATTTGATTTAAGGAAGTTTCGTCGGGCAGGAACATTATAAAACAAGTTCTTAACCAATATACTTGTCCCCGATGTACATTGGCAAGGTTCCTGACTAATAAGTGTTGACCCTTCGATTACAATGCAAGTTCCAATATCATCACTTTCTGGTTTTGATTTCAACTCAACTTGAGCAATTGCAGCAATTGATGCCATCGCTTCGCCTCTGAATCCCATAGTTTTTATTGCAAACAAATCATCAGCTTTACTGATTTTTGAAGTTGCGTGGCGTTCGAAACACATTCTGGCATCAATCTCCGACATACCACTACCATTATCAGTAACCTGGATAAGTGTTTTGCCGGCCTCCTTTATGGCTAGAGTTATTTTGGTCGCACCTGAATCGATGGCATTTTCAAGCAACTCTTTTGCGGCTGAGGCAGGACGTTGTATTACTTCTCCAGCTGCTATTTGATTGGCAACTGAGTCGGGAAGCAATTTTATAATATTCGACATTAAACTACTGTGTTTTATTTTAATTGGTTACGCCAAAGGCCGTTAACATCTTTTCTATAATATCAGTAAAGAGAATAAAATAGATAGTTAATCCAATAAAAGCTATATAAATCAGGTAAGCAACTACTTTTGAAAAAGTTGACTTCTCCCCCTCCATATCGTATTTACCCCATCGACTTGACATGCGATGACGTAACTCTTCATTATGCGACAACTCATTTTCAATACCCAATAC
>CALDOI010000160.1 GCA_937912115.1 uncultured Bacteroidota bacterium | reverse complement strand
CAAAGAATTAATACGAAAAAATATATAATTGACCTTCTGAGCATAATACTAAAACCTAAAATAAATAAAAGGATTAAATCCGGAAGATGCAATACTTGCCATAGAAAATATAAATAATACAAAAACTAGAGCACTGTACGAAAGTAATTGCTTTGTGTTATGTCCTGTTTTATAGAAGAAAAAATTCTCAGTCTTAATACCTAATCTAAACATTGTTATAAAAGCAAATATCAGGGCAATAACAACTACGAATATAAATTTGGAATTTAGATAATAATAGTCAAAATCAAATCTAAACATCGACTTTAAAAAGTAAATTATATGTGTGAAGGATGTTGCCCTGAAAATCACCCAACCAAAAATGGTCAGAAAAAATGTAATTATTATACTTGGATACTTACCTATTTTATCGTAAATCTTAAGAAGAAACAAGCGGTCCATTATAAGGAAAAACCCGTGATATGCACCCCATATTATAAAATTCCAGGCTGCTCCATGCCAAAAACCGGAAATTACAAAAACTAATGCCAAATTGAAATACATTTTCCTTACTGATACACGATTTCCCCCAAGTGGTATATATAAGTAATCCTTCATGAAACGGCCTAGGGTAATATGCCATCTATGCCAAAATTCCGTAATACTTTTAGATACATATGGATTATTGAAATTCTCAGGAAAGGAAAACCCCATCATCCTTCCTAAACCAATGGCCATATCCGAATAGCCCGAGAAATCGAAATATATTTGGAAAGTATAAGCAATAATTCCTACCCACGCTATTGTGGATGTTAACTCCCCTTCCTGTAACGCAAAAGCATGATCGGCCTCAACACCAAGTACATTTGCAATTAGAACTTTTTTTGATAGTCCAATCACAAATCTGAAGAATCCAAGAACTTTATTTTCATATGTTTCATGTTCGCGACGATCTTCAAGTTGATCGGCAATTTCATTATACCTAACAATTGGCCCTGCAATTAGTTGAGGAAAAAGCAGTATATAAAGTAGATAATCAGTAACTGACTTTAAAGGCTTATGAACATTTCGATACACATCAACCGAATAAGTTATAGCCTGAAATGTAAAAAATGAAATTCCAATTGGTAATGCGATTGATGTCCAGCTTATCTCTGATAAACCAATCTGGCTAAGCAAATGATTAACATTCTCAATAAAGAAGTTTGTATACTTAAAATAGGCTAACAATCCTACTTTCATTATAACAGAAAGTGCAAGTAGCCGTCGCCGAAGCTGCCTATTATCAGATTTGTAAATTTTATCAACAATAAAAAAGTCGGTTATAATTACCCCACTTACAACGAAAACAAATACAGGAGCACCCCATGAAAAAAATACCAAACTAGCTATAAGCGCCCAATAATTTCTAAACCTATATGGTAAAAATTGGTACACAAGAAAAAAGACAGGTAGAAAACAGAAAATAAATAAAGTGCTGCTAAAAACCATTAGCGTTGAGTTTTAGTAATATTAATGGCCAAGTGCTTGTTTTATTTTTTCTTAAAGAATAATTAGATAAAAGCAGTATTAGTGTTTTTAGTTACAAAAACGGCGCGGCAGTTTTTCACTTAGCGAGGCAAAAATAATACTTTATAAATTAGTAACTATCCTTCATCCAGTTATACGGTAATCTTTTAATCCACTGGGCTCTTGTAAAATCTGGGAAATCCTGAACTTCACCGTTGTTCGTAATTGAAACTTCCGATAATGGCGTTATGGCACTCCACGCAGCAGCATCATATGCATCCAATGGAGGAGAAACATTATTTTTTACGCTTTCAACAAATGCGTTTAACACAAAAAAGTCCATGCCGCCATGTCCGGTTCCAACGGCTCTGTCTTCATATTTTTTCCATAGGGGATGATCATACTTCTCTAACCACTCCGTTGCTTCGTCCCAGCGATGAGGGTTGGATTTTCCTTCAATATATATTCTATTTCCATCAACCTCCCAAAGGCCACTTGTTCCTTGAACCCTAAAACCAAGTGAGTATGGGCGTGGTAAGTTGGTATCGTGTGTAACTATTATTGTTTCACCATTGGCAGTTTCAATTGTGGTTGTTACCACATCACCAAGTTTCCATTTCAATTTTGCATTTGGATTATCCGGACCAGCTTTTTTAACAATATAATCGTGCAAACCACGAGCTTTAGTTGCATGTGAAGTTAGCGACATAAACCTGTTCCCTCTATTTATATCTGCGTAAGCAGCAATTGGCCCAATACCATGTGTGGGATAAAGGTCGGCGTTACGTTTTAAACTATGCAGGGTTCGCCACTGCGCTTCACTGGTTGCCTTAGCACCAAACAGCACTCCACCTCCATAAGGTTGTAAACCATTATTGAATTTTACTTCACGTAAATCATGCTGATAACCGCAACGATAATGCACAAGTTCACCAAAAACGTTTTGCCTAACCATATTAAGAATTGCCATCACATCACGACGATAATTTACATTCTCGAGTATCATCATGTGGGTTCCTGTTTCTTCATAGGTGTTAACTAAATCCCAGCATTCTTCCAACGATGTAGCTGCGCTAACCTCAACACCAGCATATTTTCCTGCTTTCATCGAATCAACCGTCATTGGAGTATGCCATAACCAAGGGGTTGAAATAATAACAGCATCCACATCTTTTTCTTCCAATAAATTACGATAATCATATTCACCATCACTAAATGTTTTAGCTTTTGGATAACCCGCTTTTAGTAACATATCCTGCGACATATCAATGCGCTTTTGATCAATATCACACAATGTAGTAACTTCAATATCATTTCTTTGAAGAGCATTATTTAGATGTAACACACCTCGTAATCCAAGGCCAATAAATCCAAGTCTAACTTTTGAGTCACTATTTTTTTTAGCAAATGCAATATTTGGAGCAATTGCTAATCCTATCCCTGCAACAGCAGCAGTTTTTAAAAAGTTTCTTCTGTTATCTTTCATTCATTAATTTCTTTATGGTTAGAG
>CALDOI010000159.1 GCA_937912115.1 uncultured Bacteroidota bacterium | reverse complement strand
CGGCGATTTTAAATCTCTGGCAACAAAAGAAACAAGAATAACACAAGGATACCTTTCATCAGTTCCTGAACGTACTGTAAGAGCACGTTTAAAAGGCAAAAAGGGCTTTCTAACAATTAAGGGTATTGGAAATAGTACAGGAGCCAGCCGTTATGAGTGGGAAAGAGAAATACCTGTCAAAGAAGCAAAAGAATTACTTGATATTTGTGAAAAAGGCGTTATTGACAAAACTCGTTTTATTGTTCCTGAAAAGTCTGGTTTAAAGTTTGAAGTTGATGAGTTCTATGGAGATAATGAAGGTCTTACTGTGGCAGAAATAGAGCTTCCTACTGAGGATCATCCATTTGAAAAACCATCTTGGTTAGGAGAAGAAGTTACTGGTGACCCTCGTTACTACAATTCAATGCTAATGAAAAACCCATTTAAAGACTGGTAAAGACTGATATATTAGTTTCACCCAATCAATGATTTGATTTTCTAAGTCCTTAATAATTCTCATGAACAATATCCCAACCGAAAATAGCAATGGTTTTGATCCATTGGACATGAACAATTACAAAATTGAGAAACTCCCTAAGCGTTCAAAATCAAAAGTTGAATCTTTTTTGGCGATTCTTGGAGGGCCTCTGGCAATCATAGCATTCCTCCTAATTTACTTTGTTCTAAAACCTGATTTTCTTCAATCAATCGATGCGAATTCCTTGGGCGATTATGCAAGGAACATATTTAATTTAAAGGGCTCTGCGGAATTTTCAAGGATGAACATTGCGATGCTGGCTATTTTTGCGGCTGGCATTTTACTCTGGATGACTGAAGCAATTCCTAATTATTTAACCTCCCTAATCATTATTATAAGTCTTGTTCTAACTGGTGTCTTGTCAGAGCAAGAAGCTTATGCCCAACTAGGCCATAAAGTAATGTGGTTGAACATAATGTCGTTTGTATTGGCAAGCATGTTGGTTAAAACAGGATTGGCAAAACGATTTGCCCTATGGTTTATAGTTCACTTTGGGAAGAAATCATCATCAATTTTTCTGAGTTTCCTTCTCATCAATGTGGTACTATCTGCATTTATATCTGCTACAACAGCAAAAGCAGCAATACTACTTCCCATTTTTATGGTAATCGCAGCCATTTATGGTGCACGAGGTGGAGATAAAAAAAACAACTTTGGTAGAAATATTGTATTGCAAAATCTTTTTTACATAAATATTGGAGCAAGTGGCTTTTTAACCGGATCGGGTGCTAACCTTCTAGCAGCAGCTCTAATAACAGGAGCAACTGGAGTTGATATTTATTTTACAGATTGGATGCGAGGTAATTTCTTGGTTGCGATAATACTAATGTTCCTCGGATATATAATCGCAGTACGAGTATTCTTTCCATTGAAAAAAGAAGAACGATTACCTCAAATTCCAGGAGGCATGGAAAGGCTTAAGGAAGAACTTGGGAAATTAGGAAGAATGGATTTCCAGGAAATTAAATCCGCATTGCTTTTTATCTCAATACTTGTTCTCTGGGCAACTGACAGGTTTCATGGAATAAGCCCAACAGCGGTTGCATTTATTGGTGCAATAATAGCCCTTACACCTCGTATCGGAATATTAAAATGGAACGATGTTGATATACCATGGCACCTCATGCTATTTTCTGCTGGTGCATATACTCTGGGAGCAGGATTTAAGGTTACTGATTTACCATCCATTTCTGTAGATGCTATTTTTGATTCCTTAGGGTTAGGATTACAAACACCTTTTTGGGTACTGTACTTATCACTCACATTTGCAATGGCTTTCAGCGCGCTGATATTTCAATCAAAAACCATGCGTACCATGATCTTCATACCAATTGCTATTGGGGTTGCCCAACGATTTGGTTTTGATATCATTAGCCTTGCACTCCCTGTTGCATTCTTAATTGAGCATGTATATATGCTTCCTTTTAATAGTAAACCTTCTGCTCTCCTTTATGAAACTGACCAATATAGCCTAACAGATACTTTTAAATTCGGTATTACTATGCTTACTGTAGGTTGGATCGTAAATATAATAATGGGTGAAACATGGTATCGATACATCGGTATCACACCTGATGGTATTTTTGGTATTTTTTAAGTAATAACACCAGCAAAAGTTTCATGTAAAAGAAAATTGCTTTTATTTGTATCTGATAGATAATGAAAAATTATTTTGCTGGAATAATCTTGGTAATTTACTTCGGACTATTGGGCTATTTGTACCTTGGTCTGGGTCATGGCGATGCTTATCCTGCAAAACCCATAACTATTATCGTCCATTCAAAACCTGGATCAGCCATTGATTATATGGCTCGAAAAGTATCAGAAATTGCACGTAAATATAGCAAAGCACCTTTTGTAGTAGAAAACCGTTCTGGCACACAGGGTCTTGTTGCCATGAAGCATGTTCTGGATAACAAGGCAGATGGTTATACACTTCTAGGTGTAACCAAATCTTTTCTATCCACAGTAATGGTGAATAAAAGTAAAGTAAAGCTCGATGATTTTCTTTTCGTCGCAAACATGGTATCCGACCCTGAAGCAATAATATCAAATGAAAACAGAGGCTTTAACTCGATAGAAGATATTATTGTTGATTCAAAACAAGAACAAAAACAAGTTTGGATAGGCCCGGGAACTGGTAGTCGTGATCACCTCATGGCAATAAAAAGCTGGGAAGTATTAGGAATTGATGCGAGTTGGATAGACTATAAGAGTGGACCACAATCAATACTTGCATTACTACGAGATGAATCAGCAGTATATGTTGGTAATCCGGCCGACATAAAGGGAAAAACTGGACTTAAAATCATATCAATAGCTAGCGATAACCGACTTTCGTCACTACCCGATATTCCAACATTTAAAGAGCAGGGATACGATCTAAGTGAATCAATGTGGAGGGGTTTCGCATTTAAAAAGGGTGTTCCGGATGAAGCAGTGGAATATGTAACTAAAATACTTCAGGAAGTTGTAGTTGATGAGGAGTGGAAAACTTATTGTGATGAGACAAATGTTTTCTCAAATTTTGAAAAGCACCTTGAATTTACACAGCGTATTGAGCAGGAAGTTGAAGAAACCAACTACTATCTTAATAAAGCAGGTCTACTAGCTACTTATCAGGAACAGGGTCAAATTCCAATATTATTCATGTTTATCCTAATAATTAGTATTGTCTTTTTACTGATACTTGCATTTAACAAATTCATCATCAAAAAGATTAACTATGATCAAATAATTGCTGGAGGAATTATAAGCATATCTCTATTTTTCTACTATCAAACAATCCTATTTTCAATACCTGAAAATTCTGATGTTACTAACCCTGCGCTTATTCCTAGGATATGGATAATTGTACTGCTACTGTTAAGTATATTTCTAATATTTAAGTCGAGGAATAAGAGTTATGAACATCCTAACTTTATGCCTGGAAGAGTGGTGATTATAATTGCTTTTCTTATAGTTTACCTGATATCAATGCAATGGATCGGGTATTTTTTCACAACACCAGTTTTTATATTATCAACAACGTATTTATTATTATATCGAAAACCTGCATTTATGATTATTAATGCATTTGGGTTTGTTATATTTAGTTATTTCATCTTTAATAAGTTATTGCACATTGACTTGCCATTAGGGTGGTTGTTTATATAGTGAATATCTATAATAGATTATGGGAATTTTAAATGATCTTTGGTTAGGATTACAGGAGTTTGGGCACTTTCTACCCATAATGATGATGTTTATTGGCGTTATTGTTGGAATAATGGTTGGTGTACTTCCTGGACTTTCACCTTCAATTGGCGTAGCACTTATGCTCCCTGTTACATATGGTTTAGACCCCATTAGTGCATTAGTTCTGCTTGTCTCGGTGTATCTAGCTTCTAATTATGGCGGTTCAATTACAGCAATAGCAATTAACACCCCGGGTACACCCGGAGCAGTTGCCACAACATTCGACGGATACGAGCTAACTAAGCAAGGCAAGCCATTACACGCACTAATTACATCATTAACAGCTTCAACAATAGGCGGATTAGTTGGAACAATTATCCTCATCCTCTTTTCTGTTCCATTGGCATCACTGGCCCTTTCATTTGAATCGTACGAGTATTTTGCCCTTGGTGTATTTGGCCTAACCATAATTTCATCACTGGCAGGGAAAAGCCCATTAAAGGGATTTATATCTTCAGGTATTGGGTTATTATTGATTACTGTAGGATTTGATACACAATTGCCATTTTCACGCTTTTCGATGGGCATACCTGATTTAGCAGATGGAATTGAATTTATTCCAGCATTAATCGGACTATTCGCCCTTGGCGAAATATTTTTCAGTATCGAAAAAGGTGATGACAAAAAAGTTGAAAAGGCAGCAAAGGTTGACCTCTCAAATACGCTACCATTAAAGCAGCTATTCAAGTTAAAAACACTCATTTTAAAATCATCGGTAATAGGAACTTTGGTTGGATGTATACCAGGAGCCGGAGGAACAATTGCTACTTTTATTGCATACGATAATGCAAAGAATTCAAGTAAAAATCCTGAGAAATTTGGTAAGGGATCACTGGAAGGTGTAGCTGCTCCCGAAGCTGCAAATAATGGATCAGTTGGTGGTGCATTGGTTCCTTTGCTTACACTTGGTATTCCAGGAAGTGCCTCAACAGCGGTTTTAATAGGCGCACTAATGATTCATAAATTAAACCCCGGACCTGAACTATTTAATAAAGAACCAGGTTTAGTATATGGTATTTTCATAAGTCTGTTTTTCGCAAATATCTTTATGTTTTTTGTTGGATTGGCTGGCAATAAACTATGGATCAAAATAATAGCTGCACCAAAATCGTTGTTATACCCATTAATCCTCGCACTGTCGTTTATTGGTAGTTATTTTATACAAAACTCTGTTTTTGATGTGGGTATTTGTATTGCATTTGGAATACTTGGCTGGCTGTTAAAACGAGGTGATTTCCCAACAGCACCTGTTATTCTGGGCTTAATCCTAGGTAAAATGATAGAAGAAAACTTACGACTATCACTTATTAAAGGTGATTGGATCGACTTTTTTACCCGCCCGGGTAGCTTAATTATTTTAATTCTTGCTCTCGTTTCTTTCTTTTTACCACATATTAAAAGAAAACTAAAGAAAAACAATTAACCAGACAGAATTTAGATTACACTCCCAATTAGTCGTATTACACCCTCTCTAACACGCCAACTTTTCGCACAAAGCAACATACTTGTCACCCAGACCGGTGTACTTGTCACCCAGACCGATGTGCCAATCACTCAAACCGACCTGGCAGTTATACAATGTCCTTCTCTAATATAATTTGACAGATTTATACTGTATTTGGATTGTTAGGAGTACCTTCTTAATCTTTATATAAACAAAAAAACCCCACACTTTCGTGTGAGGTTTTCGTTGTAGCGGGAGCCAGATTCGAACTGACGACCTTTGGGTTATGAGCCCAACGAGCTACCTCTGCTCCATCCCGCAATATATTTTTTGTTTCAAATGAACTTGCTATTCTATCCCTAAATAAGGGAGTGCAAAGATATATTTTGTTTCTTTGCCGTGCAAACTTTTTTTTAATATTATGCATAAAGCAGGATTCGTTAATATCATAGGTTACCCAAACGTCGGAAAATCAACGTTGATGAACTCAATGGTGGGTGAAAAACTTTCTATAATTACCTCTAAAGCCCAAACCACAAGGCATCGTATAATGGGTATGGTTAATGGTGAAGATTTCCAAATAGTATATTCTGACACACCGGGAATAGTAAAAGATCCATCTTATAAAATGCATCAATTTATGAATCAGTATATAAATACGGCTCTTAAAGATGCTGATATACTAATTCTTATGACAGAACCCGACTATCAATTCGCCGATCAAGGAATTATTGATAAGTTTAACGCTTCTCAAACTCAAGTATTAATTGTAATTAATAAAATTGATTTATCAGATCAGGAAACAATAGTGAAACAAATGGAGGCATGGAATTTAAAGATGCCTAAAGCTGAAGTTATACCTGTTTCTGCTTTAAATAATTTTAATATTGAGAAAGTTTTTGACAGGATTCTGCATTATCTTCCTGAACATGAACCTTATTATCCTAAAGATGAACTAACTGATAAATCAACACGGTTTTTTATTTCAGAGATACTCCGTGAAAAGATTCTGTTAAATTACAAAAAGGAAGTCCCATACTCAGCAGAAGTTGCCGTTGATCAATATAAGGAGGAGGGAAATCTGGTAAGAATATCTACTATAATATATGTATCACGTGAATCGCAAAAGGCAATAATTCTAGGCCATCAAGGGCAAGCTATTAAACGAATTGCTACAGCAGCCAGATTAGATATAGAGGAGTTTATTGGGAGTAAAGTGTTCCTTGAAATTACCGTTAAGGTTAGCAAAGACTGGCGAGACGACGAAAACACTCTTAAACATTTTGGATATACTCAATAAAGTATAAACTCAATTTATTAAATTTCAGATGCTTTAATTAACTTTGAAGCAATAATTTCATATCAAAATAACTACGATGAATAATACAATAGCAATAGTTGGACGACCAAATGTTGGTAAATCAACATTATTTAACAGATTAATAGAACGAAAAGAAGCTATTGTTGAGTCGGTAAGCGGCGTAACACGCGATAGAATATACGGCAAAAGTGATTGGAATGGATA
>CALDOI010000158.1 GCA_937912115.1 uncultured Bacteroidota bacterium | reverse complement strand
ACCTGACATATATATTTGCTTCATCAAACATATTATTATCAGTTGAGTAAATTCCTGCAACCCTAAATGCCCCAGAAGTGATGTTGTTATCCATATCCTGAATAGTGATAACAATTTTGGAGCGGACTTTAACATTGAGTTTTTCGGCAAGTTTTTTGCCAATAACAACCGGGTTTTTCTTAATTCCTTCAAAGTATTCACCGTCTATTATTTTAGCACTAATGTTAGTAACGGTTTCTTCATCTTCAGGAAATACACCCGAAATCATCACTCCTGCTGCTGTTTCGGCTGAGGCAGCCATTGACTGAATAGAAATCCGTCTACTAACTCCGGTTACATTCGGAAGCAATCTTATTTCATCACTAAGTTCTTTGGCGTTAGTGATGAAGTTTGTAAAATCGGAGGTTTGTTCAAACCCGGGGTTATGAATCTGAATATAGGATAACTCAGTGTTTATTACTTTTTGAATTCTCTGATCGGCCATACCTTTGAAAAATGAACCGGAAATAACTCCTGCAAATATTCCAAGGGCAACTGAAGATATGATAACAAGGCTTCTGACTTTGTTTCTCCATATATTTCGCCATGATATTGAAAATAGCATTTCTTTATGTTTTTTTAATTATTGACTAATACTTCATATTAAATAACCTTAGGCTCTGAGAGCTGAGGTAAGTTTTAGAGTGTATGATTTTATGATTGGATATATTGATAATATCATTGCAATTATAAAAACTACCATTGCCTGAACATAAAAAACATCGGGTTGAATTGAAAAGTACATAAATGGTTCAATTCCCATATCAACCATTGTTTTTGCAGCATCTCCCGTTAATGGAATAGGATTTAAATAATACCAGTAACATAGAGGTATTGCTATAATAATACCCGAGATAGCTCCAATTAGGCCAATGAATAATGTTTCAAAAAAAAGGATGATTCCAAGCCTGCCACGTTGCATTCCAATGGCAATCATTACACCAAGTTCACGCTTCCGCTCACTAACCATCATTAGTATGGTGCCAAGTATTCCAAATGTGATAATAATGTATAGTAGCGATTTCATAAAATAGCCTCCTGCTTTATCGCCATCAATCATTTGCACAAGTTCAGGTTGTAATTCGGCCCACGACATTACCATAAATGGAGGTGGGATATCTTTTTTAAGATGCCGAAGAACAGGAGGGAGGTGATAATTATCTTCAACCATTAATACAATTGAACTTAATCTGTCGGGTGCTGAAAATAATTTCTGGGTTGCATCCAACGGCATGTAAATAAATTGTTTGTTAAGCTCAGGCGAGGGGAATTCCAATATACCAATAACCGGATATAATCCTGCAGCCATAACTCCATGATAACCCTGTCCGTATAGAACTATTGTGTCACCAACTCCAATCTGTAAGTATTTTGCCAGCTCTATTGCAACCAATACTCCAGTACCGTTTTTTTCAAGATAAGTACCTTCCTTTACCCATTTTTGTAATCCGGTCACACTATTCTCCCCATCAGGATCAACTCCTATTATAATACTTCCTTTTGTGATTTCATTTGATGATGCAAGTGAAAAGTATTCTAGTCGGGGAGTATAGTGAGTAATTCCCTTTTCATTATCTATTATTGATTTAAGTTTTTCATTTAGTATAAAAGTATTGTTGATAGTTTTGTTTTCATGATATTCTTCGGTAAATATTTGCATATATCCTGAGTAAAATTGTACCACATTGCTAATCATCGACTCGTATGATCCATATTGCATCGAGGTCATAAATGATGCCAGCAAAACACCAAAAAAAATGGAGCCACTGGTTATTAGGGTTCTCCCAGGTTTACGCCAAAGATTTCTCCAAGCTATTATTATATTCTTCATTTGTTTAACTTTTCAACGATTTTATAACATCTAATTTTGCAATGTAATATATCTGATATAGTGATACTAACATAAATATTATCATAATAGTTATTGCCGGATTATAGAATATTTCGGGACTAACACTAAATGCTATTTTTGGTTCAAACCCCATTGATTTATATGTTTCAGCCATTTCACCAGTAACAGCGATAGGGTTTTTAAATAAATACCAAAATATTGGGTAGCTTACAATTAGCCCTGATACAATACCAATTATTCCAATAAATGCTGATTCTATCAACATCATAGTTAATAATCGGCCTTTTTTAAACCCTATTGCTACCATTACTCCTAATTCCCTTCTTCGTTCGTGCATCATCATCATGATTGTTGACCACACTCCAAATCCAATAATCATAAACAATAGTGTTTTAATCATCACACCGCTTGATTGTTTTCCTTCAATTAGGTTAAGTAGTTCGGGCATAAGGTCTTGCCATGAGTATATAGCATTATTATCTTTAATATATGGTTGTATGTCTGAAATTACCTTGTTTATCATATCAGTATTCTCAACCATAATTACATTGGAAGTTATTTTCCCGGGGATGGAGGCAAAGTCTTGAGCTACTGCCAGATCCATGTATATGATTTGTTTACTAAGATCGGGAAGAGGGAAGTCGAGCAATCCGGCAATTTTATAGATGCCTACAGCACTTATTCCGTGATAACCCTGGCCTAATAATATGAGTGAATCCCCAACATCTATGTTTAAATTTTGAGCAAGAATTTTTCCAATAAGTAAGTCTTTTGAACCATCCAATAGGTAAGAGCCATCTTTAACATATTTACTTAAGCCTGATTTTTGGTTTTCTTTTTCAGGTTGAATTCCCAGTACTAATGTGGGATAGCTATGGTCGTAATTGGAAGCTAGTGCAAATGTTTCAACCCTGCTGGTTGAAGATGTAATAAAGGGATTATTATTGATTGCATTTTGCAGATGATCGCTTAGCTCAAAACTATGATTTACCCCTGGAGATTCTTTGAAATCAACTTCTTGAATCTGAATATAACCGCAATAAAATTTGGCCATATTGCTGATCATATTCTCGAATGATCCCTTTTGAATGGAAGTCATCATTACAGCAAAGAAAACACCGAAGAAAACTGAAGCTGATGTTATCAATGTTCTTCGAGTATTACGCCATAAGTTACGCCATGCAATTTTAATATATTTAAGCATTGTGTCCTATCTTACTTTTTTCATATTCTGCTTGCTGAAAAAACTGTCTTTTATTTCAGCATTATACTCTACATCCAGAATTTCCATAACCGTTTTTTTACCCTCCTCATCAACTGGAATCATCTCAAATTTGGTAGGTATAATTCTGTCTCCCATTTTTTTAAGGTTATAACCATTTTCAATATTTTGAAGAAAACCATCTTCATCGTAGTATTCATTCTTCCAAACATTGAATCCATCCACAGTTACCCATGCAATTATTTTACCCCAAACAACGGGAGCATCGGGTAGTGGTATTAATTCCAGTTTATAACAGTTTTGTTCATTAACTACCTCTTCTCCTAACAATGTGTGTTTATAATCAACCACTATTGATGATTGTTTTACCAAATCGTCATTGGTGAAATCGGAACCCATCCACGATTGCATCATCATTGATGGAGGAATTTTAATCATTCGCGAAATGGTTGGTACATAATTCCACATCTCTTTCCCAACTTTTAGGAATACCTGACCTTTTTCTTTTGCGGGCTCGGTGATGTATATCAAGAAATTATCATCGCCTTTCGACCAGTTTTTCATTACTATTGTACGTTCCCAACTTGGGCGTACAATTGTCATCGACATTGTTCCTTTTGATGTTCTACCACGATTCTTTTCATCAGCTTTCTTAATAATATCTTTTGCAGTTAATTTCTGAGCATTAATTTGTGTTATTGCCAACAGAAAAACCAATACAGTTGTTATCGATATTTTTAATGTTTTCATATTTACTGATTTATAAATTAAATGAATTTAGTTTTGATGATTTGTTTTATTTCTTCAATTGGAAAATTATCTGTGTCCATCATGTAGTTTAAGCTTACACCATCTAACATGGCTCCAAAAAACTGGGCATAGGCCATTGGGTTCTTATGTCCTTTTGTGGCAAAATATTCCGAAAGTATCGTAATAAAAGGAATTACTAGCTCCATTAATTTTTTCTCAACCAATTTTAATACCTGTGGTTGAGCCATTACCATAAAGTAGAGTTTCCAGAAATGCAAACTGATCTTTAATACTTCAAAAGTTTTGTCGATAAAATACTCAAATTCCTCATCAGTAAGTACACCATCTTCGTTAGGGTCAAATTCTCTTAAAAACTTATCGAATCCGTCATGAACGATTGAAATAATTAGCTCTTCTTTACTTTCAAAATAATTATACATCAGTCCTTTTGATATGCTCGCATGTTTTGCTATCATTGTAATTGAAGTAGAAGCAAAACCTTTTTCTGCAAATAATTCAAGTGCCGCATCCATTATATGAATACGCTTTTGTTCTCTTCTTTCTTTAAATTGCACTTCTGTTCTTGGCATTATTTATATTTTTATGACTGAACGGTCGGTCAAAAGTAGTACAAAAAAATTATTTGTCAAGTTTTTTTATTCTTTTAATGAAAACTAAAGATTATATAGTCATCATAAATATTAACTGATGATATGACCCGCCGGGTTTTTTTAACCCGTCGGGTCTGACTTAGAAATGTGGTTTTACATATTGGACCAGACGGGTTAGAAAAAACCCGTCGGGTATAGCATCGGGAATAACCCGTCGGGTTTTTTTGTTTACTGAAGTGTTATGCCTAAAATCAAAAGAACGTTTATATTTCTAATTTTATTAGGTTTGCAAAAAATTAGTTAATGGCGGTAGAGTACGTAATATTAGTTAACAAAGAGGATCAGCCTTTGGGAACCATGGAGAAGATGGAGGCTCACCATAAAGCCATATTACACAGAGCATTTTCTGTTTTTATTTTTAATACTAATGGTGAATTATTATTGCAACAACGGGCTGCAAATAAGTATCATTCACCATTGTTATGGACAAATACTGTTTGCAGTCATCCCAGGCAGGGTGAAGAAACAAGTGAAGCTGCACATAGAAGAATTATTGAAGAAATGGGCATGGATTGTGAATTTAGTGAAGCATTCTCTTTTTTATACAATGCCGATGTAGGACAGGGATTGACCGAACATGAATTCGATCATGTTTTTATTGGTATCTCAGATGTTGTCCCAATGGTTAACCCTGATGAAGTAGCGGCATGGAAATATGTTGAATTAAAGTGGCTTGAAGAAGACGTAGTTAACAACCCTGATGAATATACTGTTTGGTTTAAAATTGCATTTGCCGAAGTTATTGAGCATTTCAAAAAAATTAATTAGCACTCCTGATTCACATTTATATTATTTGTAAAAAATTTGTCTTTTTAAGACACCTTTTTACAGTGTCTTTTTGTCACTAGTACACATCATAGCAAGTTAACAAAACGACTAAAATGAAGATCATTTTTATATGAGAAGAACAATAATCCCTTTATTAATATTTGTGTTAGGTATTATTGTTGGATGTACCGAAGTTTCCAATAGGCAAATTGATGCTAATCAAGGAAATAAATTATTGGGGATTGATTCTTTATTAAACAATAGCAGTGACATCCCTTATTTTGTTACTGATGATGATATAGTAATGTGGGAACAGGCAGTTAATTTGGCACATGCTGTTAATAATGATGAAGTTGAGCTTGAGTGTTTAATTCGGTTATTTGTGCTAAATGAAAAGGCAGAAAATTTTAGTGATGCTTTAGAAACGGGAAAAAGAGCTTTACATATTGCCAAGAAATTACATAATAAGAAGTCACTTGCCGATATTTATCGTTTATTTGGAAAAACTTATTATCATATGGCCATCTTCCATAAAGCCTTCGAAAATCTGGATATTGCTTTAAAATTATATACTGAATTAAATGATACTACTAATATTCAGGATGTAATGAATATGCAAGGCAATGTATACTTTAGTTATAATGACCTTGATATGGCATATTCTTACTATGAAAGAAATCTTGAATTAGGACAGGCTAGAAATGATAATAATGCTATATCCAAAGCATTAGTTAACATTGGGGTTGTTTTTTCTGAAAGGGCATTAAAACTTGGGGTGTCTGAAGATTCAATAGAATATTTCAACCAACAGGCAATTGAGTATATCAATAATTCGATGGTGTTTAATAATAAAACAAACCAAAGACTAGCTACTGCTGAAATACAGTCAAACCTCGCTGAGGTGTATAGAATTGCGGGTGACTATGATAATGCTTTGATAAATATTAAAGATGCATTAATTATTTCAAAGGAAATATCTAGCAGGGTTTACATATGGTCGAATATAACTTATTCAAATATTTTGGTTGATCTGGATTCAATAAAAGCTGCAGAACGTATTCTAATATTGGTTGAGAAACTGGCAAAAGACGATGATTATGACGAATTGCTAATAACCATATATTCATCACTGAGTAAGATTTATGATAAACAAGAAAAGTACGAGTTGGCTTATTTTTATTATAGAGAATATTCGAAATTGTCGCAATCAATATTTAGTTTAGATCACAAAAAACAAATCGATGCCATAAAATTAGCAAGAGAATTGGAGTTTGAAGAAAAACAGCTGGAAATAGAGAACCAATACACTTACTATCAGACAATGATAATATTTTTCTTGTTGTTTTCAGTGATAATAATTATATTACTGTTTTACTCAAGATTACGTCAGAGAAGTACAAATATTAATCTTGAAAATACACTACTGGAAGAAAGGTTGGAAACTCGAAATAGGGAACTTACAACAAGGATTATGGCCCTCATACAGCGACATGAAGCTGAAAAGGAAATAGTTAAAAAGTTAAGTGCCTTAACGCTGAAGTTGAATAGAGACAGCCAAAAGGAAGTTTCAGATATTATTCGAGGTATATCATTTAAGCAAAACGATCAACTATGGAAGGAATTTGAAATTCGCTTTGAAAGTGTCAATAAGGAATTTTTTACAAAATTAGCCAATAAATATCCTGAGCTTACTACCAACGAAAAAAGGTTGTGTGCATTTTTATATCTTGATATGAGTTCAAAAGATATATCGGCAATTACAGGGCAGAGCATTCGTGCATTAAATGTTGCACGTACACGACTTAGGAAACGTTTTAATCTAACAAATGACACACAAAGTATATCAGGTTATTTAAATTATCTATAGGGTTAATATCCAGAAAAAGAGGAGGTAACAGGGTTTGTGCACTATTAATGCACGCTGTTTTTTTTACTTGTTCCCTAAATGTAGTACACTTTTATTAACCTGGTTCAATTATACGTTATATGTTTGCAAAACAAACCAAATTAATAAATGAAATATAATGAATTAGGTAATACTATTCATTTTAAAGGTAAATCCAGATTATGTGTTTTTAAAGTCGGCACACTGGATCATTGTTGCTTTTAGGTCATCTTAAAAGTAATTGTTTTAAATTAAATAATTGTCTATTTACTAAAGCGCTCCTAGTCAGGGCGCTTTTTTTTTGCCATTATTTGTGATATTTATGTAAATTTACAACATAACAGATACTTCACTAATCATAAAATAAACTTAAATTTTGAGAAGGAGTAAAACAATGAGCATTCAAAAAAACTGGATTAATTTTTTGTATAATAGTGCAACAGGATCTAAAAAATTGCGTACTCTTCTAACACCTGTTGGTTTATTGATATTTGGAACCTTTGTCTCCGTATTTGTTTTGGCCGCAATATATTGTGATAATATTCTGAGTTTACCAAAACTGAGTCTGGGTATTTGGAGCGAAATTGTTTCAGTCTTATTTTCGCTGTTTGGGCTTTTTTATATTATATGGTCGATCACCCATTTTCTAAAAGTAAAAGGAACCCCCGTCCCCCTTAATCCTCCCCCTAAACTTGTGTGTGTTGGTCCATACGCCTATACACGGAATCCAATGTTGACAGGGGTGTTTTCTCTGTTCTTTGGGATTGGATTTTGGATTGGCAGCTTATCACTTATTCTGATTTTTACACCAATATTTATTTTACTTAATACCCTTGAGTTAAAAATAATTGAAGAACCGGAATTGGAAAAACGGTTGGGCGAAGAATATATGATCTATAAGAAACGAACCCCAATGTTTATCCCTCGCATATGATATTTTTAATGTATTTGATTTATGGAATAGTTACTTAAGTACGTACCGAAAAATTTGTTAGTAGTAATGAATTTATTTATTAATATTTGCACTAAATCAAAACTATCAAATTAAGACTATGCAATCTAAATTAACTCACGATTTCCAGCTAACTAAAATAATTGCAACCCTTGGCCCTGCAACCGATTCGGTTAATACAATAATATCCCTGATCAACGAAGGTGTAAGGGTTTTTCGGATTAATTTTTCCCATGGTTCATTTGAAGCGCATGAAAAAACATATAGCTACATTCGGGAAGCAGAAAAACAAACAGGAATATTTGTTGCAGTAATGGGCGATCTTTCAGGTCCAAAGATTAGGGTAGGAAAGGTAGTTGATGGTGGGGTTTTTGTTGTGGAGGATGATTGCATTGTTTTTGTCCACGAAGAAATATTAGCCGGCAGTGAGGGATATGAATTATCTTTCTCTTCAACTTTGCCCGAGTTTATTACCGAAGTTAAAATAGGTGAAAAAATATTAATTGATGATGGTAATATTGAACTAGAATGTATTGAGCAAAAAACAAGAAATGGCAAACATGAACTTCACTGCAAAGTAATTATTGGAGGTACAATCTCCAGTTCAAAAGGTATCAATCTACCACATACTAATCTAAGTGTTTCTGCTTTGACAGAAAAGGACAAAGCTTGTGTTGATTTTGCCGTAGCACACAAATTCGACTACCTGGCGCTTAGTTTTGTAAGGCAGGCCGAAGATATTAGTGTTTTGAAAAATCTATTAATAGAACTTGGGGCAAGGCCTGGAAAGATAACTACTTCAGGTGGGGATTTAGGGTTTTCAAAACTATCAAGTGTGAGGGATAATTTTATTCCTGTTATCACAAAGATTGAGAAGCCACAGGCAATCGATAACCTGGAAGCCATAATTATGGAAACTGATGCAGTGATGGTGGCACGTGGCGACCTGGGTGTTGAAATGGATCTGGCTGAGGTTGCCATCCTTCAAAAACAGATTATTAAACTTTGTCAGGAACATGGACGACCGGTTATTGTTGCCACACAAATGTTACAAAGCATGATCGAATCAGCGGTGCCCACACGGGCAGAAGTATCGGATGTAGCCAATGCAATATTTGATGGTGCTGATGCAGTAATGCTCTCAGGTGAAACAGCCGTTGGAAAGTATCCCATACAAGTAGTACGGATGATGAATAAAATTGCATTTCGAACCAATAATTATATCAAACTTAATTCAATAAAGGCTGGAACCGACATGGAAAAGCCAGACCTTTCATTCAGGGCGGCAGCCATTGCAAAAGGTGTTCAGACCCTTGTTAATGAGATTAACCCTAAGTTCATTGTTGTATGGACCAATATGGGGGGCAGCGCGGTATACCTATCACAGCACAGGATGCAGGTGCCAATACTTGCATTTAATGCCGAGGAAAACCGTCTACGGCAGTTGTCGCTATTATATGGCGTAGCACCGATAAAAATGCACCAACCCAAATCAGGCAGTGATTTTATACGTAATATCGACCATCTCTTAATATCGAAGAAATGGGCAGAATTAAGCGATGCAATCATAATAGTATCTGGAGATCCAATAAACCGAAAGGGGTTTGCCAACCGGATTGTTATTCACTTTGTAGGGGAATCGGTTGATTAGAACAAAATATTACAGAAATAATTATAATCGATTTAAAACTATATCAACCGAAACAGCTTTTTTCAATGCAAGCTTTTGAATTGTTTCTTCCGATATGAGTTTCTCTGTTTCTTCCCTGATTAGCGAAAACGAACTATGTATCGGGCACTGACATGTATCATCGCAGGTGCTTAATCCAAGTCCGCAACCAGTGTATGCTTTTTCACCTTCAATGTAATAAATTACTTCCTTTAATGTTAATTCCGGTTTTCTGGGATTAAAAAAGAAACCACCGTTTTTCCCTTTCAGTGATTCAATAAAACCAGCCCTGACCAATCGTTGTAATATTTTGGCTGTGAATGGAAAAGGGGCGTCTATTTCTGAAGCAATTTCAATAATACCGGGTCTCCTTTTTTCCAGATTTTGAATCTGTATATAAATCAAACTGCGTAAAGCATATTCGGTTTCCTTTTTAAACACGCTTGTTATAATTAAATGTATTTCAAAAATACAATAATAATACAATATAAAAAGACCTTAAAGTCTTTTATAGATAAATATTGTATATTTGCAAAATCAAAACTTAATATAACGTGATGGATAATACACAATTAAATGAACTAAGTATAGGTGAGATTGTTACTTCTGATTTCAGGGCTTCAACTGTTTTTATGGAGGCTGGCATTGATTTTTGCTGTGGTGGAAAACAAAATCTCTCGGAAGCATGTCTTGAAAAGGGAATAGAGAAGGAACCCGTGTTAAAAAAACTTCAGAACCTTGAAAACGAACCAATCAGTCATACATTAAATTTTAAGGATTGGGAACTTGGGTTTTTGTGTGATTACATTGTGAATACCCATCATAGTTTTGTGAAAGCAAAAATGCCTGAATTGGTTTTTTACACAAGTAAGATTGCTTCCGTTCATGGTGAACATCATCCCGAATTAATTGAAGTGGCAGATTTGTTTGATAAAATAAACAAAGAACTGACCCAGCATATGAAAAATGAAGAGGAGGTACTTTTCCCTGCTATTAAGGAAGTTATTTCATCAGGTGCTGATAAATCGAAAACTACAATAGTAAGTGAAATTACACGAATGTTTGGCGAACATGATTTTGCCGGTGGTACGATGGATCATATAAACAAAATAACGAAAAGTTATTTACTACCAGAGGATGCCTGCAATACATATCAGGTTTCTTTTAAACTGCTTCATCAATTTGAAGATGATTTGCATGTACATGTCCATCTTGAAAATAATATTCTTTTCCCAAAGGCCCTTGAACTTGCAAAATAGCTACAAAACTCACCTCATGTCAATTCATCATTCACCAACTACCATTAACTAATCACGATTTCAATAATGAATATATCAAATATCCGTAAGGAAGTAATGCATACTCTTGCCAAGTCGATGGATGAGTTCATTGCTGCTTACTTAAAGCCCATTGAAGAAAACTGGCAACCTTCTGATTTGCTTCCCGATTCAACCAAGCCTGATTTTATCAATGATGTTAGAGAAATTCAATCGCTTGCAAAAGATCTGGATGACGATTTACTGGCTGTATTAATAGGGGATACAATAACTGAAGAAGCTTTGCCAACCTATGAAGCATGGTTAATGAACATCGAAGGCATTGATCAGGAAAACAGAAGCGGTTGGTCGCAATGGGTGAGAGCATGGACAGCCGAAGAAAACAGGCATGGTGACTTACTTAACAGATACCTTTACTTAAGTGGAAGGGTTAACATGCGCCAGATGGAGACTTCTACCCAATATTTGATAAACGATGGGTTTGATCTTCAAACTGCCAACGATCCATACAGAAGTTTTATTTACACAAGTTTTCAGGAAACAGCTACAAACCTTTCTCATCGAAGGGTTGCCATACATGCAAAAAACTCGGGTAATAAGCAATTGGCAAAGATATGTGGTTTTATTGCAAATGATGAAGCTCGACATGCGAGTGCTTATAAAGATTTCGCATCACGAATTTTTGAGTTGGATACAAGTGAGATGATGCTTGCTTTTGAAGATATGATGAAAAAGAAAATCATAATGCCTGCGCATTTCCTTAGAGAATCCGGAGGAAAAATAAGTGAATTGTTTAATCACTTCTCTGATGCTGCTCAGCGCACAATGGTATATACAACACAGGATTATATCGACATCTTAAAATCGTTATTGAAAGAATGGGATATTGAAAATATCTCAAACTTAAACGATAGGGCTGAGAAAGCACGTGATTATCTTATGGCATTGCCAAACCGCCTCCAACGCATTTCGGAACGAATTAAAATCCCACAAGAGAAATATAAGTTTAGTTGGATCTTAACTTAGATTTAACTTTTACCTTTTCGATGTTGTTTTATCGTAAATTTGAACAAATTATCTAAAATTTGTATTCAGGTATATGATAAACAATAATGATATTATTCGCCGTATTAGATATACATTCGATCTAAAAGATTCAAAAATGATCGATATATTTTCATTAGCTGATTATCAGGTAACAAGAGCTGCGGTAAGTAATTGGCTTAAAAAACCTGGTGATCCTGATTATGTGGAATTGCCAGATTATGAGTTATCAATATTTTTAAACGGTTTTATTAATCTTAAACGAGGTAAAAAGGAAGGAGTCCAACCAATAGCCGAACAACGTTTAAACAATAATATCATTTTTAGAAAACTTAAAATAGCTTTAGATCTTAAAGATACGGATGTGCTGGACATGCTTAAGTTAGTGAATGTTAATATAAGTAAACACGAGTTAAGTGCATTTTTTCGGAAGGAAGGACATATCCATTATCGCCCTTGCATGGATCAGATGCTGAGAAATTTTATTCATGGGATGCAGATAAAGTACCATCCTAATAAATAGTTATCATCAATACAGGCAAAAAGAGGAAAAAATGAATAGAACGATATTTTTATTTGTATTATTAATCAGTAGTTTAACAGTGTTTGCTCAATTTGAAGACCTTACCTTTGGAACGGATTCAACACTTGAGGTAGTTACATGGAACATTGAACATTTTCCCAAAAATGGTCAGCCAACTGTTAACTATGTACGGCAGATAATTGAAGCTCTCGACGTTGATATAATAGCTATTCAGGAAGTTGAAGATTTCAACAAGTTTAATGAATTGATTGAGGATTTAGATGGGTGGGATGGATCATATGCCTATAACCCATATGCAGCTTTGGCATATATTTACAAAACGGAGGTCATTAAAAATGTGAATATTTTTGAGATTTATACTGACAAAAGCCGCGAATTTCCAAGATCGCCATATGTGATGGAAATGGATTATATGAATACCCGCTATATTATTATCAATAATCATTATAAATGTTGTGGTGATGGATATCTTGATATGAATGATGATTGGGATGAGGAAAAAAGGCGATGGGATGCCAGTATTCTATTTGATCAGTATATTGCGGATAATTATCCAATTGAAAATGTAATAATCGTGGGCGATCTCAATGACTTAATTGCTGAGCCTTCACCAAATAATGTATTTCAAGTGTTTTTAGATAATCCAGATAGTTACAACTTTGTGGATATGAGTATTGCAGAAGGTAGTAATTACAATTGGTCGTATCCATCGTGGCCTTCTCATATCGATCATATACTTATAACCAATGAATTATTTGACGATTTTAGTAGTGAAGTTTCAGTTGTTGAAACTATCAGATTAGATGATTATTTTGAAGGAGGATTTTATGATTATGACGAAAATGTTAGCGACCATCGCCCGGTTGGACTGAAACTCCCAATGCCTTTCGCAGCGGGAATCGATAGTCAAATTAGTTATGATATGGAACTATGTAATTATCCTAATCCATTCTACCAAAGCACAACTTTTACCTTCCTTCCAGTGAGTGATAATTCTATTCTTCAGATTAATAATATCGATGGAACATTGGTTTCTTTAATAAATCTGGAGAAGAGTAGTACATCAACCAAGTTATCTGCAAGCAATTTGAAAAATGGTTTTTATATCGTAAAATTAATCGTTGAAGGAAGAACAGTTGATGTAAAAAAAATAGTTGTTGGTAAATGATTACCTTTTTTATCTAGTTAAAGGTTAAAACACTGCATTTTTATTGCAAATACTTTAGTTTCTTTTATCCCAATATTCTTATCTAAAATCCCTTAGGTTTAAAAAACATCACGCTACTATCAGTATCTGTTAAAGGAACAATAGGAGTGGGGATTGTGCTGGCAAAATCATCAACAGCCTTCATTATGCCAGGCCAATCAGGATTATAATCGTGTACAATTATAACACCTCCTTTCGACAGTAGAGGATAGAAATATTCAAGGCCTGCTTTTGTTGGATTGTATAAATCTACATCCATGTTCACTAGAGCAAATCCCATATTGTCAATATCCTTAGCAGTTTCTGGAAAGTATCCTTGATGGAAATAAAACTTGTTGGAGGTGAGTTTTTGTTTTACTCTGTCAATTGATGTATCAGCGAAATTATGAGTTGTATATGTGGCTGCTTTCCCGGTTTCATTTTCAAGATCCTTTTGTTGAAACCCTTCAAATGTATCGAATAAATGAAATTCTCTGGATGGATCCATCGCATGAAGCACTGCAGCTGAATCTCCTTTGTAAACTCCAAGCTCAGCAAATGATCCTTCAATTTTTGATTCTTTTAATCGCTCAACCTGAAACCATAAATTAAAAAAACGGTCTTTGTCTTTATACTTACCTTCTAATTTAATTAACTCTTTTGATATCATATTTTGTTTGGCTTTCTGTTTCCAGACTAGTGGCTGATAGTTCTTTCCAAAAAATATGGACCATACATAATATATCAAAAATGCAAATAGTATAAGTATTAGGCCAAGTTGGATAATATTAAAAATGCTCATTTTATAATTTGATTTTACTATGTAAATGGAAAAACTTTTTTATATAACCTCGGCTACAACAAATGTGCTTCCTCCAATAAAAACTAAATCGTTGACTCCTGCATTGTTTTTTGCAGAATGATATGCTTGCATTACCGAGTTATATGATTTCCCGTTTAAACCTGCTTTAAATCCAAATTCAGCTAATTCATCTTCATTCAAACCTCTTGGAATGTCCGGTTTACAGAAATAATAGGTCGCATTTTTTGGCAATAAGGTTAGAATGCTAGTTATTTCCTTATCAGCTACCATTCCTATTACAAAGTGAAGATGATTAAAATTAAGAGTCTCAATCTGATAAACAATTGCTTTTATACCATCTATATTATGTCCGGTGTCACAAATAGTTTTTGGGTTTGTGCTTAGTAGTTGCCAACGACCATAAAAACCGGTATTGGAAATTACGTTTTCCATCCCGTTAATTATATCATCGCAAGATAAACCTACAATTTTATTTTCTTTAAGATGCACAATTGTCCTCAAAGCAGTTAATATATTTTCCTTTTGGTATTCTCCGAGAAGTGGTGATTTTAAATTTGTAAAAATGCTCAGGTTATTATACCACATGTCAAACGATTGTACACTATTATCTTCCGACAGGAATGACCTAAGTTCCATATCATCTTCTGCAAAAACCAATGGTGATCTCATTTCCTTAGCTTTTTCAATAAAAACATAATCAGTCTCCACTTGGTGTTTTCCCACAATTACAGGTATATGTGGTTTTATTATTCCCGCTTTTTCAACTGCTATCTTTTCAAGAGTATCGCCCAAGAAAGCTGTGTGGTCAATTCCAATATTAGTTATTGTTGTAATAATGGATTCGCAAAGGTTAGTTGAGTCGAGCCTGCCTCCAAGCCCTGTTTCGATAACAGCGAAGTCAACACTTTCTTCAGCAAAATAATCGAAAGCAAGTCCAACGGTCATCTCAAAAAATGAGGAAGATATTTTTTTGAAAACATCTTTGTGTGTATTAACAAAGCTGATTATTTTTTCTTCGGGTATTAGCTCGCCGTTAATTTTAATCCTCTCTCTGAAATCCTTTAAATGTGGTGAAGTATAAAGGCCTGTTTTATAACCTGCTTCTTGTAATATGGAGGCTATAATATGTGAAACACTTCCCTTACCATTTGTACCGGCAATATGGATCGCCATGACTTTTTTTTCAGGATTACCAATGGCTTCCAAAATTGCTATCGTATTTGAGAGATCAGGTTTATACGCTGCTTTGCCTATTCGTTGATAAATAGGAAGTTGGGTAAATAACCATGCGATAGTTTCTTTGTAATCCATATATTTTCATTCTCAATTATGATAAACAAAAGCAGTTTATCTATTATGTCCTTAAATAATAGTCAATACACAAAACCAAATTACGAAAATTATTCAACATCGATCCATCAAAATCGAACTATTATTTGTGTTCTCCTTTTAAATCATGGCGATGTGCATCTTTTCCAAAATATACAATTTCAAAATTAGTAACTGATTTATTAAGATCATCAATATATTTCAAATCGGTTGATTGCTTTGCCTTCATCGAAAAAACAATGAGTTGGTGTAGATAGGTTAGTTGATTAATATACTTTGTATAGTTCTCTTTATCAGATGGTAATGCAAATTTGACTCTTTGAGCTAGAAAATATTGCTCGGTAATTTCCTGAATCAGGGTAGCATGCATTTCTTTTGTGTTTATCCACCGTACGAGCTGATTGTAGTTAACCGTTTCGCTATTCTGAATTTCGGTTATTTGATTCATTGCTTTTTCAATTGTTTGAATATGTTCTTTAATTAACTCAATCCTTAATTCGTCGTTGTAAATGCCACAAGGCACTTCGCAATGTGCTGATACTGTTTTAGTAAGGATAGTTGTAAAAGCAATAACTGTTAATAATAATACTGTTTTTTTCATTGTTATGATATTTTAATTTAGAATTGTTATAAATTGCAAAGTAAGGTAAAAAAAGATTGCCACTGATTCTGGGACTAAATAATAAAAATTATTAATTCATGATTAATCAATGAATACTTATCTTTAATATAGGTAAAAAAAAAGTCCCAAAGCGATGCAATGGGACTTTTTTTAGTTTAATTATTAAACTTATTTTTTAGTGCTTTTTTTAGCTTTTAGTCGAGCCTCTTTTTCAGCTACTTCTTTTTCCTGTTTGTCGCCACCAAGCAAATCGTATGCAATTGGACTAGCAGTAAACAGTGATGAATATGTACCTACCAGAACACCAATCAATAGAGCAAAGATAAATCCTCTGATAACCTCACCACCAAAGATGAATATCACTAGTAACACAACAAGTGTTGTTCCTGATGTGTTAATTGTACGTGCTAATGTGCTGTTAAGTCCAGTATTAATATTGCTTTTAATGCTGTGTTTAGGGAATAGAGCTGTGTTTTCACGAATACGGTCGAAGATAATTACAGTATCATTAATTGAGTAACCGATAATAGTTAAGATAGCTGCAATAAATGCCTGATCGATTTCCATGCTAAATGGAAGTACTCCGTAGAATATTGAGAATAGACCCATTGTTATAATAGTATCATGAAAAAGTGCGGCTACACCAGCTAAACCAAACTGCCATTTTTTAAATCTCGCTGCAATGTAGATAAAGATAATTATAAGAGCGAAGAAAATAGCAAAATATGCTTTCGTTCTAATGTCATAAGCAATTGTAGGTCCAATTTTCTGTGAACTTAAAATCCCCAACATTTTGTTTTCACCTTCAACATCCGATGAGAAATCAAAATATTTAATTTCTTCAGTATACATTCCTTTTAACCCATTGTGTAGTTTGTTTTGGATGATACCATCTATTTCAATACCATCTTCATCAATTAAATACTTTGTGGTTACTTTAATTTGTGAGTTAGCACCAAATGTTTTTACCTCCGGAGAATTACCTTCAAACTCTACCGTTAGAACTTTTCTGGCATCTTCTGTATTTACATCTTTGTCAAATCTTATCACGTAAGTACGCCCACCTGTAAAATCAATACCGAAGTTTAAACCTTTAGTTGCCAGTGAGGCAATGCTAATAACAACTAAAGCTCCTGAAATAATATATGCTTTCTTTCTCCATCCAATGAAATTGAAGTTTGCATTAGCAAGGATATTTGCTGTTGCTTTTGTTGAGAAGTTAACTGTCTTGTTTGTGTTAAGCATCCAAGTGAATATCATTCTCGAAATGAAGATCGCAGTAAATAGTGATGATAGGATACCAATAATTAATGTAGTTGCAAAACCTTGTACCGGGCCTGTTCCAAATACATAAAGTACAATACCAGTTAGCAGTGTAGTTACGTTACCATCAATAATAGCAGAATATGCATTTTTGTAACCATCGGTAATTGCTAGTCGCATTCCTTTACCTGCTCGAATCTCTTCCTTAATACGTTCGTAAATAATTACGTTCGCATCAACAGCCATACCCAATGTTAATACGATACCTGCCATTCCGGGAAGTGTAAGAACCGCACCAAGTGAAGCAAGTACACCAAACAAGAAGAACATGTTTGCTATAAGTGCAAAATTGGCTACTAAACCAGCACGGTTATAGTAAACAATCATATATGCCAGTACCAGAATAAAGGCCAAAATGAAAGAGTTCATACCAGCGCTAACTGCCTCACGACCTAGTGAAGGGCCAACTACAGCTTCCTCAACAATGTGAGCTGATGCAGGTAATTTACCTGCTTTTAGAATGTTTGCTAAATCCTGAGCTTCGTTTAAATCCATACTTCCACCGGAAATTGATGATCTCCCACTAGGTATTTCACCATTTACAACTGGGAATGAATAAACATAATTATCAAGTACAATTGCTATTTGCTTACCAATACTTTCGCCTGTAAGTCTTTTCCAAACTTTAGCTCCTTGTGCATTCATCTGCATATCAACTGCAATACCACCATTTTGATCGTAATCCTGACGAGCATCAACAATAACATCACCTCCTAAAGCTGCACTACCATCACGGTAACTAGCTTTAAGGGCAATTAACTCAAGTACGTCAGGTGATTGTGGATTTGGTTTAACAGTCCAAACAAGTTTTAAATCTCTAGGGAAAATATCTTTAACAATTTTAAGCATATGGTTAATGCGCGCGGTATCTTTAATTGCAGCAAAACCTATACGAGCTGTTTGTGCCGGGTAAGGTCTTCCTGATTCGTCCTGTGCGTATGAAGGTTGTAGATATGCATAAAGAGGGAATTTCTTAGCATATTCTTTAAAATTCATTTCGCTGTCAGGAGTTGCTGTTGTATCAGCTTCAATTTGGTCGAGTAGTTTATTGGTTGATTCCTTACCATCAGCAACTATTGTATCTGAATCACCTTCGGCTTCAACATCAGTTGCAACTTTGTTTTCAGTTGAACCATCTTTTGCAATTTCTTTTGCCTTTGCTGCTTCTAAAGTTTCTTCCTCAAGTATTTCTTCAGTTTTTAATGTAGCGTTTGCTTCATCAAAATATGTGTACAAATCAGAAAAATTATAGGTTTCCCAGAATTCAAGTTTTGCTGTTCCTTGTAGAAGTTTTCTAACACGACTAGCATCTTTGATACCCGGAAGTTCAATTGCAATTCGACCTGTTGTGGCAAGTTTTTGAATATTAGGTTGTGCTACACCAAAACGGTCGATACGTGTACGAAGAATTTGGTATGATCTGTCGATAGCTTCGTTAGCTTCTTTATCAATAACTGCTAATACTTCTTCGTTGGTGGAATTGGTTGTTATTCCTTTATCTTTAAATTCATAAAGGAAAATAGAAGCAAGTCTTGCATTTGGGTCTACCTCTTTAAATGATTCACCAAATAGAGTAACAAATCCCTGTCCACTGCTTTTTTGCTTTTCATAAGCCATTGTCATAGCTTGTCTGAAAACAGGATCCTGACTCTTGCCTGAAAGGGCATTAACTATATCACCAACTGATACCTCAAGCACAACGTTCATACCACCTTTAAGGTCCAAACCAAGGTTGATTTCACGTTCTTTACATTCTTTATAAGTATACCCAGTTACTAGTATGTCGTAAACTACCACATTCTGAATACTATCCTCATAATAATTCTGTCTTGCGTTAGCAATTGAATCCATTAAATAGGATTCCAGAATCTGGTCTCCCCCTGCAAGTTTGTTGGCCTCTTGAACGGCAATTTCGTTAGTCGCATATTCCTTAGCTTTCTTCTCAACTCTGCTAGTTACAAATGTAAAACTAAGTTGATAAAGACAAACTAATGCAAAAGCAATGGCAAAAAACTTAATAGCTCCTCTATTCTGCATTTGATCTTAATTATTAATTATTTACTTCATTTTTTTGAGCCTGCAAAAATAGAATAATATTTGAGAATTAGCAAATTGATTTTAATTAACTTTCGGCACTTTAATTAATAGATGCATTTATGAATTCTTCAATCTCGAAACCATTGTTTTTGAATTTGTTATTATTACTTTTTTTGAACTCATGTTATAATCCAAATTCGTCAGAAATTATTCAGGATATTAAAGCACTATCGGGTAGATGGGAATCATATAAGGGGGTGAAATTCAGTGAAAACTGGCGAACTATTAATGATAGCCTATTGCAAGGAGAAGGTTTTAGTTTGAATGGTGCTGATACAGCTTTTTACGAATCACTATCTATACTAAAGGAGGAGGATTCGGTTTATTATCGAGTTTTTATTGGTGATGAAAAAATTCATGTTGATTTCTTGCTTGTTCACGCTTCGAAGAAAAGTTGGACTTTTATTAACCCCGAAAATGAATTTCCTGAAAAGATCGTTTATAAAATTCAGAAGGATAGTTTACTAACCGTAACCATATCCGACATGAAAGTTAATAAAAAGCAGCTGTTTTACTTGAAGAAAATAAAAGATTAGTATTTCTTAGTAAGCCACTTCCAAATAATAGGGTAGCTAACTTTTTGCCCATACATTAATATACCGGTTTTATAAATCTTTCCAGCCATCCATGTGGTGAAAATAAAACCAATAACAAGTAATCCCATCGATACGTATATCTGCCACATTGGTACTCCAAATGGAATACGCATCATCATGGTAATTGGTGAAGTAAATGGTATCATCGACATCCATATAGCCAGTGTGCTGTCGGGTTGATTTACGATAACGCCTGAAAGAGCGATGGAAAATATAAGTGGAATGGAAACGGGAAGCATAAATTGCTGACTATCGGTATCATGATCGATTGCGCCACCTATGGCAGCAAAAAGTGAGGAGTAGAGCAGATATCCACCAAGGAAATAAAAAATAAAACTAAATATCATTACCTTGATGTTAATACCACCAATTACTTCATTTACCATTATCATTGGATCAATACCACCTTTTCCTGCATTCTTGAGAACATCGCTGTTACCCAACATATCCATGGCCGAACTGCTGTCAGTAAATGCCCCCGACTGGAATATTCCAACAATTATAAGTGTAAGAATTATCCAAAGCAAAAACTGTGTTAATCCTACCAAAGCCACACCAAATATTTTACCAAGCATTAACTGAAATGGTTTTACAGAAGAAATTATAACCTCAACTATGCGATTCGATTTTTCTTCCATAACTCCCTTAAGTACCTGTACACCAAACATGAAAATAAAAAAATATATCATTATGCCAGAGAATATTGCAAGACCCACTTCAACTTCAGTATTGCTTTTTTTCTCAATTCCATCTTCTTCAACTTTAATGGTTTGCAAGTTAATATTGACTTTTGCTGATTTTATTATTTCCGGGTCGATACCAGATGCGAGTAACTTTTTATTTTCAACAATTTCTTTCATTATTGATTTAATGTAGGATGTTACATTAAGGCCGGGTTGTTTTAACGAATAGAGTTCGGAATTTACAGGTATATTTAATTCGGTTCGAGGTATATAAAGTAATAAGTCTCCATTTTTTGTAAGAGCATTTTCTTTTTCTTCGTCAAGATTGCCGAAAACATAATAGAAAGTTAGATTATCCTCTTCCTTAAATTTTTCTAAAAACCAACCGGTTTCATCTAATACTGCAATTCGTTTGTCGGTAGCCTGACTCCAATCGGCTAGGTAAGCCGGGAGTATAATCATTGCAGCCATTAGTACCGGCCCAATAATTGTCATTACAATAAACGATCTTTTTTTTACCCTTGAAAGATATTCGCGCTGTATTATGAGGAAGATTTTGTTCATCTGTTATTTGTTTCAATTGTTCGATTGTTCAATTGTTCGATTGTGATATAAATTAAGAACGTTCATTTATGAACTAACTTCTTGAATGAAAATATCATTTATTGATGGAAGTATTTCTTTGAAAGATATTATTTCTGCTTGTGGTATAATCTGTTGAAGAAGGTCGTTTGAAGTAGATCCATTATTCATTTTAATTGTTGAATAATGGATATTTCGGATTAACTTGCTTTCGTTGATAGAATAATTATTATTTGAGAAACTAATTTCGTTTAAAGACTTATATGCTACCTCAAAAATATTTGATTTGTAACTATCTTTTATTTCATGAATTTTTCCCGAAAGTACAGTTTGGCTATTATGTATCAGAGCAATATTATCACATAGCTCTTCTACCGATGCCATATTATGGGTTGAGAAAATAATTGTAGCCCCATTATTTCGTAGTTGAAGGATTTCATCTTTAAGAAGATTCACATTTATCGGATCGAATCCACTAAAGGGTTCATCAAAAATAAGCAGATCGGGCTTATGCAATACTGTAACAATAAACTGAACCTTTTGAGCCATTCCTTTTGATAGTTCTTCAACTTTTTTATTCCACCATGAGCCTATTTCATATTTCTCGAACCATATTTTAAGTTGTTTCATGGCATCACTTCTCGACATCCCTTTTAGTTGAGCAAGATAAACAGCTTGTTCGCCAACTTTCATTTTTTTATAAAGACCTCTTTCTTCAGGTAGGTAGCCAATATTTGCAATATCTTTTGTGCTGATGTTACGGCCATTGAGTAATATCCTGCCCTCATCCATTACCGAGATAAGGTTAATGATCCGTATAAGAGTTGTTTTACCAGCTCCATTTGGGCCAAGTAGACCAAAAATACTTTGAGATGGAACTTCAATGCTAACTTTATTAAGAGCTTTATGGTTTGCGTAACTCTTTGATACATTGATTGCCTGGAGAGCAATATTATTATCCATAGTTTGGAATTAGTTGTAAGATTTAATGGTGCAAATGTAACATCTTCAAAAATATAGTAATTTAAAAAAAATGTTAAAACTTTCGTCAATTAAGTTGGATTGGAAATCCAAGGCTCATTACTTTCGGATTACAAATCCGAAAGAGCAAAACTCTTGATAATCAAGAGAAGAATTCCCTCATTCGATCAAAATAACTTTTGTCTTTCGCAGTAGGATTTGGTTTGAAATTTTTGGAATCTCTCAATGTCTCCATCATAGCTGTTTCTTCTTTTGAAAGATCGCGTGGTGTCCAGATGTTAACATTTACCAATAAGTCGCCCCTTCCATAACCATTTACATCGGGTATCCCTTTTCCTTTTAATCGCAATACTTTACCTCCCTGAGTTCCGGGGTCTATTTTAATTCTGGCTTTACTGTCAATTGTTGGAATTTCGCTGGTTGTACCAAGAGCGGCATCCGCAAAGTTTACATATAAATCGTAAAGTAGGTTATTGCCATCACGCACTAAATTTGGATCCTCTTTTTCCTCAATTAGTACGATCAAATCTCCCGGAACTCCACCACGTGCTCCGGCATTTCCCTTGCCACCAACTGATAATTGCATACCATCGGCAACACCGGCTGGTATATTTATGCTAACAACCTCTTCACCTTTAACAATACCATTTCCGTGGCATTCGTTACACTTATTGGTTATTTGTTCACCACTGCCGCCACATTGCGGACAAGTAGAAGCAGTTTGCATTTGACCAAGAAAGGTATTTGTAATTCGTGATACTTGTCCCTGACCATGACAAGTAGGGCAAGTTGAAGCAGAACTACCTCTTTCGGAACCTGAACCATGGCAAGAATCACATCCAATATATTTATTAAGCTTGATTTTCTTTTCAACTCCATGAGCTACATCGGCCAATGTAAGTTTGACTTTAACTCTGAGATTAGAACCTCGATTTACGCGCCTTCTGCTTGATTGACCACCGAAGCCACCACCGCCAAATGCTCCACCGAAAATATCACCGAAATGGCTAAATATATCATCCATCGACATATGACTGCCGCCCATTCCACCACTTCGCATTCCATCATGCCCGAATTGATCGTAACGCGATCTCTTATCCTGGTTGCTTAGAACTTCATATGCTTCGGCAGCTTCCTTAAACATTTCTTCGGCTTCCGCATTATCCGGGTTTTTATCCGGATGATACTTGATTGCCATCTTACGATATGCCTTCTTTATATCCTCAACAGAGGCGCTCTTCCCAACCCCCAATACATCGTAATAATCTTTTTTACTCATAACTATTTTTCAATATTTCAATTTCGTGTTCTAATGGCTAGCTACCAACTACAACCTTGGCAAATCGTATTATTTTGCCATTCAATAAATATCCTCTTTCAATAACATCAACTACTTTACCTACCAAGTCATCAGAGGGTGCAGGGATATTCGTAATTGCCTCATGGTAATCAGTATCAAAATCTTTGCCAATAGAATTCATTGGTTCTAAACCCTTTTGTGTAAGAACACTATTGAACTTATTGTAAATTAACTCAAGACCCATTTTTGTTTCAGCATCAACTCCCTGGTCATCCATGGCCTTTAATGCACGATCGAAATCGTCAAGCACTGGTAGCATGTCAATAATAACTTCTTGCGATGCACTTTTAAGTAGATCGAGGCGTTCTTTATTTGTTCTTTTTCGGTAATTATCAAATTCTGAATACAGACGCAAATACTTGTCATTTATTTCGTTGTATTTCTCGTTTGCCTCTTCAAGTTTTTTTTCAAGCTTTAGTTTCCTGCTTTTTTTCTGAGGTTTTTCGTTGGATATTGTTTCATCTCCCTCTTCTTTTAAAGCTTTATCATCGTTATTTTCGAAAGTTACGTCTTCTATATTTTCTTCACTCATTTTTTAATAGTTTTATTGCTTTCAAATTCAATTTGCAAAACTGCAATATCAAAAGGCAGGCCAAGTATATATTACAGTCAATTTGGCAGAAGTTTTGTGATCGCGCTGATGAAGGGTAATAGCCTAATTGTACAATAAATTAAAGCTGTTACATGAAATACAGTAGTCCAGGGAACTAAAGAATAACCTTATAATCTTTATCAATCTTGATGGTTGCTTTGTCTTTAATCGATTGAACTGTTTTGTGTTCCTGCTCTAATACTCTCCACCTTAATGGATTGTTGGGCTCTTTGCCTCTATCGGACTGAGCTTTTTTTGTTTCGTGGTATGTTAATTCAATAAATACTTTTATGTCAACACCATCGGTATTTATAGCATAAAGCCCATCAATTATCAGCATATCAATACCATTAAAATCAGTTGTAAGTTCATCAATTTGTTCAGTTACCAAATCAACACATGGCATCGATGATTTCCTGTTATTTTTAAAATCATCAATTACCCTATAAATTTTATCCCATTGATATTCACCTAATCCAACTACATTTTCAACTCCATTTGTTTCGCGCCATCGAGCACGTTCAAGGGGTAGGGTGTTGTAAAAATTGTCGATATGGATTGGCTTAGCAAATATTCCATGCTTGCGCAGATTTTTCGCAATCACATGCGTTAATTCTGATTTACCAGAACCTGATTCTCCAGAAATGGCAACAGTAAGTTTGTCCTTTTTTTGCTTTAAAATTTCATTTGTAATTATGTCAGCCGCATCGCGGTGTTTTTGTGCTATTAATAATACGTCTTCGAGCATGATGATATATTGTTTATTGGATGGTTAGATAATTGGATAATTGGTCATTTGTTGTTATCAGTTTATTATTTCGTCATATTGAGCGTTGCTTGAAGAGTGAAAGATTTAAATACTTAAATTAGTAGTTGAGTTTCTTCGCTACACTCGTTAGGACTATTTATCGCTAGATTTGTAACAGTAACTAACTATCAAGTTCAAAAGTAAATATTTTATTTTTTTCAATTATATGTTTCTTGCCAAATATGAATAAATCAGCATCTTTATCAGTAATCACTTTTACACAAGTATTATTTATTTCGAAACTGAAATTAATTCCTTTAAAGGTGAGAGTAAATTTCAACTCTTTCCAATGATCGGGCATATTTGGTTCAACTTTCAAAATTTCACCTCTTAGGTCAATTCCACCAAAATTTGAGATTGCTATCATCACTGTTCCGGCCATTACTCCTGCGTGAATTCCTTCTGCTGTTGTACCGCCTTGGATATCATTATAATCAGAAGTTAATGAATCAATGTAAAGATCCCAGCTAAGTTGCCTGTCGTTAACAATATTTGCAAGTTGTGAATGAACAACCCTGCTTAAAGTTGATCCGTGTGAAGTTCTTTGTAGGTAGTAATTGAGATTCTTCTCTAAATAACCATCAGGAAGTTTATAATTTAAATTGGAAATAATTTCGTTAATTTCTTTGTCTTCGAGATTATAATATGTCATCAATGTATCAGCCTGTTTTGCTACTTTATAGTCATCAGCCGACTTGCCTTCAGATTTGAGTATTCTATCCAATCTATGTATATCAGGATAACTATTTCTATAGTAATCCCAATCAAGCTCCTTTAGTTCAAAGTATCCATCATATTGTGAGATTATTCCTTCTTCATTTATTACTAAGTTAAGTTTCGATTGAATATCAAGCCAATTAATAAGCTCATTATCTTCGAAATTAATTTTTACTGCTAATTTTTCTTTCGAAGATTCACTCAAACTATCAAGTAAAACAGGAGCTTTACTAAACATCCAGGCTGTCATTATATTGGTATATGCATTGTCGCGGATGCCACCTTCTGTTGCATTTGGATAACTTTCGTGGAACTCATCGGGACCCATTACTTTATCAATGCTGTATCTCCCGGTGGTTTTATTGTATTCAGCTTTGCTTTCCCAAAAGCGACAAATCTCTAAATACATTTCAGCACCATATGAATCCATAAACTCAATATCATTGGTTATATGGAAGTATTGCCAAATATTATATGCTATTGCGAGTGAAACGTGTCGTTGGAGTGAACTATAGTCGTCGCCCCAATTACCACTTACCGGATTTAGGTGTAGAATTTGAGTTTCTTCCCTTCCATCGCTACCGCTTTGCCATGGAAACATAGCACCTCTATAGCCATATTCTTTTGCATACTCACGAGCTTTATTAAGTCGCCGATAACGATACATTAGCATCGATTTTGCCGTTTCCGGGAAATGAATATCGTAAAATGGAAGTATGAATAATTCATCCCAAAATATATGTCCACGATAGGCTTCTCCATGTAAGCCACGGGCTGTAATACCTGCGTCAATTGATTTGTTATGAGGTGATGCGCTAACCATCAAATGATAAATGTGCAAACGCAACATTTTCTGAGCAATTCTGTCTCCAGCTACTTTTATATCAGCTTTTTTCCAGATGGTATCCCATGCTACTTTACTTTCTTCAAATATTTGATCAAATGACAACATTCTTTCAAGTTCATCAAAAGACTTTTTTTCGATATCACCTTCAATATTGTTGCTATCATAAATGGTTACAAGTTTTTCAATGGTAATTGTTTTCCCTTCTACTACTTGCTGATCGATGTATGTGTATGCGATTCCTTCATCGGTTGTAACACCAAAGTTGTTTTTTGATCCATTATTTTTACTGTTAAGAATCAATTTAGCTGCTTCAAAAATTTCAATCCTAGATTGTGTTGTTCTAACTTTTAACCATGAAATATTATATTCACCTCCCTGATCAACTGCTTCCAGATGTTGTGAATTAAGTGCCTTATACCTATTAACACCTTCGTTTTTAATTGTGCCGTCAAGTTTACTCGAAATACTCAAACTCCCAGAATAGTTTAGCGGCGTAATGCAATATTTTATTGCTGCCTGATGAGGATTTGCCATACTGGCAATTCGTTGAGATTCAATTTTTGTCCTATTATTTTCAGAATCACGAATAACCATACTCCGAGTTAATAATCCAGTTCTAAAATCCAAGCTTCTGGTAACCTGATCAATAGTTGTATTATTTGGATCGAACCAAGGTTCATCATTAATTTTAAAACTTATGGAAAGCCAATTTGGGGCAGAAACAAAATCTTCGTTCTCAATATCTTTACCAGCTACTTTTGTAATCAAACGATTATATAATCCGGCGATGTAGGTTCCGGGGTTGTTCGTGTCGCAGGAAGATGTTTCTTCCATGGCTCCACGCGTTCCGGTATATCCATTTCCTACGGTAAGTAGTGCTTCTCGCGATTTTTCCTTTTTAGGATTGTAGTCATTGTAAGTTAGCTTCCAGTTGTCATCATCAATACCAGTTTTAAACCAATCATTAATTTCATCTAGAGTTATTTCTTCTAAGTCATTAACAACAATATCGGCACCAGCTGCTTTAAGTGCTTCATTATTTTCTTCTCGTGCAAGGCCAAGTACTAATCCAAAATTTCCGTTTTTCCCGGCTTGTACTCCTGAAACGGCATCTTCCACAACAATAGTCAGGTTTGGATCAACTCCAAGGTTACTAGCTGCAGTTAAGAATATATCAGGTGCTGGCTTTCCGTTAAGACCAATCTCAGCACTAACAACTCCATCAACTCTTGTTTCGATAAAATGCATTAAACCAGCAGCTTCCAATACTGATTTTGCATTTTTACTTGAAGAGGCAACTCCGATCCGGATATTGTCCTTTTTAAGTTGTTCCAATAATTTTACTGTTGAAGGATATACTTCAACACCTTCATTTATTAGTACTTCATTAAAAGCTTCGTTTTTTCTGTTGCCTAGCCCACATACAGTGGTTAACTCTGTGCTATCTTCTGGACTGCCAAATGGTAAGCTAATATTTCTTGAATCTAAAAATGATTTTACACCTTCATATCTGGGTTTGCCATCAACAAAAGTTAGATAATCATCGGAAGTGAATTCAATAAAATCTTCATTGTTTTTAGAGCTTCGATCCTGAAGATAGTTGTCGAACATTTTTTTCCATGCTCTACTGTGAGTAGTTGCAGTTTTAGTTATAACGCCATCGAGATCAAATACAACGGCATCAAAAGCATTTTTTGTCATTATGGTATTGTGATTTATAATTCGTCTTTAATAAACAGAGTGCTAACAGCACCTAATATCATGAGTACTCCGGCCATATAAATTGACAGGATTGAATCTCCTCCAAATACATATTTTAGTATTAATCCGCCGAAAACACCATTAATAATTTGAGGTATAGTAATCGACATGTTGAAAAGTCCCATGAACATGCCCATTTTTTTTGCCGGGATTGAATTTGCGAGCATTGCATATGGCATCGCAAGTATACTTCCCCATGCTATACCAATTCCAATCATAGGTATTACTAAGAGTTGGTAATTTGGAATTATTGCAAATGAAAGAAATGAAAGTCCTCCAAGTGTTAATGCTATCATATGGGTGTATTTACGACCAATTTTTGCGGCAATTTTAGGCAAGGATAATGCGATAATTGCTGACACGCCGTTATAAACACCAAAAAGTATTCCTACCCAGTTAGCTGCTTCTTTAAAGTCAGTAGAATTTGGGTCGGTTGTGCCGAAAAAATGTTCAGCAACTGTAGGCGTTGTATAAACCCACATTGAGAAAAGTGCAAACCATGAGAAAAACTGAACCAATAGTAATTGCCACATTTTTGGCGGTATCCTGAACTTCTCGTTTTTTAATTCTTCTTCTTCTGTTTCTTCATCGTAAAACTCTGGAGGATATTCTTTAGTTGAAACAATGGTCCATATTATTGATGTTATGAGTACAAAGGCTCCAAAATAAAATGAATAGGTAACGTTATCCGGTACAAGTCCGCTAGTAGCTTCTTTCGAAACTCCGAACCAATTACCCAACATATAGGGTAGCCATGAGCCAATAACTGCTCCAATACCAATAAGTAAGGTTTGCATAGAAAAACCAAGAGCATGCTGCTCATCAGGTAGTTTGTCGGCAACTAATGCTCTAAAAGGTTCCATACTAATGTTAATGGATGCATCCATAATCATTAGCATTCCACCACCAATAAACATTGGGGCAATCATGGTTGCAAGATGAGGTGCGTTGGGCATTAGTATAAGCGCCGTACTTGTTAATATTGCACCTGCCAAAAAATAGGGGCGTCGCCTTCCTAGCCTATTCCAGGTTTTGTCACTAAAGTAACCAACAATTGGTTGGACAATCATTCCGGTTATCGGTGCAACAAGCCAAAACCAACTTAAGTGGTGCACATCGGCTCCAAAGGTTAATAATATGCTGGAAGCATTAGCGTTTTGTAATGCGAATCCAAATTGGATACCAAGGAATCCAAAACTCATGTTCCAGATTTGCCAAAAACTTAATCGAGGTTTCTTATTCATGGAGTGCTTTTTAGAGGCATCTAAAGTAATATTATTATTACTAATCTGCTTAATAATTGTTGGTATACAAGTTTATAACTTTATTTTTGTGGCTTCTAAAAACGATACCTATTAACTATAACGTTTGCGGTATTCTTTTTATCTTTGTTTATAGATGAGTTATTATGGTTGATAGATATTTCAAAGTTGGTTTTTCGCTTTTCTTGTGTTTAGTTTGGATGTCTACATTTGCTCAAAAAACCGATACTATTATTCATGTTAATGGTAATGTGTTGCTTGGTGAGATTAAAAAACTTGATAACGGTATAGTTTCTTTTAAAATGGATGGAATGGGAACCATTAAATTTCAACTCGATAAGGTAAATACTTTTAGCTCAAAAAAATATTTTCAGATTGTAATGAGGCATGGAATACAGTATTATGGAAAATTTGATACCTCAAATGTGAGTAGAAAAGTAAAGATTACACTACTGAATGGATTTGAATTATTGGATGTTGATAATATAGTTGAAATGTACCCAATAAAAAAGAATTTCTGGCTAAGAACGAGTGGGGTTTTTAGTCTTGGGTTTAATTTCAATAAGGGTAGTAACATTGCTAGTTTAACATCATCAGGGAAATTAAACTACAGGAATAGGAAGAATTTTTCTGAAATCACCTGGAGTGATAATACTACAATTCAATCGGATACGTTAACCTCCAATAAAACCGATTTGTCACTAAATATTCAGCATTTATTGAAGAGGAAGTGGTATATCGGATTTAATGTTGAAGGGAGTTCGAATAGCGAGTTGGGTTATGACTTGAGAATATTAGCAGGTGCCTCGATCATAAATTATTTAGTGCAAAACTATCATAATCGTATGTATGTGTCTATTGGTACTAGTGGTAATAGAGAATGGGCACACGGTGAGGACAATTCGTCTGACAATTTGGAGGGATTGATCGGGTTAAACTATCATTTTTTTAAATATACTGATCCTGAGATAAACATAACTACAGTCGTCAATTCTTATCCAAATTTTACAACTACAGGTAGATGGAGGGTTAATTATTATTTAGATGCGAAAGTTGAAGTTATTAATAACTTTCAGATAGGTGTGAATTTTTACTATAATTATGATAATAAACCGGTTTCTACCCATGCATCATTAACCGATTATGGCATAACAACAACATTTAGTTATTCATTTCATTAGCAAATAGTATAAGGATATTTTGAGGTATACATTTAAAAAGTCAGAGCGACTGCATAGCAAGATACTAATTGGAAAGTTGTTTTCCGAGGGGTCTTCTTTTTTTATACATCCTTTCCGAGTATCTTACTTAATTGTTGAAAAAACTGAAGAACCTCCTGTTCAGATTATTATATCAGTATCTAAGAAAACTTTTAAGTCAGCTGTTAAACGAAATAAGATAAAAAGATTAATACGCGAATCCTATCGGTTAAATAAGCATATGATGTGGGATGAATATATGGATAGACCCAATGAGCAATTGTTGTTAGGCATGGTTTATGTTGGTAAAACTATTGTTCCATATTCAGAGATGGAACGGAAATTAATTCTAATTTTGCACCGCTTAATTGATAAGGATGCGTAGATTATTAGGTGGTTTCTTCATTTTTTTAATTCGAATATACCAATATACACTATCTCCTTTTATTGGACGTTCATGTAGATATACACCAACATGTTCACATTACAGCGTTGATGCTATTAAAAAACATGGCCCATTTAAAGGCGGAAAACTATCAATCAAGCGGATCTCATCATGCAACCCATGGGGAGGCAGTGGTTACGATCCGGTTCCCTAAAACTAAAAAGTATGACAAAAAAAATATTTATTAAGTTCTTATTTATAATGATTGCAACATTCAGCTTCATTAATATCTATTCTCAAGATCAAAATAATTTTGAATTATCAAAAAATCTTGAAATTTATGCTGATATACTGCGACAGTTAAACTTAAACTATGCCGACGATATAAACCCTGGTGAACTAAATACTACTGCCATTGATGCATTGCTTGAAAAATTAGATCCATATACGGTATATGTTCCCGAATCAAGACGTGAGGATTTTGAGCTAATGACCAAGGGTGAATATGGCGGAATTGGAGCTTTAATTCAAAAGCAAGGAGACTATGTTGTAATTTCCGAGCCTTACGAAGGTTTTCCTGCCCAAATGGTAGGATTAAAGGCCGGAGATGTTATTTATAAAATTAATGGCGAATCGGCAGAGAAGAAATCAAGCTCCGATGTTAGTGATAAGCTTAAAGGAACTCCCGGAACTTCTATTATTCTATCAATAAAGCGATGGGGTGATTCAACACTTCAGGATTTTGAGGTTGTAAGAGAGAAAATAAAAATTCCAAATATCCCTTATTTTGGAATGGTTAGTAATGATGTGGGATATATAAACCTATTGCAATTTAATCCGCAATCAGCAAATGAGGTGAAGAATGCCTTCAATAGTTTAGCTTCTGAAAATGAGTTAAAGGGTGTTATACTGGATCTTAGAGGAAATGGTGGAGGCCTATTGAATGAGGCTGTTGATATTGTAAATATTTTCGTTCCAAAAAACAAGTTAATAGTTACAACCAAGGGAAAGGTAAGCAGTAATACATCTGTTCACCGCACAAGAAATACAGGGATTGATACCAAAATACCGTTGGTAGTTCTGGTAAATAATAATAGTGCCTCGGCTTCCGAAATAGTTGCTGGCGCAATCCAGGATCTTGATAGGGGAGTTGTGGTCGGCGAAAAAACATTTGGAAAGGGTTTGGTACAAAATATACTGGAATTACCTTATAATTCAAAAATGAAATTAACCGTTGCAAAGTATTATATCCCCAGTGGTAGATGTATTCAGGCAATTGATTATTTTCATGAAAAAAAATCTGATAGTCTTAGTAATATTCCCGACTCAATGTTAGTTGCGTTTAAAACGGCAGGAGGCAGAATAGTTTTGGATAAAGGAGGGATTGAGCCTGATATAAATATTGACGGACGAAGATTTAGTCAGATAAGTGGCGATTTATATGCTCAAAATTACCTTTTCAAGTTTACCAATGAGTTTGTTTTAAAAAATGATTCCATAGCATCACCAAAGGAGTTTGTAATTTCGGATTCCGTTTTTAATGATTTTAAAACTTATGTTGAAAATAATGGCTTTGATTACAAAACCGAAACAGAAGTTCTTCTTGATAATCTTAAAAAAAGTGCTGATCGTGAGGATTATAAAGATGCTCTAGAAGATGTTCTTGCTAAACTTGATGAAGATATTAGAAAAGAGAAGAAAAAGGATATCGATAAAAACAGATCGGAAATAGAAGAAATGCTTAAAGTTGAGATTGTTACCAGATATTATTATCAAAAAGGAAAAATAGAATCTTCGCTTGTTGGTGATCCTGAGATATTAGAAGCAATAAAAATTATTAACGACCAGCAACTTTATTTATCCATTCTTGATGGGACAAATAAAAAGTAGAGTTGAAAAAATAGCACCCCATTTCAAATGGTAAATTCAGGTACAAATATACACTCGGGAGCATATACTATAACACTTATGTTATTAGCTGCAAGTATCCCTTTATCTAAGTTTACAATGAGCATAACTGAGTTTATGCTACTTGGTCTTTGGCTGTGGTCAGGTTTTTCCTTTAGTGTTAGTTATAGGTTTTTTAAACTTGGAGGTTTTTTTACTGGATCAATCCATCTTATGGGATATATAATTTCGCTCGCTTATAATAACCTGATAGATAAGTTTGTGTTGTTTTTCAAGAATAAGCCAGCAATGGTTTTTAGTTTGATTTATATTGCCCATATAGTTGGACTGCTGTATACTTCTGATTTTGGTTATGCTGTTAAAGATTTAAGAGTTAAGATTCCATTGATATTATTACCCGTAATAATAGTTACAATGGAAAAAATTAATTCCAAAAAATTTACGTTATTACTTGTTGTGTATTCATTAGCAGTTTTGGTAAGTACATTAATTAGTGCCTTCATTTATCTCACAAATCAATATGTTGATATAAGAGCAATATCTCCACTCATTTCCCCAATACGACTTAGCCTAAATGTAAGCTTTGCATTTTTTATAATGATATATTTTATATTTCATGAAACAAAATTTCGCCTATGGCAAACCATAAGTTTTGCATCAATGGCATTATGGTTTTTAACATTTTTATTTTTAATTGAATCTGTAACCAGTATTGTTATAGTAATTATTGTGGGTGTTGGATATTTGTTGATGCTCTTATTTAATACAATGCATGTTTGGCAACGATCAATTTTAATGATATTGGTAATAATCCTGCCATTATTTTTCTTTTGGCATGTTAGCAATATTATAATTGATGCAACAACAGCGCCTGAAATTGAGTTCAGTGAATTGGATAAATACACAGCTGAGGGTAATCCATATCGACATGATACTACTAATTCGGAAATAGAAGATGGTAAAAATGTTGGTCTTTATGTGTGTTACAAAGAATTAAAAAGCGAATGGAATAAGCGGAGTTCCGTTAAATTCGATGGTAGTACACCTGAGAGTAAGGTTATTAAAACAACTTTAATCAGATATTTAACATCAAAAGATCTTCGAAAAGACGCCGAAGGAGTTAAAGCACTGACAGATGAGGATATACTTATGATTGAACAGGGTTTGGCTAATTATAATTATGTTCATTCACCCGGTTTACGAACGAGGATATTAAAGATGATAAAGGGATATGAAGTATTTCAGTTAACTGGTAACCCTAGTGGAAGTTCGATGATGCAGAGGATAGAATATATAAAAGCATCTATTAATATTATTAAACAAGACTTCCTTTATGGAGTGGGTACTGGTGATCTGGAGGTTGCATTTAATGAACAATTTAACGATATGAATTCAGCCCTTGAATCAAGATATAGATACCATGCTCATAACCAGTTCCTTGGTATTTTTGTTGTTTTAGGAATACTAGGGTTTATTGTTTTCGTTATCGGAATATTCTATCCTGCAATAGTATTATCAGGTTTTAAGGATTATTATTTCCGAATATTTTTCCTAATTATGTTTATCTCTATGTTTTCGGATGATACTCTTGAAACCCAGGCAGGAGTTACTCTGTTCTCATTCTTCTATTCTTTATTATTATTCGGACGAAAAAAGGATGATAATATGCCTGCAAAAGTATTCCGATAGCTTTTTCTCAATAAGCTAAATTTCTTGCAAAAGTATCAGGAGGCTTTGTCTGGGTTCAAAAAATTGAGTAATAATAGTTGCAGAATCGAAGAAAATTATTCGAATTTTCATTTTAATCTGTGAGCTGTGGCTATAATAATTAATTTAGCTGTCAAATATCATTATGAAGCAGAAGAAAATTATCATCAATTACGAAGAATACGAAGATGGTGAAAATCTATCCACTAAAGATTCACAATTAGTAGCTGAAGCTACAAATGCACTGGGAGGTTCGTATGCTCCATATTCTGATTTTCATGTAGGCGCAGCCCTTATGTTTGAAAATGGTGAAATTGTTAGGGGAAGTAATCAGGAAAATACTGCCTATCCTTCCGGAATGTGTGCTGAGAGAGTTGCAATATTTCATGCTCAATCTGAAAATCCTGATGCAGTTATTGTTTCGTTAGCAATTTCAGGTAAAGCCGATCATTTTGTAAGTGATGAACCCATAACCCCATGTGGATCGTGCAGACAGGTGATTGCCGAAACAGAAAAACGTCAGAATAAAAAGATTAGGATAATAATGAAAGGCGAAAGCGGAGTAACAAGGATTGTTAATGGAATTGAAAGCCTCTTACCAATGATGTTCCATGAAGAAAAGCTTAAAAAAACAAAATAATATCGTAAAGTTCACAAGTTATTTAATAGTTAGTTTTAATTTTGAATAGATGAAAAAATTCGTAACAATTATATTCCTGTTTATTATAATAACCGGATTCAAGAATGATAAACCAGCCTACCGAATCTTTAATGCCGAGGGCAAAAAAGCTACATATGCAAAACTGTTGAAAGATGCAATGGATGCTGATGTTGTTTTCTTTGGCGAATTACATAATAATCCAATCTGTCATTGGCTTCAATATGAACTAACTGTTGATCTTTATACAGAAAAAAATGGTGAAATTGTACTTGGAGCTGAAATGTTTGAGGCAGATAATCAGTTAATTTTAAATGAATACTTAACCGGTATAATTAGTGCCAAAAGTTATAAAAAGGAGGCAAGATTATGGCCAAATTATAAAACCGATTATTCCCCTCTTGTTGAATTTGCGAAAGATAGTGGCTTATCATTTATAGCAACCAACATTCCACGTAGATATGCCTCATTGGTATACAAACAAGGACTTGAAGGACTTGACGCACTATCAGCCCAAGCCAAATTATATATAGCACCATTGCCAATTGAGTACGATTCAACTTTAAATTGTTACCTAAGTATGCTTGACGGAATGGAAGATATGGGAGGTCACGTTACAAAAACACTCCCAATGGCTCAGGCTGTAAAGGATGCTACAATGGCTTATAACATTGCTGGATATGCCGAATCAGGTAGTTTGTTTATTCATTATAATGGATCATATCATTCCGATAATTTTGAAAGTATCCTGTGGTATCTAAACAAATATAAGCCGGGTTTAAAAATAGTTACAATAGCCTCTGTGGAGCAGAATGATATGGATGATCTTAAAGAAGAATTTCATAATCGGGCTAATTATATCATAGCAATACCAGAAGATATGACCAAAACACATTAATTCATATGAAAATTATTTAGGGAATATTGTGTAAGCTGATAATCAAACGCTTTATTCTTGGGAGTAACAAAAGTTGTAGAGAGACATTTCACCCCTTTCCTTACAACCTATCTGCTAACTTCAACTATATCATATCCTTCAACTATATCACCTACTTTGATATCATTGAAATTTTCGATATTCAACCCGCATTCGTAACCTGTTAATACTTCTTTAACATCATCTTTAAAGCGTTTGAGAGATCCAAGTAGACCTGTATACACTACAATACCATCACGGATAACTCTGACCTTAGTATTACGATTTACTTTACCATCAAGAACATAACAACCTGCAATAGTTCCAACTTTAGTAATCCTAAAGGTTTCGCGAACTTCAATATTGCATACAATCTTCTCCTTGGTTTTAGGAGTAAGCATGCCTTTAATAGCAGTCTCAAGTTCTTCAGTAGCTTGATAGATAATTGAATATAAACGAATGTCAATCTCTTCTTTTTCAGCACGTTTACGGGCTTGAACAGAAGGACGAACCTGGAATCCAACAATAATAGCATCGGAGGCCGATGCTAACATAACATCTGATTCTGAAATGGCACCAACAGCTTTGTGGATAACATTAACCTGTACTTCGGCAGTTGATAGTTTAATCAATGAATCGGTAAGTGCTTCAATTGAACCATCCACATCGCCTTTAACAATAATATTGATTTCTTTAAAGTCTCCAATTGCAATTCTACGACCAATTTCATCAAGAGTAACGTGTTTTTGAGTTCTCAAACCTTGCTCGCGTATTAACTGTTGACGTTTGGAAGCCAGTATTTTAGCTTCTTTTTCATCTTTCATACCATTAAAAACATCACCAGCTTGAGGTGCTGCATTTAATCCAAGTATAAGTACAGGACCTGATGGACCAACACTATTAATAGATTCATTACTCTCGTTAAACATTGCCTTTACTTTGCCTGATACAGGACCAGCCAAAATAATGTCACCTTTATTTAGAGTCCCATCCTGAACAAGAACAGTAGTAACATATCCACGTCCTTTATCAAGTGAAGCTTCAATAACAGTTCCTTTAGCGGATTTCTCAGGATTAGCTTTTAATTCAAGCATTTCTGATTCAAGGAGTACTTTCTCAAGTAATTCGGGAATACCCATACCTGTTATTGCTGAAATTTCCTGTGATTGGAATTTGCCTCCCCAATCCTCTACAAGAATATTCATATTAGCAAGTTGTTCTTTTACTTTTTCAGAGTTTGCACCTTCTTTATCCATTTTATTAATGGCAAAAACGATTGGTACTCCTGCTGCTTGTGCGTGGTTAATTGCCTCTTTTGTTTGGGGCATAACACTATCATCAGCAGCAATAACAATAATTGCAACATCGGTTACTTTTGCTCCCCTTGCACGCATTGCGGTAAATGCCTCGTGACCAGGTGTATCAAGGAAAGTAATTCTTTTACCAGTTTCAGTTTTAACTTCGTAGGCACCAATATGCTGTGTTATTCCTCCAGCTTCACCACTAACAACATTTTCTTTTCTAATATAATCGAGAAGTTTTGTTTTACCATGGTCAACGTGTCCCATAACAGTAACAATAGGTGCACGATCGATCATGTTCGCCAGATCATCCTCTTCATCTATTACCTCCAGACTCTTGTCTTCATCAACACTTACAAATGAAGTTTGATGACCGAATTCTTCCGCAACAAGTACGATTGTCTCTGCATCTAATCTTTGATTAATTGAAACAAATAATCCAAGCTGCATGCATGAGGTTATGATATCAGTAACGCTAACGTCCATCATGGTTGCGAGCTCATTAGCAGTTACAAACTCGGTAACTTTGATGATTTTGTTTTCATCTTCCTGTTTTTGAGCTTCTTCCTGCATTGTAAGAGATACAGAATCACGTTTTCTTCGACGGTGTTTTGCCGCTTTTGATTTACCTGCAGGGGCTAACCGTGCAAGTGTATCTTTAATTTTTTGTTGTATTTCTTCTTCTGTAGGTTCTGCTTTTACAACTCTTTTATTTGCAATGGGTCTCCTACCTGCACCGGCTTTATTTGTACCCCCTGTTCCGACAGGACTTCTGTCAGTTTTAGGAAATTTATTAGTGCCCTCAGTTGTCTGAGGTTTTGGTTTAATTCTTTTTCTCTTCTTTTTGTTCTGCCCTACTTTATTGTCGGTAGAAGAGGCAACAGGTTTTTTCTTTTTACTACGCTTACTTTCAGTTGGAAGCTCTATCTTATCAAGAATTACCGGACCTGTAAGCTTAGTAAACTGTGTTTTAATAAAATTATCTTCTACTTTCTCAGGTTCAACTTCCTTAGTTATTTCAACTACCTTTTCGGTAGTTTTATCAATGATTGGATCGATTGATTTTACTTCGGGTGCTTTATCTTTTTTAATTTCAGCCGCATCAATAGGAGGGGTGCTTTTTTTATCCTTAGGTACTGATTTTTCTTCAGCTATTTTTGGCTGAGGTTTTTTTGATATTTCTGATTTTGCTTCCTGCTCTTTTCTTTTCTCAGCTT
>CALDOI010000157.1 GCA_937912115.1 uncultured Bacteroidota bacterium | reverse complement strand
AGTTCTATGTAGCAATACTTGGAGCGAGTCAATACACCTATGCAGAGGCTTCACCAAGCCAGAAGAAAGAAGATTTTATATTATCTACAGAAAATGCTTTACATTATTTTAATGGTGTACCTGCAGCAATAGTACCTGATAATTTAAAATCAGCAGTTAAAAAAAGTAATCGTTATGAACCAGTAATAAATGAAGCTTTCCTTGACTTTGCTGAACATTATGGAACTACAATCCTTCCTGCCAGAGCCTATAAGCCAAGAGATAAATCTTTGGCAGAGGGCGTAGTTAAAATCCTTTACCAAAGGATATATCCAATATTAAGAAAGAAAACTTTCTATAGTATAAACGATCTAAATGAAGCTATCTGGCAAGAGTTAGAAGTTCACAACAACAAAAAGTTAACCGGTCGACCATTTTCAAGATTGCAATTATTTAAAGAAGATGAACAAAGTAAACTGTCCCCACTAGCAGTTGAACGATTTGAAATCAAGCAAGTATCACATGCCACTGTTATGCAAAACGGTCATGTTTATTTAAGCTGTGACAAACACTACTATAGTGTTCCTTTTCAAAATATCAGAAAGAAAGTAAAGATATTGTACACCTCAAATAATGTTGAGATCTTCTATAAATATAATCGTATTGCCTCACACAAACGGAATTATAAACCATTCAATTATAGTACCGTTAAAGAGCACTTGGCTACCACACATCAATTCATGACAGAGTGGACACCACAGAGATTTATCAACTGGGGTGAATCAATTGATGAAAGTGTTAAAGTTTTTATTACAAACCTTCTTGAGATAAAACAGCACCCTGAACAGGCTTATAAGAGTTGTATGGGAGTATTGTCATTTTCTAAGAAAGTTGGCAATGACAGGCTCATTAACGCATGTAAAAGAGCCATCGATTATAAGATATATAACTATAAGATTATCAAAAACATCCTTGACAAAGGTCTTGATATGATTACTGATGAAGCGGAAAGTTCCGATTATCTTCCAGAACACCATAACATAAGAGGCAAAAATTATTACAAATAAAAATCATAAAAAAATGAATGAAGTTACACTAACAAAAATGACTCAGATGAAGCTCTATGGAATGCATGGGGCTTTTAGAACTGCTATTGAAACAGGACAAACAAATGATTACACTTTAGATCAGTTTGTGTCAATGTTAACAGATGCAGAGTGGGATGACAAAAACAACCGAAAGATAGCACGGTTAATTAAAAATGCTCGTTTCCATTACAAATCAGCTATTGAGAACATCGTTTATGATGAAACCAGAAACATTGACAGAAACCTAATACTCAGGCTTGCAGAATGTGATTTTATCGAGAAAACGGAAAACGTATTAATCACAGGAAGCACCGGAGTTGGGAAAAGTTATCTGGCCACAGCTCTTGGTTATCAAGCCTGCATAAACGGTTATAGGGTTATGTATCATAACACAACCAAACTGTTTTCAAAACTAAAAATGGCTAAAGCTGATGGTTCATACTTAAAGGAATTAGCAAAGATGGAGCGACATCATTTAGTTATATTAGATGATTTTGGTCTTCAACCCCTGGATAGTCAAAACCGAATAGCATTACTTGAGATAATAGAGGATCGTCATAACAACGGAACTCTTATGGTTACCTCACAAGTTCCGATTAAAGGATGGTATGAAATCATTGGTGAAAAAACCATAGCTGATGCAATATTGGATAGATTAATACATCAATCACATCGAATTGAGTTATCGGGAGAATCCATGAGAAAAAAAAGAAGTTATTTAAATAAGGAAAATGATTAAATTTGTTTAACAATTAGCAATATGATAGAGTTCTTTTTTAGGTGAAAAACAGGGGTGGTCACTTTGCTCCGGCGCAGGTGGTCACTTTAAATCGGCCTGGGGTGGTCAGTTTGACCGGAATTTCCAAATATGACATGGAAAATGATATCCTCAATAATTACATTAGTTGTTAGTTTTAGTGTTTTATGTTCTTTAGCCTATTTTCAAATGTACAAATTGGCTTCAATTCTACTATTTATATATCTGGTTTTCAATATAATTATATGGCAATATTTGGTCAGGGTTGCTAAACCGTTGATCATCTTAAGTCAAAAAATATATATTGAGGAAAAAGATTATTTTAATTTTAACAAGCTAGTTGTCTTTAAAAAATACCTATATGGAAGATGGCAGTGGTGGAGGTTTGGTATTGGTCTAGCCCTTATTCTAACAACTATTGTTGTTACATTTACGCCTATTACTATGATAATTGTTGAGATTGTAGGTGCAAAATATCCAATAACAACTAATTTTGTAACCGTCGGCCTTATGTTCCTATATATAATAATATTTGAACTACACATATGGTGGGAACGTTTAAAAGTATCACTTAGAATAAAAATATTAGAAGAACTAGATGAGGAGTATGAAATAGTTACAGATGAGACATACGACCGTGTAAGAAAAAATATATTGAACTCTGTTATTTAAAGAATTTAAAGTAGATATTAAATATAACGGTGACAAATTAATATCCTACAACAGAAAGAAATTTAATCATGCTAAAACATAATTAAAAACACAAGAATTAATAAGACTTGAAAAGAAAAAACTGCGTGTAATAAAAGCTATAGGCAATAGCTATGTTTCGTGGAACGATCAAAGCGTATTTATAGTCAGACCATTGTTCTCCAAACAAAGTTCAGACTTAAAAATCCGCTACTGCTCATAGATAAACCGTAGCCACAAAACTTGATTATGGAACACAAACCACCAGAGTTGTCAATTGAATTGAAACATGGTGACAAAGATGCTTAAAATTGATTCATAACAGACAAAGTGAGGAATCTATGTATTTAGGGAAATCGGAAGTGCTTCCAATCCATTAAGCCTGTCACATAGGTATATTTCTAAGTTTTCTGTATTACTTCTCACCTAAATCTAATTCAAAAGTACCATCATTTTTATTTTTTGACCAACTAAGTCAAGTTTATTTTCCAAGTGGAAAGGATAATAAGGATATTGAAAAAGTTGCTCAGATATATGAGACAATACTCGATGAGATAATAAAAATAGAATCTGAAACAGGAATTGAGCCTCAAATAATTGTTGCAGACCACATAAAAGACTTAGGGGAAGGACACGCGTTACACTTCGTTAAACGCGCGCCAGAGGTAGTATTTGACCGAAGTTGGAAGCCGGAAGTCAGAAGCTCAAAGTATACTGCTGTGAGCTGACCTCCTATAACCAGATAAAGTTGAAAGAGGTTGAAAGGAAAATTACTGAAGTTTACAGATGGGTCACGCATTACACTGAGTTAAACGCGCGCCAGAGGTTAGTGGATATTCACTCTTACTATGTATTGATATGTGTTATAATGTTGCTTATATTTGATGTTTATGTATTCAATACAAATGATTATTGAATTTAGGATGTAATTACCTGTGTTTAGCATTCGATTTATGGGATGGATAACAGCTGTTGGATTGGGTATATTGTATAGTTCCTTGCATTTTAAAAAATTTCATGAAAATAATACTTACAATCACACTTCTGTTATCAACGATTATTTCTTCAATTGCACAAATAATCTATAAGGATTCAATAGCTCCTAAAATAGAAATAACGCATTGGATAAATAATTCTGAAGGAATGTCAATTCTAGAAAACAAACCAATCATCTTAGAATTTTGGTCAACGTGGTGTGGTCCATGTGTGAAAGCTATTCCGCATTTTAATCAATTAACAGAAAGATATAATAAAGACATTACATTCATTTCTGTAAATTCTTATGAGACCAAAACAAATGTAGAGAATTTCCTTTTAAAAAAACCTATGTCAAGCTTTGTTGCTCTTGATGAAAGTGAAAACTTGAAAAATGCTTTTAATGTACAATCTATTCCTGTAACAATTCTAATTGACAAAAATGGTATGCTAAGATGGAGAGGAATCACGAGCGAGCTTACCGATGATTTAATTAGTACTTTTCTTACAGAGAATAAATTTAATGACATCTATAATAAAGGGATTATCCTTGACCAAGTTTTTTCCGCTAGTTCTCTTGAAAATATCGATTACCAACTACAAATTGAATATGGAGATGCCACTTTAGGTAAGGGAATTACAACTAATTCTGAAGGTGAATTCTTCCTAAAACTAAACAATTATAGCATCTATTCTGTACTCTGGACTTTTTCAGATAGATTCGATTTAAAAGATAATTGGAAATTTGAAGGAAATCTGCCTGATAGAGAAATCATAAACCTAATGATTAAAAGCGACGTAGAAATTAAAGATGAATTAGATGCTCAAAAATTAATATATGATATAACTTTAAAATTAGCGGAAACCTTTAATTTCTCAATTGTGAAAAGTGAAGAAATTCAATCTATTTGGTACATAACTCCCGATACGTCTCAATTAGGAAAAAATCTTTCAATAGACCAAAACTTAGATATCAAGGTTCTTGAACAAACAGATGACTACACTAAATATCAAAATTTATTCTTTGAATTTTTAGCCTCAGTCCTTTCTTTAAGAACAAAGGAAAAAGTTGAATATAATCCTTTGACAGCTCCTTACTATTATGATATAATCATTCCAAAATCGAATGATATTCTTGAAATTAGAAAATACTTAAAAGAAGAATATGGAATAGATATGGTTGAAAAGAGAGAAAAAGTAAAAATCAAAACTGCAACATTTAATTGAATAAAAAAGAAAACTACCTGGAACAATATGATAAGCAATAGTAACCTTAAATGGGATTGGTAAAGCTCATAAAAATAACGTTACTATTAACCAAAGATAAAACTAAAGAATATGTGTTGCACATTAAACTAAGTAGAAGATGTACGTCAAATACTTGAATCGGTAGGCATATCAACCTCATAAAACCAATCTTCGTGGCTGCTATAATGTACTTTTAAACGTTTCGTGTTATTTAATAGGATCATATAACTACCCTGAAGCTCCCAAAGGGAATCAGCATCAACGGTATGCATTTGAAATTCGTTACGGAAATACCTTGGAAGAGATTTCATTTTTATACAATAAAAACGCCAGCCTATCGCTGTCGCACTTCCCACAGGTAGTATTACGCCCAGGCGTAACTCGATAAACTGGCAAAAAATTGCCTGTGAGAAAATGCGACGTGGCAAATATACCAAAAACCGATGATGTTACTTGATAAAATATTATTTGTAAGAGGGATTTGACCGAAGTCGGAAGTCAGAAGCTAGTAGTATACAAGAGTGAGCTTACCTCCTATGACCAGATAAAGTTGAAAGAGGCTAGAAGTAAATTTACTGAAGTTTAAGATGGGGCACGCGTTACACTGCGTTAAACGCGCGCCAGGTGTGAGTTAATGGCACGCAAAGGGAGCCAGAGGGAGCATGCCAGAGATGATATAACCTTGGCTATGAAATGAGTTGGAGGCGTTTTGCTTCGTCAATAACGGAAACAATTCTGTTCATTTTAAACTTTTTGAAAATATTCTTTACATGGAAACTAACGGCATTTTGGCTGGTTCCAAGAACACTACTTACTTCGGATCGGGATTTGCCAGTTGATAGTAAACTGATTACCTTGAGCTCGCTACTTGTGAGTTTTGGTATATCCGGATTATTTATATTGCGTTGAGCAATAAACTCTGGAACATTAACACCAACCATTCTTTTACCTTCCAACACTCTGTTAATTACACTTACCAACTCTTGTTTTCCACAATGTTTTATTAGTATGGCATCGGCCATATTATTCCATGCATTGAATAGTAATGTTGTGTCGGTTTCACCTGTTAGTGCAATTACTTTTTTATCGGGGAATTCCTTTTTAATAACCAGGCAGAATTCATCACCTGAAGTGCCAGGCATTTTCAAATCTAGAAGTACTACTTTAGCTCTTGACCTTTTCAATAATGGCAGGGCCTCGTGGGCAGAATTTGCACTTCCTGATATTTTTATCTGATCGTTTTCATTTGAAAAAGCAGCTTTGAGTCCATCAATGAACAATGGGTGATCGTCTATTACAAATACATTTATCATTTTCCTTTTTTTATGTGAATTACTAAACTACCGTAAAAGTACTATATTGAAACCGGTGAAAAAAGGGTATAAAACTGTGATTTTGCATCTACTATATAGGGTAGTACTAATTATAAAAAATGTAAATAATTACTAATCCATTTTTTATTAATATTGTTAAATTAGTTTTTCTTTTTTGACTTTTTCGATAAGCTCAGAAATGGAATTAACACCAAGCTTTTTAAAGATATTTTTACAATGAGTATTTAGGGTGTCGATAGAAATAAATAATTTCTCAGCTACTTCTTTTCGTTTATAACCTAATAACAACAGGCTAATAACCTGCTTTTCCCGTTTGGTTAATTTTGGAGGAGGTTTTACACTTTTTCCTTTATCATAAAAGAAACCAAGATTACTACCCAGAACAGTTAATCCATTGTATACGTCTACGATTGCTGATGCTAATTCCTTTATGCCATCAGCTTTTAAAATTATTCCATCAACACTTTCGATGTATATATCATAATAATCCTGTGTATCGGTTGTACTTGTAAAGGCAACAACTTTAATATTGGGATCGAGTTTCTTAATAAGGCGACAACACTCTATGCCATCCATATCCGGCATTCCGATATCTAGTACCACAACATCTATATGGTGCTTTTTTAATTTATCGATGGCTTCAAGACCAGATGCTGCTGTATCAACTAATTTTATTTCACTGTGGTTTTTAAAATAATTTGATATACCCAGAGTAATTGTATCATGATCATCTACAACAAGCACTTTTATCATATTATATAGGTATTTCGATCATAATTGATGTATCATATCCCGTTGACTCGATGGCTATACTACCACCAAGATAATCTACACGCGTATGTATGTTTTTCATTCCCATGCCAGCATTATTTTCATCGTAATGGAATCCAGTGCCATTATCTTCAACCGACAGACTAATTTCAGTTTCGTGGCTAATAAGCTGTACAAAGATACTGTTTCCGTTTGAATGCTTGATGGCATTATTAATTAACTCGTAAACCAAAAAGTAAATATTTGTACTAAGCTTTATTGAGAGTTCAAATTCGATATCATATTCGAAATCTATTTCGAAACTACCAGATTTGTTAATTGTTTGTATAAGATTGTTAACTGCGGGAGCCAACCCACGTTTTTCTAATTCGGGAGGTTGCATTTGATGAGAGATACTACGGACATTTTCGTGAATACCAGTAATGGAATTGATTACATCGTCATATCTACTATGTGTCATTAACGCATCATCAACAAGAAACCTAAGTGCCCCCAGGCGAGCACCCATACCATCGTGCAGATCCATTGCAAGCCGTTTTCGTTCGGTGTCCTGTGCTACAATAATTGCATCGGATATTTCGAGTGATTTTTCCTTTTGAACTGTAAGCACCCGCGACTTGTGTAGTTTATTACGCTGACGAAAATACACTGCTAGGCCAATAAACAAAAGCAGAATAACGAAAATACTAAGGAGATAAATGCCCATACGGTTTATTTCATTTTCCTGCGTAAGGATTTCTTTCTCTTTTTGTTCGGTATGGAAAACTGCCGAAAGGAATAGTGATTTTTGGATTTGTTGTTGTTGGCGGTATTGGTCGCGTTTTTCGATGAAGAGGCTTGAGTAACTATGTGCTTTTTCAAAATCTCCTATTCGGGAATAATAATCGCTATAGGAATCATATATTTCTGACTCCATATCGAGGTTATTAATATCAATAGAGATACTAAGAGCCTGATCTAAATAATATTTGACACTATCATACTTTGATTCGGCCATTAGCAAGTAGGCGTAGTTGTTATAAGTGTTTAAGAGATAGTCCTTGAATCCATTATTTTTAGAAATATTAATTGCTTCAAGAAATTGTTTTCTACTTATATTATAATTTGTTAAGGTTTTATTGTGAAGTGCCAGATTAATTAGAAGAACTATATTTTCAGATACCATTTCAGGATATTGGAGAATTAAATACTCTGCCTTTTTTAAATAAAATTGAATTGAATCAATATTATCGAAAGAGTTTGCAAATAACATCTGCACTGAAAATCTATTACTTGGTGAATTATTATTAGTTACTGTTGTTAAGCTGAGTTTTAAATATTTGTGACATTCGCTAAAATCATTTAACTCATAATGAAGTAATGCGAAATAATAGTATAAATCCGCTAATGCTTGATTCGATTTACCTATTTCTAATTGCTTTTGAGCACTAATAAATATTTCCAAAGCCTTGGAAGCAAATCCCATAATTTGATAAACAATCCCTTTGTATACTTGACTCTCGATTTGTCGTATTGGAAGATTATTTTCTTTAGCAATAGAATTAGCAGTATCACATAAGCGCATCACATTTACTAATCTACTGGATTTAATCTCATTTTTAATTAGCACAAATAATGCGTCAAGTTCAAGATTAGAGTTATTATTGGCTTTAGCAATTAATAGAGCATTATTCACATAATAGATTAAAGAGTCACTATTAACATTTTTAAATAACTGAGCTTTTCGTAACTGTTCCCTGAAATCCTCATCGCCAGCAGACTGTGAGTTTACATTTTGCAGTATAACCATCAATAATATGCATAATGTGAATACATACTTGTTAAACTGCATTGTTATCATATGACTACGATAGATTAATTGTAAACATAGTAAAATAAATGGTTGCTCAAAGGAATAAATAATTAATCAAACCAAACACTCATTTCACAACCTTCTGAAGCTGCTAAAACACGTACACCCCATTCATATTCTTCAGTGAGCAATAGCTCAAAAGTTGTTTCTTCGTATACTGTATATGGGCCATATGTAATACTCTCATCTAAAGAATATATTTCAATAGTTGATGATGCAGTTGTTTGCATATCGTTATCAATAACTCTTACGTTCACTTTTCTTTCTCCCCTACTTGCAGGATTGGCTGAAATAAGATTAAAACCTGATGTTGTGCTTTGCGTTGCTGTTTCTTCGAAGGTTGTTGGATCGGCAATTACGGGAACATCGTAGGATGGGATTGCGTATTGGGCAAATGTTTTGTTATTTAATGCAGTTATTGCTGCAATTACGAATAATGCTAAGATTAATTTTTTCATGATATTAATTTTTAAAGGTTTATGTATGTGTTTAACAACGGTTTTTTTATGAATTGGTGATACTGTTAAACTTTTGTTAAAAATCATAATCAAAGAGAAGTAACACAAGGGTAGGAAATGGTGATTTTATTACTGCCCTATTGGGTAGTATTATTTAGGCAAAAAAATCTCAATGCACACATATTCTGCATGTTATCTTTTTTGACATTTGCAATTAATTTATTGGGTGGTGTTCAGTAAAGTGCTCTGACGGAGACACAGGTGGCGTTTTTGAGTGGATAATTGGTGATTGGTTGGTGATTGGATAATTGGTTTATTAGATAATTGGTAATTGGTTGGAGGTAGGAAGTCGGAAGTCGGGAGTCAGGTTGGGATTGGGTTTGTTGTTGTCGGGTTGTCGAAGTTATCAGGTTGTCGGGTTGTGGAGGTTAGTTGACTGGGACTAAAGCACGCGTTACACTGCGTTAAACGCGCGCTAGTGAGTGGTTTTAAGTGATTTAGGGGAGGGTTAGGGTTGTCCCGTAAGATATTTATCCGGGTAAATTATGGAGCTACGAGAATGAAGTCAAAGCTCAAGATACAGATTTTTAAGATTTTTGAAGTTGATAATATGGGTCGATCTGTTAGTCTGGTTTGCAATCGCACAAGCATTTAGGGCAAACAATTGCATGTTTGTATTCTTTCTGGGCTTCCTTAATTGCATCGCTACAGTTATTGAACATGCCTACATATAAGGCTTCGGTTACCGTAGGTCGTTGGCGACAGTATTCATCATGCACGACCTGATTAGGGTCTTTATCTGACTTTTTGTTTATGAAGTAGTGTTTGAGCATAGTGGGGATGTTTTTTGGGTTTTTAACGGTTAGTATAAAAATAGTAGCCGAATGCGTGGCACTTTACTGTCAAGTTAAAAGACTGCTGAAGCGGGCTATAAGCCCTGAATTTACTACTGTTTCGGCTATTATTTTTATACATTGTTACCAACTGTCTGTTTTCTTCTGCTAATAAATCGTCTTTCATTTTTTTTGCAATGTCATTCTGTTCATGCATTGGCGTGCGATGGGCTGGAAGGCTCTTTGGCAAAATTTGGGCATAGCGTTGGTTTCGTGCGTTTTGCCAATGTGCCTGAAAGCAAAGGGACAGACCGAGAGAGTAATTTTCTATGCAATATTTGTTCATAATTTGTTGTATTATAAGAATAGATTCAAAATCAACAATTGATATCATAATTTTCGAAAGATAAATCAACCAAACAATCAATGTCAAAATCTTTGTAATTAGCAGTTAATTCTTCTCCTTTGTTTATATCTCTATTTGCAACCCCTAGTATATTATTATAATCATCTGTTGAAAAAATAATATTTGGATTTTCTGAATGATTCATAAAACGTGCATTATCCAAACAAACGTGCCACTTTTTACAGCTAATATGAGAGCCATAAGTTTTAATAAATTGAAAAACAGAATCATTCATTTGTTTAAAATCTTCAATTATAAATTCTCTATCAAATGTTGAATCGAATTTCCATATAATTGTACCATTAGGAATAAAATTCGAAGCAAACAACCCAATACCTTTGGAAATTGTTGTATTTAAAAATGTTGAAATTAGAAGCATTTTTAACAAGGTTTTACGTTTTCAATAATTCGCAATTTTAAATCTTCGTCCAATTTTCTTGTTGCCTCTTTCAATGATAATTTTGAAATTCTGCCAGAAAACAAAGATGTTATATTTATAGAATCTTCTGGATTAATTTCTGAAAGTTCCCGCAATACCCAACCGATAGCCTTTCTGATAAAAAAATCCTTTTCATTGATTAGGTTTGAACAACATTCTAAAATTAAATTATAGTGATACTGATTTTTTCTTATTGATGGCAATTGAGATATTAATGAAGCTCTACGCACCCAAATATGATTATCAGTAGACCATTTTTGTAATAAACTAAACAAATTAAATCTGATTATCAACAACCCAGTAATTCTAATACAAATCTCATCAACATGGTCCCAAGTGCATGACTTTTGTAACCAAGAATAAAATATTTCTAAATCTGACAATTCAAATTTATCAATATTATTTGCTGCTAATACAATTGCAAAAGTCTTTAATTCATGATTATTTGAGTAATGAAAATTATTAACTAAAACAATTAAATTTTCTCTATCCAATTGTTTTATTGGTTTTTGAAGTTTTTTTGAGAAATCATTAATTTGTTTCTTAGTAAGTCCAAAAAAATCAAAAGGACTTCTGAAATATGACTTTAATTCTGTTGCCAATGAATCACTTTTATTGACATTTGAAAATTCAATTATCTCTCTTTCAATTTCTTGTATTCTCATTTATAAAATAATATTTTATTAAACTATTATCAATATCTAGACAATTTAGTACTTTTGACGGTCTAGGTCTTTCATTCTGTATATAGAACTGGGATGTTTCTTTTTTATTAGTTATATCGCCTTTTTGTGTGTATGCAAGCAAATCAGATGTACCTGGACTAACAACATGAATATATGGCAATAATCTATTAATCATTTCAATTGATTCACGGGTAGTAATAATAATTTTGGCTTGATTACATGCTTGATGAATTATTTTAACTATTTCCTCAAAGCTATCATCAGAAATTGAATTATAAAAATTTGAAACCCCTCGAATTCTTGGCAAGGAAATATATACTTCTGCATTTAGTTCAATTAGTATTTTAAAGTGATTCATTAAATTATGGATATCATCTTCAATATTTGAAATTCCTAATAAAATACCAATGTCTACAGATTTAAATCCTCTTTCTAACCAACGCAAAGGCGTTGATAATCTAAAATCAAAATCTGCTTTGGGATTGTTTTGTCTATTTTTCCCAAACCATTTTTCATATAATTTTTTATTATATGTTTCTTGAAATAATGACAAAACTAAATTTTTACCAGAAAAATTTTGATATAGAATTTCAATCTCTAAATTAGTCAAGCTACCAATGTTAAAAAAGACCTTTTCAAAACCTAAATCAAATGCCTTTTTTATTGATTCCAGAATCAATAAAAAATTCTCATTTCTCATTTTGGATTTGTATTCGCCACTAAGAAAACAAATTGCATAAATATTATCGACATCTTTAATTATTTTCAATTGGGTAACGATTTCATCTATCGTCCCTTTTTTTCGAATTATATCTTTGTTATTTACACGCAATGAGCATACATGACAATAACTTTCACAAAAGTTGTTTATATAAAGAGGCACAAATGTTTCAATCATGATTTTGCACATTATAAGCATTCTTTAAATGATGTTTATGAATGGAGCAACCATATGAAGCAATTTCACTTTGAACTTCATTTAATAAAATGCAATTTTCACAAAAATTAGAATGGCAAGCATCAATATAATTACAAGAATCACATGCAATTAATTTATTTGAATTACGTATGTTTTCTAATTTATTTATTTTTGTGATAGTATTGGAAAATATGAATTCGTCACAAATATTACCTAAACTATAATTGTGATTTGATGAGATTGGGCATGGTAATATTTCACCTGATGTGTCAATTTTCAAGGTCAAATTATTTAAGCAATCTGATTTGTCATTTGCCAATTGATTTAGTATTCTTTCAAGTCGATTTACTGAAATATTTACATCATTTTTTTTGTCAATTGAAAGATATGGTAATAATTCTTCCTCAATTTTTATTATTTCATTTATTGAAGGCGCAATTGTTAACCATGCTTTTCTTGCTCGACCTATCGGAACTAATTGAGGAAAATGAACCCACCCAATTTTATTAGCAATAGCATATTTTATCAATGGTATATATTCATTGGAATTCCACTGCATTAACGTCATAGAAAGTCCAATACGATTTGAAAAGCCAACAGAAATTAAGGTGTTAATTAGACTCTTAACCTTTGCAAATGTTCCCTTGCCTCGAATTTTATCAAAAACATTTTCATTTAGACTATCAAAACTAATCTGTATGTATAAGTTTTGATATTTAATTAGAAAATCAATTAGTTTTGGAATTTCAATTATACTACCATTAGTGGTTATAATTGCATTGCCATAATTTGAAAATAAATGTATGAAATTCTCTAAATTTTTATGTAAAAAAGGCTCACCACCTGTGATAATAAAATTTTTGAAAATATTACTTGATGAATTTTTAATAAATTTTTCAACTTTCGCAAAATCCAAAAAAGTATTTGATTTTGATTCATATAAGTCGCTACAGTGTATGCAATGCAAATTGCAATTCGATGCTATCTCAAAATAGATTGTATCTGCAAGTACCTTATTCTCTATTTTTTTTTCCATGCTATCAAATATTCATAAGTATTAGGAAAATTCATTGTATTACTATATTCTTCCAAACTAATGGTCTGTAGTTTTTCAAATAGATTATTTGGCATATTTAATGGGTCTTTACCCTCAAAAATAGGCGCAATTTCCATCACATCAGTTTGTTTTTTTTCAATTTTGGCAAAATTATTTTCATCAGGGAAAATATAAACAGCATGCCATTCAATAAAATATTTATCTGCATTATGTTTGTATATATAGTTATTCATTCTCACGCAGAAATCTTTGTCTCCATTGGGGGATTCGGCAATTTCAGTATCTGAAAATTCTGATTCAACTTCAAAATTAAAATTGGGTTTGAAATTCCATAATCCAGTAATAAATAAACCATTTTGTTTAAGATACTTTGACATGAAAATAGCAGCACGACGATGGTCGTCCATACTAACACCAACTCCGAACATGGTAATAATATCAAATAGTTCTAAATTATTTAAAATAGAATCAATTTTATTTTCATCGAAAATATCAGAATGAAAAATTTTAAATTCAATACCTAAATTGCTTGCATTTTCTTCCGCAATTTCAATGCTTTCCATATCTCTATCTATCCCAACAACGAAATGCCCTCTTTTTATGAAATTCAATTCATGATGTCCAGTGCCACAGCCTAATGAGCAAATGCGAAATGTGCCAGAAATACCAGAGTTTTCAATGTATTGAATTACATGATTTGAGTATTCTGAATATGGTATATTTTTAACCCTAAAATACTCTGCAAATTTTACTTGACCGCTAGGATAATGACAATTGTGATACATATTTAAAGTTTTTCAATAGTTACTAATAGTTGATTACAAAACGGTGGGGAAGAAGTCGGACAAATTAAATCTAATGAATTGATTTCAGTTATTTTCCATTTATCAGAAATTAAACGTTTTAACTGTTCTCTTAATTGAAATTCATTTTCATATTCAACTGGTACAAAAGTTCTATCAATTGAAATTGAAAACAATCCATTTTGCATGTTTTTTTCAAAATAAATTTCATTGCCTGAAACTACTTTAGAATGCTTATTGTAAGTGCTAAAACAAAATACGCTATTTTGAAGTTCATCAAAACTTGTCATTTCAGTTACTTGGTTTTTGGAAAAAAAGTACTGATTGAAAATAAATATTCCATTTTGGGGTAATGATAAATATATATTATCCAAGAGTTTTTTGAAATTTTCAAGGGATAAAGTAGGATACATAAGAAGTATAACTTCAAAATCAAATTGAGTTAAACTGCTAAAATAATCATGTCTTAAAAAGGATATATTTAAATCTAATTTTTGAGCCTCTTTTATTGCAAAATTGATTGAATCAGAATCAGAATCTATTCCAACAACTGTAAATCCATGTTTTGCTAATCGAAACTCCAAGTTACCAGTACCACAACCTAGTGACAAAATTTTATTTTTTTTCTTTGATAATTCAATAATCGAAACTAATTTTTCGCTTAAATTATCATACATAAAAAACTGTTCTCTTAGTAAATCTACAAACATAATTATGGAATATAAGATTTAGTTGAGGGTGAATAATATTTTTCTGCTACTGCACCAGCAACAGTACCTCCCCAAGGTTGTAAATGACAAATATTTTTTTCAGAATAAAATGATTTAGAAATATTATCAATATAATATTTGCCCTCTTTTGTAATAATAATATCTTGATTGTCTAATTCAATTAATCCTTGATTAATTAATTTTTCTATTACTGTTTTATATTTATCCAGCAGATTAAATCCATATACATCCAAAAATGGCTTATTTGAAATTCTGAAGCAGCGTGTACCTAGAACAGGATATCGTGAAATGCAATCTTCTAAATCCATTTGCTGACCTGCGAAAATAGGAAGGCAATTATTGTCTGTTACTCTTTTATATTCTTTTAGAGAATGTACATTGCAATAAACATTATTATTGAAAACCGAAAAAGCACCAGCACCAAGTGACAAATTCTGACCTTGAGGGGCTTTCCATGAAACTAATAATTCCTGATGTTCAAAACCAGGTGCAGCATAATCAGGCTGTGCTACGTGTGTCCAACCTTTATCTTGCATTTTTGAATTAATAAAGTAAAACATCTCTTTATCAATTTCTTCAGAAGGTTGAAATTTTACTAATTTTTCTTGACGTGGTGATAAACCAAGTGAATATGTACTTATTGATTTAACTCCCAAATCAAACGCTTTTTCTAATTGAATATTTAAATCGTTTAAATTTTGATTTGGTATTCTATACAATAAATCGATTGCAACAGAATCAAAACCAACTTTTGCACAATTGGTTAACACTTTTATGTTTGCTTCAGATGTTTGCTTTAACCCTAACAACTTTAAATTTGAGTCATTAAATGATTGAATACCAAATGAAACACGATTTACACCAACTTCTTTTAATTCTTTTAAATAATCAGAATTAACAGTTAAAGGATGACCTTCAACTGTGATTTCAGGAAAATTGGGTGTATTGGTTTTAGCGATTAAAGTATTGATAATTTTACCAATTGCCTTTGGGCTTAAAAGTGTTGCCGTACCACCACCAAAGTAAATTGTTTTTAATGAAATATTTTTATAAAAATCTGAATTTGAGTATAATTCAATTTCTTTTATTAAAGAATCTGCGTACCAAGATAGTTCATCTTTGCTACTAAGGATTTCATGATAGAAAAAACACATTGGACAATGAAATAAACATGCTGGGACATGAATATATACAGAAGTTTCAAAATTTATTATCGGCAACTTATTGTTTGAGAGTAATTTTGTATGGTCAAAATAAGCATCTCTAATTAAAGGATATATCCAAACATATTCATTATCAACAAGTGGGTATTGTTTATTCCATTCCTCAAAAGGAACTTTAGGACACAACTCTGTTATCTTAATAGTATTTTTCATGATTTAGAGTAATTACGTTTGTCAATGAATTTGGGAGTTTTTCCATTACGTGAAATAATCGGTTCGTCCGAAAATTTCACAAAGGTTTGTAATTGATTTTCATGTACACTTACAGAAATTTCTAAACTTACTGAACTCAGGAATTTGGAGATTTCAATTTCTGTATAATCTGATGTACATTGATATAAATAGATTGTTATTTTTTCAAAATCTTGATAATCTGCAACTATACATTGCCAACTTTTGATTTTTATGTTATATTTTTTTAATAAATCTTCTATTTGGAATGCATACAAAATTACATTATCAAAAAGTTTAACGTGCTCTTCTAATCTACCAATTATATTTATTTGGTTTATATTGTTTGGATTTGGTGAAACAATATCATTTAATTTGTATCTAACTAATGGACTTCCTTTATGGTATAAACTTGTTACGACTATTGAAAACAAATCTGAATTGACAATTGGTAAATATTCAAAAATGTAGTCATCTGAAAGCAAATTAATGTATTCACTACTTATTGTTGAACTACCCAAACCATCAGTTTCTGTACTTCCATACTGTTCAAAAATTGTAGCATTCCAAGTATTCTTTATTAATTTTCTTACTTCCTCGGGTAATTTCTCGCCTGACACTAAAATTTTTTTAACAAAGGGAATTATTCCCATTTCTTTTGATAAAACTAATAAACGATAAAGATGTGATGGGGTTATATCTAAAACACTTGCCTTAAATTTCAACAATAAATCAATTGTGTCTTTGTCGGAAATAACACCTACCGGAATTGATGTGCAGCCGATTAAACGTGATGCTTCTAATGTTAATTCTCCATAACCACAAAGTCCAAATGATTGAGCAATAGCAACAATATCATTTGAATTAATATCGCACCATTGCATTAATTTTATTTGGTTTTTAACACTTAAATTAAAATCCGCATAAGTTCTGAAAACATATTTAGGTTTGTTTGTTGTACCAGAAGTTGCACAAATTTTGAAAATTTTTTCGCGAGACCTAAATCCCGTAGAATTGTTAAATAAATCATATTGTGTAACTAATGGCAAATCAAAAGGCAATTCACAATTATTTACATCAATCTGATGCTTGTTATATAAGGCATGATAAAATGGACAGTTATTATATGCAAATAATAAAATCTGTCGCATTTTATCAACCTTATCTTTTGCCAGAAAATTCATTTATTCTTCATCTAACGGTGTTAAAAACCAAGAATCAACCAATGATTGAGGTAATTGTGTTTTTGTAGCATAGCAAAATGCAATCAATTGCCCAATATGAAAAATTTCATGTACATTTAAGTTTGAAATTGTATAGGCAAGTGATTTTTCATCGTCTTCTGCCCACTTAATTTTCAAATTTTCTGGTGCGCTATTAATAGCTTCTGTAAATTCTCTTTCTAAGTCTTCTATCCTTTTTAGAAGAGTTTCAGCAGTTTCATCACCTTCATATGCTTCAGCCATTTCTTCAAAGTGCATTTCACCTGTTTTAATTGCATTTAAATACACTGATTGTACATCTAACATTTCTTGAAAGTGCTTGCAAAAAGTGTTTAATCCACCTCTTGGTAATTCCTTTTTCAGACCTTCATTACCGAGTGAATTAATAAATTCGGTTGTATTCCACCGTACTTCTTGCCAAACGGTTAAAATGTCTTGAATTTCCTTTGTCTTAGCCATGGTTTTCCTCCAATATGTTTTTCAAAACATTATACTCCTGCTTTTTAGCTGTAATAGAAGGATTCGCAGAATTCCAAGATGCTGACTGCCATGCTGCAGATTGCCATGTACTTGAATTAGCTATTTTCTCTTTTGCTAATTCTTTTCTTTCTTCAATCAATTTTTGCCACATAATTTTAAAGTTTAAATTAATAATTAATGAACTATAAGGGTTTCTATAATTGTCAAATAACATTCATAAACATTTGTGGGCTGTAAAAAAAGCATGTGTATGGCTGCGAAGGGAAGATTGCAGGGATGGGCAGCCATCCTCTTGCTTTTTGTGAGGAGGCATTTTCCGGATTTTGTCTTTCATTCTGCAGCAAAATTTCTATTTTCATATCATTGTCTTTTTTCATCAGCTTGTTGGTAACGAGCATATATCTGCAATATAATTGTGATTATCTTATTAAAACTGTTATGATAAACACTAGTTGCAATATTAACTACCAAGCACATAGCACTAAAACTAAGTAAAGTATGCATACATGCAACCCTAAGAAATGGGTATTTTTAATCTACCTAATTGGGTAGGGAAACCAGTTTGTAATTTTGTTAATGGTCTGGTAAATAATGAGCTAAGATTTTGGTGGTTTGCAATTTATTTTGATTGGATTTATAGGGGAAACGTTAGGTTGGGGTGGGGATTGGTTACCAATAGAGTTGTGATTAAGTTTGCTTGCAGGATATTACCTGATAGCATCATAGGGGTATTTAATGTTTGTTGTATTGGTGAATGTATGATTTCGTAAGGGAATGCAAGATTCAAACATATCGTGTTACCACCTGAAACTGATGAGGTGATAATACTAGAAACCACAGAAACCCGCATTAATTATCATTGTTACATAGAGTTCTTTTCTGCATTTTATTGGTCTGTTTCTTTCCGAAACTTCTGTATGCAAAAGGATAATTTCATGTCTACAGGGTCATAGTGATTAATCCCCTTTCTTATGCTTGTGCGGTTTCAGTGATGGCGTATTTCCAGGAGTATTCTTATTATCTCGTTGACGCCTGTCTGGTTTTCCCGTTGATTTAGCTGTTCTTTTTGGACCTGTTTTAATACCCATAATCTTCTTACTTTATTAATGTTATATTTTGTTTACTTGATTGCCGTTTTTTATGTATGTCAACTTACTGAAAGTTGTGTACTTTTAGTTTCTGGGAACATATACTCTGTGAAATTCATTTATGTCCGATTAACAGTAAAATTTGTATTTAATAAAGCGGTTTCTCCTGTTGAAACAACTGTAGTCTGGTCAAAAGGAAAAGAATTTTTATATTCTGTATTCACAGGTGGCTTATGTTTAAAAATATAGGCAGCCTCAACTCTAAATCTATCATCTCCATCTATTCTGCATGTAGAAAAGCATAATTCTTGCCCTTGTGATAAATAAGTTTCCCATTCATCATACTTTTCATGATTTTGAATTCTTGTATTCACATTGTCTGATTCTCCAATGTAAATTAAACTGTGTAGAGTTACTTTGTCTGTTTGCGCGCTATATGAAGCCACGTAAACAAAATAAACTCCAGAATGACTTGGAATACCAGATTTGATTTTGTCTCTCCAATATCCTTGAATGTTAGTTTTAAAAGTCTTTGCTGCCATAATTTATAGGTTTTATTTAATATTTATTGAATTTGTATTAGGTTCTTTTAATGGGTGCTAATTAGAAAAAAATTTGCAACATAATTTTTATTACCATATTAAAACCAGTTTATGAAACACCAGTAGCAATATACTCACCACTATCATAGTTAAAGTTAAGTAAAGGATGCTTACATGTCAACCCCAGAAAATGGGTATTTTTACTCTACCTAATTGGGTAGGGAAACTGAAATTTGTATTTCTTACACCCCTGGACATTAGGGGAATAAGGTTATAATGGTTTGCAATTTATTTTGAGTATATTATTGTGGGAAACGTTAGGTTGGAGCCGGAATTAGTTACCAATGGTGTGGGTTTAGGTTTGATGGTAGATTATTACCTGATTGCATTGTGGGGGTATTGGATGTTTACGGTAGTTACGGATAGCATGTGGTTTGTAGCAGTCTTTCAAAGACAAATATTTCAACCCATGTTGATATATATTTGAAATTTAGAATACTCATATTCAGACTGAAACCAGAGATAAACTATATGCAATATTGGCAATAGTTGTTTGATACCGATAATTGTAATTATGAAATTTGGTGTCGATTTTTTATGTTATCACAAAGACTTGTTGTAAAAACTTGCATCGCTAATTTTACAAACTCAAGTTCAGATGAGGTGAATTGAATCTTTTCATCATGTGTGAAATCATGCTTAATATCTCTTGGTCTTGCTGCATCAGTTTGTTTTATAAATTTCTGATCTGCAAGACCTAGAGAATGAACAATTGCATGTCTCGCAGATTGTGCTAAGATAATTGTATTACAAATTTGATTCTTTTCGATATCAACATCTAAGTACTTTTTATAAGTTTTAATAGTAGAAAGCATATTTTGAAAATTGATGTCATTTTTAGATTTAAGAACATCAATTTCTAAGTCTGGTCGATTTTGGGCATAGTTTAAGCAATAACAAGTGTATTTAAAAATATCGTTAACATTAGATGTAAAGTATGAAACTTGAAGCACTAAGCAAGAATTAAACATGGACATATAGTTTGTCCGCAGTGAGTCATTTCTCCTAACATTCATAATTGTCTTTAAAGTTCCTTCAGCTAAATATGTTGGATTGGTAATTTTGAAAGGTCCAGCTTTTAGCCTTTCGTTAAGATTGTGAATATTGTTTATGCATAAATCAAGAATTATTCTGTCAAAGTTTATCAACTCATCAATGGTCTTTAATTGTTCTTCAAAACGGTTTTCAATATTTTGTAAAGTACTCATATTTTATTGGTTGCTCTTAATCACCGCTTTGAACCAGCTATGCGTAGTCGCAAGCTTGCATTAATTTATTTTAGAAATACTAAACTCAAATTGACCTAGTATTTAAAACTGAAGCCAAAATTGCGGTTATGTTATAGCTATTGTTAAGAAACGTATTTATTCAATATCAAATATCATTACAGGTTCTTTTCTTATAGTTATATTAGGTATTCTTTTTATCTTTTATTGGTTCTCTGACAACGATATTATAATATTCATCTTTCCATACTTTTGTTAGTGTAACTGCAATAACCTTAACAGTCACATTGATTCCATTCAAAACATTGTCGTTTAGTAGCTCAAGAGAAAAGCCACCTTGTTTGTATTTATCAATTCTTTCAATTGCTGTCACACTATTCCCATATGCCAATGTTATTGTTGAACCATTGATATTTGTAAAAATTCGAAATTTCACATTGTTTCCTTGTGGTGGATTAGCAAAAACAGATATTCCTTCTAGTGCAAGCAATGCCATAGCTCCGTAGCCTGATGAAATAATTCCATAGTTTATCCCTAATTCTGTAGAGGATTTTGCCAGAGCTTTTGAGTTAGCGTTTTTGTACCATGATTCACCAGTATTCCCAACTGATATAGAGTACACCCATGATTGGACTTCGGTAGATTCATACGGTAAGAATTTGTTTGGTATATATGAGTTGGCAGGTAATTGAGTTTCTAAATAAGAAACATTTGAACCATTCATATTCGTTGAAGAGTGTACCCTTTCAACTCTGTCAATAATAGTTCTAATGTTTGTGTCAACTGAAATTAGAACTCGTTTAGATCTTCGCTTATTTATATTTTTATAATCAACAATTACATTTTCCTCTTTTATGGAATATGAAGTATCATATTTGTTAATCCACTTAACACCAGTATTAAAGTTGTCGTTACTATTATTAGGGGAAATCCTTTCAATATGAATTTTACAAATTCTCTTTTCGAAAGCACTAGAATTATTGAAACGGAATGAATAAATAGCTCTTTGATTGACTGTAATTTCTTTATTCTCGATTTTTTCAACTTTAAAATCTTGAAATTTAGTATTGTTTGGGTATTCAACTATTTCTAATTCATTCAATTTTTTTCCATCAATTTCTGTAAAAGAGAATAATATTATATCACCTTTCTCGAATGCATAATATACAATTTCCTCTTTCTTTGCACCAACTTTTATAGTTAGATCAGCAACTTCAGTTTTTTTTTGTCCAAAAGTAAAAGAGCAAACAATAAATGTAATAATAACGGTTAATAATGTTTTCATGTAAATTATCGGTTTATACGTTGCCTTACAATTGGATGTATAGTGTAGGATTTCGAAGTACTTCACTTTGAAACATGCACGAATCCAATTCGTTTATTCATATTTTCTTTTTTTACGCCAATTTTCAAAAACGAATTGGTGGAGTTGCAACGAAGAACTATAGTTAATTAGGCACTGCGCTTCGCATTACATATAGCTTTTGTTAGCATTTGGCTCTTTATCAAGCCACAGCGTATTTAATATGACTATTTAAGATTATTACTTCATTAATATCAATTTCTTACTTGCAATTGATCGACTATTATTTTTTATCAGTAAGTAATAAACTCCATTTTTTAGAACTGCAAGGTTTAGCTTAACATTGCTATTGCCTTTAAAATAGTCATATGCTTTAGTTTCAAACAACACTCTTCCAGTTTGATCACATACTGTAATATATAGTTTAAGTGATGATTCAATATTGAAATCAATAGTTACTTCTCCATTTGTTGGATTTGGAAATACAGTAATATTCTCAATTATTGATATAATATCATTATCTAAACCCTCATCATTTGAAGTAGGTGATTTATCAGCAGTTAACAAACTTATCAGTCTCTCTCTCTCTTTAACATACTTTTGTCTAGACTCGGGTATAAATTGAGGAAATTGGCAAATAAATTGAGTATTTGCCCTTTTAGTGTTCATAGTAAGGTATAAATTACCAAGATCAATTATTGCAAATGTTGAATCCTGACAACTTCCTGAGTTTTGAATAATGTTTTCAAAAAAGCTAATTGCTGTCTGGTAATTCTCCAATTTTATGTCACATCTGTTCGAAACATTATCGGCCATTTTACCTAAGTCGTTAGTATCTTGCAATATTAATGTTGTATCCAGATATAGTTTTAATCCTGCATAATCCTGATCATAACCATTTTTGAGTTCAAATAACTGATTAATAGATGCATATTTATAATTTGACACACCTGTATCAATTATAATTTCTTTAAACAGATTTTCCGCTAATTGATAGTCACCGGCAATAATAAAATTAACTGCACTATCGAAATTTGTTTCTGCAGCAGAAGTTTTGTGTGGTCCACACACTGGATTACAAATAGGTAAAAGAGTTGTGTAGATAAAAGCTGTTGGATTAGCTACCTCATTCCAAAAATTTTGTGTAGCAACCCATTGTGTCGGAATCTGAGCACCAGTTAACTCATAAATAAAATATGAATCCTCGGCTACTTCATATATTTGGTTGTAGTGAAAATCAATTGGCACCGTTGCCCTTGACAAATATATTTGGTGGTCATAATTGTTTATTATCTTTTGTGGTAATGAACTACAAGGAATACTAGCTGATCCGGTAATCTTGGCAGTACTATAATTTAATATTGATATCCCAACATCGTTATTATAGATATAATTATCTTCCAAGATATTTGCCTCACTTTGATAAATTTTAATTCCGGTATTAGAAACGCTACTTTTTTTAGAGTAGTTACAAGATATTACATTATTAGTAATATCAAACTGATGTATTCCTTGTGTACCACCGGAGTTATAAATGGCTATTCCATTTCCATAATAATAGCTGATAATATTGTCATGGATGTTGTAATTCAGGTAGTTATCAATACAGATGCTTGTCATAGTTAATGATTGATTATCGAAATCACAATCAGATATCTCAATTAGATTTTCTTGTTGTTGTTCAGGAAAAACATTAATATAAGAATCCTCAAAGTCGCAATTATCCACGCCTAGCCCTCCCTTATTTACTTCAATATGTGCATAATTCTTAAATACACAATTTGTTACAGTTAAGTTATTACATGTCGACCTAAGTTCAGCTCCGTTAAATTCTGAATCATTTACTGTGTAGGATACATTATTATTAGGAAAGTTTAATATTAATTCTGATCCTTCCTCAGCCATAAAAAAAGGACCCGTAAATATTTTTTCAAGTATTATGCTACCATAAACATCAATACGACTAATCCCTTTTTTACCAGCCATTATTGCCCCGGCTTTAATGTGCAACGTTGAACCTTCAGGAATTGTTAATACACTATTGTAAAAGTCAATCTTCACGCCGGAGTTAACAGTTAATGTTGAATTAATTCCTAAAGATGCATCAAATCTACATACTTTATTAGTTTCGATTGTTTGAGTAGCCAAAAAAGGATAAAAAGTATCATCAGGTGTGTTAAGTAAATCATAGTCAATATCAAAAACATTATCACTATTAGGATCAAAGTCATTATCTTCATAATCTGTAACTAATTCAAATTCTTCATTCCACCTTCTGTCAATAAGACTTAAATATTGCAATTCACCGTCATCATAGTCATAATCGTTTTTAATGTTTAAAAATATTTTACCAAAAGTTTGGTTAGCATAAAAATAAGATAAATCAAGTTCTAATTCAATAGGGTTATTGTTACTATCACCTTGCATTGGAAAATCTCCACCTTTATTTTCTAGAGCAAAATAAGACTCACAAAGACCTCCGGTCGCATACCATATATCTGGAGTTGATGAAGAATTTGCTCCAACTTGTGTGTAAAATTTTAGTTCACTACGATCAGGGTGTGTCATTTTTACTCTTAGGGATAATTCAGGGGAATATTCTTCTTCAACTTTTAATACATGTACTATACTAACATTTTCTAAAAAAATTTTGTACGGGAAATATACATAACCATGAGGAGTACCAACTGGGGGGTATGTCACTCCCCAGCTGTTATAAACCTTAAAAGCACCATATTCATCATTTGATGGGGGACCACCGCTTCCATCAAGGTCATAATAAACATCATCATTGTACCCAACGATTGTCAATTGATGTTTTCCATCTTGACCACTATCCCAATTTTTAACCAAAGGTTCACCGTCGTATTCTAGCAATAGTGGGTCAGTAAAATCATATAAACCGTATGATAGTTCTTGTATATAAGTTTGAAAGGTAGCTATTCCACCAATAATGGGATCTGTGTTTGGATCATTATGATCATAGATCCATTGCTTTAAAGTTTCCATTGCTTGATTCGGATAAGTGCTGAAAGTTAGTTTGTATGGTGTACTAATTCTGTTTTGCATAGCATGGTTGTATATGTCATATCCAGAAGGCCAATGTGAACTATTTATATACATGTCCCCGTAAGTTGCAATATTTGGGCATCCCATTTCTTGAACTATTTGCCATCCTTCAAGAATAGAAGATCCTACGTTATAGTCACCACTATTTAGATAATTATATGTAAATCCAGGGGGATATAAATTCTCAGGATTAATATCGTTAGCAGATAAGTCTCTCTCCCAGTTGATTTCATAAGTAAAAACATATCCAATACCTGAGGCTTGGCTACAGGATTCTCCATCTTGATCAAATACAGATCGCATATATTGATGTTCAGAGTTATCAACAATTGAAGATCTTGCTCTAAATGAAACCTGTGTCATTTCAGGGATTTGATCCATTAATAATTGAACTTCAGGAGTTATATCAGGAATACTTCCTACATACCATGGTACTCCATTAGGGTCAGGATTAAGGTTAACTAATTGTGCATTAGCTACTAAAGTGATCATAAAAATTATTGTAATTAGGGCAATTTTTTTCATAATGTTAGATTTAGATTAATTTTTAATAAATTTTGTAGAATAATAATATTTGTTATTATTAATTGTGACAAAATATATCCCAGAGTGAATGTTACTAATATTAATTATTTCGGTTTGGTTTGGTTTTATTTCACTTTCACAATATAAAACTTCTCTTCCATTCAAATCATTAATCCTTATATCAAACAGCCCCCCCACTGACAATGAAAACCTTAATTTTTTTTTAATAGGGTTTGGATAAACAATCAAAGTATGAACATTTAAGTTTTCAATATTGTATGTTATTGGGTTCGTTAGTTTGTATAATAAATCAGTTTGAGAGTTTAAGATGTAGATGTAATTGTCAGGGCTTATGAATATTCTATTAATATGCCTTGAAGGCAAATCTCCTGAAATATCCTCCCAAATTTCACCGCTATCATAAGAATAGTAAACTCCTCCGGGAAATCCTTCAAGCGTACAACCAATAACAATTGTATTATACTGATTAATCTTTAAATCATTAATTAGCCTGTTTTCATAATAAATATTCTCCCAATCTAATCCTAGCGAATCAAGTGATTTATAAACGCCTCCTGCAGCAGCACCATAAACACTTGAAAACAGCACATTATTTGAATTAACAGCCAATGATGAAATACCATATGATTCAAGTCCTACAAGATTCCAAGTTTCACCCTCATCATCTGATCTATAAACACCTCCTGGATCTGAACTAAAATATGATCTCGTTCCGGCAAAAAGTGCTCCATCAAAATTCTCAACAATAACATTTACAACTTCAGTTATGGTAGTACTCCAAACAGTATCCCACGATATTCCATAATCAGTGGATTTATATATCTTTCCCCAAGCGCCATAAAACAAATATCCTTCATTGGATTCGGCAGCAGATGTTGCTCTTAATGGAAGACCTTGATAAATATCCCAGCTATTATTTCCTAAATATTTACAAACATTTCCATTTGAAGCAAATACAGTTATTTTGTTATCATCTGTTTTTAGTATTTGGGAAATGCCAAATTCACCTAATCCAATATAGTTGATAGATTGTAGATTATCTTCAGAAAGAAAAACACCTTCTGACGAACCTAGATATATATAATTTTCATCGAAATACATTGTAAATACTTCAATAGAATCAGGTAAATTGATTTTTTCCCAATTGTATTGTGAAAATGAATATTGAAATAAACAAAGAAATGTGATTATAAGAATTATTCTGTTTAAAATGTTTGTTTTAGCAGCTTGAAATATTTTATTCAAAATCTGACTAGAGAATTTTAATGAGCTAACTGGTAAGAATATTATCTTGATCATTTAACAAAGTTTTAGTGTATTTGTCTTTAATAGTTTTTAAAATTACAATTAAATGATTTAATAATAAATCGATTATCCAACTTATTTAACGAGCCGGAGATTTCTCTGCCTTGTTGTTAGCAGGATATATCCGCAACATAATTGTGATTATCCTATTAAACTAGTTTGATAAACACCGTTTCAATTTGAGCTACCTTGAATACAGCTTAAAATTAAGTAAAGGAATCATACATGTCAACACAAAAAATGGTGATTTTTAATCTACCTAATTGGGTAGGGAAATTGGCAGGTAGTTTTATTAATAACCAGATAAATAAGGTGTTAAAGTTTTGCTTATTTGCAATTTATTTTGAGTGGATTTTTAAAGGAAACGTTAGGTTGGGGTGGGGATTGGTTACCAATAGAGTGGTGATTAAGTTTGCCTGCAGGATATTACCTGATTGCATAATAAGGGTATTGAAAGCTTTTGGCATCGGTGAATGTATGATTTCATAAGGGAAAGCGGGATTCAAACCTATCAACTTACCACCCGAAAATGATAATTTCACTTCTACAGGGTAATATAGTGATTAATCCCCTTTTTTATGCTTGTGCGGTTTTAGTGATGGTGTATTTCCAGGAGTTTTCTTATTATCTCGTTGACGCCTGTCTGGTTTTCCCGTTGATTTAGCAGTTCTTTTTGGACCTGTTTTAATTCCCATAATATTCCTCCTTTGTTAATGTTATATTTGTATTCTTGATTGCCGTTTTTTATATGCGTCAACTAACTGAAAGTTGTGTACTTTTTGTTTCTGGTAACAACATATAACTGCCTCAAAGGTAAATAGGATATTTTGTCTTCACAACCCCAAAAACGGTGATTTTTACTCTACCTAGTTGGGTAGGGAAATTGAACTTTGTATTTTTTATACCCCTGGTTAATAGGGATATAATGTCATGATGGAGTGCAATTTATTTGTAGTGATTGCTTGGGGGAAACGCTAAGTTTAAGAGATTTTTGTTAACCATGATAGTTTTTGGTCTTTAGAGTTTAGTCTTTTGTCTTTGTTGGTTGCTAAGAAAGAAGTTACTTACTATAAAAAAAACATTACCTCACCAGCATAACAGTTCCCTCAACAACTTTGCTTTCCATAGGTTGATTACCGAACTCTTTGTAAACTATACGATAAACATATGCACCTGACATGCATTGGCTACCTTGATAATCACCATTCCAACCTTGGTTGATGTCGTTAGTTTCATATATCATCTGTCCCCAGCGATTGTAAATGCTCATGCTATAGCGGTTTACATAGTCGTAACGAGGTATTGGACCAAAGGTGTCATTTAACCCATCACTATTTGGTGTAAAGGCATTTGGTAAATAAAATGGAGTGCCTCCCCACAGAATCTGTACGGTGTCGGATGACTTACAATCTTCGAAGGATATAACTTCAACATTGTAACTTCCAGTACTATCTATTACTATCGTTTCAGTTATTTCTCCTGTATTCCAAAAGTAGTACTCAGCACCATAGCCAGCTCCAAGTTCAAACCCCGGATCTACCCATAGCGTATCAAAGGGAGCAAAGGAAATTAACGGCCCTGTATTTACTATTATATCGATACTTTTACTTTCAACACAATCAATAGTATCAGTTACAACCAGTGTGTATTTGCCTGCTTGCTGAATATTTATATTCTTGATCCAAAGCAGCTCGCTGCTATTGCTATAATTATCCGGTCCTGTCCATTCATAAGTTACGTCACTAATGAACGGATCAATAAAAACGCTTTCTCCTTCACAAACTTCCTTATTTTCCCCAAAGATAATTTTAGGTCTTTTAAATATCCTGATATTCCCAAATTGGTAAACTACACTCACCTCCTCCCCCTGCTCATTAAAAAACTGACTTTCGCCCAAATCGGCTACCCATTCTATCTGTGACAGGCCATCTGCCATAGCACTGAAAACCAATTCTGCCATTTTTATACTGTCAGGAATACTTAGTGGATCCGATCCTTTCCATGCGATATGCACTTCTCCCAAATCGGGTAAAACAGTAGCATGAAAACCTGATTCCAGGTCAGGATGGACTTGGATATAACCATCGCATTGCAATAGGGTTTGGTCGTAGGTTAGCTTCACATGAAAACTGTCAACATTGATAAAGTTACTTAATAACAAAGTGCTTGAAGTAGCATTACCTATACAGGTATTTCCATCTCCTGCAATGGCACCGATTACTTGTGAGATAATCCTCTCAATTTCAATGACAAAACTAGTATCACAAAGAAACTCATCACTCACAACACAATTATATATTCCTGCTGATAAACCTGTAAATAAGCCATCATTGATTTGAAAGTTTGTGCCCCCATCAATTGAATACTCCACATTGCCTTCCATTACACTGGCTTCAATATAAATTTGACCATTAGCAAGGTAATCTGTTTCATGTATTAGGATAACGCTATTAATTAGTGGTCCGTCAATATTATCTATTTTAACAGGATTATTCTCAAATACAGTTTCACAACCACTTTGATCTTTAACTCGTACAAAATAATTATTGGATTCAAGATTCTCAAAAAGGTTATTGGTTTGCCAGTTGTCGCCATCGTCAATGGAATATGAGAAATCTTGTCCTGCCCCTGAAGTGGCTGTTATGCTTATTGATCCATTGTTTTTTAAACAATGTGAGGGTAGTTTATTAACCGATGTGATCAGGATATCACCTGCATCAGTAATGGTGTAGGCATCCGATACAGTGAGGCAGCCATTGCCATCATTTACATGCAGGAAGTAGTTGCCCACACTTAAACCATTAAGATCCGCTTGCTGGCCCAGAAGATTTCCGCTACCATCAAACCATTCAAAGCTAAGGGGCTGGGTACCGGTAACTATCAAACCAATAATTTCCCCACTACTTCCTCCACAGGAGGTGGGGATGATTTCCAGTTCGTTTTCATTAAAAACAGCATGAGCATACCAGTCTACAAAAATACTGTCGATGGTATAACAACCCTCGCTGTTGCTTAATTTAACCCAGTAATAACCTGTGTCAGATACAGTTAGGGTGTTCATGTTTTGACCAAAGCTGCCATTGCTCCAACCATACATTCCCTGTTCATTGCCTGCATTGAGGGTAATTTCGGAACCTTCACACATCAGAGTGTCAGGCCCCAGATTAGGATGTGGGGATTCAATAACCGAAATTACCCTTGAGGTTTTCTCAGTACGCCCAAAAGGATAGTTGCTATTGGGCGGATATCGAACATGGACATTCACTTCGTATTCACCACCCTGATCATAAGAATGCACTGGCCACAATTCGGATGAAGTATTCGAATCACCAAAATCCCATAATATCCACTCCGGTTCGGGTATAAAGTTTGGTTGAAAGGCGATTGGTTGACCGGAGCAATTATGATCCCATTCAAAACGAAAGAGGTGGTCTGTTAATACGTTGTTAAGGAAGTTGTGAACTTTGTCCCCCCCCAAATAAATAGCATCAGCCTCATAATTGCAGTCTGTTCCCCTTTTCCAGGGATCGTGGATTACACTTACATAATCATAAGATCCATAATCGAAACCTGTACAATAGATCTTACCATCCCGGGCCAATTGCAAACCATTGGTAGGGCCTGTTGCTATTTTGATCTCCGATTCAAAAAACAGCAGGGAATCTTCAATATGCTGCATATCGTATTGAAAAAGTTCCATAGTATCTATTGAGAATTTCTGATTAAAACAAGTTAAATACAATAATTTTGAATCAGGAGAAAACTCAACGGCCCAAGGCTCAAAGCCTTTATAAGAGAGGCCTCCATTTTTAGTTAAGGTATAAAGCAATTCTATTTCGCCCGTGGCAGCATTAAATGTACACACCTCAAAAGCCATTTTAATAGGTTGTCCGGCACTTTCACCCATATGGGCAGCCACAAGGTATTTTTTATTGTGGGAAACTTTCATATTTCCGGCACACTGGTTCGAAACCTGGTCTATGGCCGGGCTTAACACAACCTGGGTACTTAGGCCCGAAGCGGTTAATAAATAACATACATAGGCATCTTCATCAAATTTACGAACAATCACCCAAATATCATGGCCATTGGCATGCCTAACCGATGTCATTCGTTCGAATACATCCCATGTATTATCCAATAGTATATTCTTTTCTTCAGTTACTGCACCCAAGCCACCATCAAGATTCATATCCACAACTGAGTAATGCATGCCAATTGGTGTGGAGTAATAAGTAACATTAAACACATAATATATATGCGAAGAACCTGGTTTTTGTAGTATTAATGCTCCTTGTGAAGCTGCAGCATGACCAATAAGCCCGTCACCATTTAGCATTACTTGTCCGTTGCGATTCCATATTTTCTTTCCACTGCTACTAAACAAGAAATTTCCTAAAGAATCACTAATACTGGCATTTGTGTTGGCTGAGAAATGGGGCACATAAGGTATTAGGGTAGGTTCCCCAGAATTAAAATCAATCCCTATATTTTCACCAAAATGCCAGATGTTTGCCTGATTTTGGGCTTTTGTATAACTACAAGCAATAAAAAAAAATAATATAAAACTTATTTTGTACGTCATGGGTGCTGTAAAGTTAATCAAAAATAAATAGACAAAGCCCTACTAATATTTACCCAGGGCTTTGTCCTTAACTAATTAATCAAAATATAATGTAGGAATTGGAACTCCAACGCTAAAATCCTGACAATCAAAATCAGGTGTAGTACTTTTCTTCATACAAATTGGCTCTAGTGAACCTGAATTACCCATATAGACGGCAGCGTAAACTATAAAATCCGGAATTTCAATCCCGGTAAGATTGCAATGATACTGGACCTCTGACTGCACATCAAATGTATAAGAGAATGTGGTTTCAGATACATCCATAACATCATTGTTAACCACTACCATATCATTGGCTACATCATAAACAGTAATGGCCACCTTGAACCCGTTGCCAGGCTCATCTTCAAATTGACAATCTCCGGTTGTCTCCCATTCTACAAATACTTCCCACGCATTTTGGGCAGAAACACTAAATATTCCAAACAGGAATATAGCTGATAAAATTAATAATTTTTTCATTTTTCAAAGATTAAATTTATAAATAAATGTTAATGATGGCATTAGGCTTTTTTGTCACATAAGCTTGCAAAACTTTAATAACCTCATTGCTATCCGGTATTTATTTTATCTTTGCTGGTGACCTCCTTTCTTTGTTTTCGGTTTGAGTAGTATCATGTTCGTTAATAATTTAAGGGGGTTATTTATTATAAACCTGCTTTTAGATATTGTTTTACTTATAAAGTTTAAAATGAACTCTAAATCTAAATAATTAAACCACACGAGTCAATATGTAAAAATGGTGATATTGTTGCTACCTTAAATGGTAGGTTTATTTTATAGTAAAATATATAATGGGCATATTATTAATACTTTAAATATTTGTAACTCTGCAATTAGTTTTAAGGATAAATATGAAGAGATCGTTAGGTTTTACTTTTTTTGGATACCATCGCGCTATTCTTTTTGGGAGAATTGTTACTATGGTTTCCTGATTAGGTAGTGATATTTCATGTACTATGTGAAATCACAAAATGAATAAAAAAAAATGAAAATATGATGAGGTAGAATTTGCACAATAACCACTTCAATAAATAATTATTTATGATTGGCTATCCGAAAATTCTAGGTTATTAATTCACAAAAAATCTGCTATGTCTAATCCTTTATCTCGTTGCTTGGTTGTGGCATTCTTTTCCAGATAGTTGGATATCTCGATTGGGAAATTAATAAGTGCGGCATTTTTTAACCAATAATCATATGCTCCCAAATCAGGAAAAGCCACTACCCTCCTACCCTTAAGCACATTAAGTTTTGATGGTTTAAACTCATTAATGCTACCTGTGGCAAGCCAAAGGTAATTGGGCAGTTTTGCTGCGGCAATAATGGCTGTTTTCTCGCTTTCGACTATTGCCACAGGTTTATTTGGATAATGATGAAGTAGATGCTCACCAAATAAACATTGCTTAAGGTTGAAGTTGTTCGGCTTCATAATGCTATGAACCCAATTTGTTGGGGGGTATTGCTTTTTAATTCGCCTACCAGATGTTGAATTGTATGTAATTATTTTACCTGTACGAATCTTTCCAGAATGATCAACCTGCCAAAATATGGTACTGCTATTACCGAAACGGTTATAAGATCCAATATTGTAAAGATTTACAAGGTGCTTTACCTTTTCCGAATCGATGATCGATTTTAGATAGGTAATGAAGTTATTTTTGAAGGAAGGATTCATGCTTTTATTTAAGATAATAGGATAGATGTAATCCACCTTTTGCTTCATTGGTTTTGACATTACATCAGATGGCAAATAAGCCGAATAGGATTGCATTGAACCTTTGTTACGGAAGTATTGTTTTGGTGACATATGGTAACCACAGCTATTTTTGTGATTACAAATACCTACTTCATTAGATATATAAGCTTCTTTAAGTGTGTCAATATATCTTGTAAACTGATAATTTCTTTTACAAGAAGGGCAAATGAAACGACTGTTTTTACCCCTATAAGGTTCTAGTATAAATCTAAATGAAGACATCCTTGATAAATTATATTTAATGTGGGCAGCAAACTACTTTTGCTGAACGGATAAACAGTAAACAACACTACCTACACGAGTTTTAGCAGTCTTAAATCCATGAGATTCCAATCGCTTTTTGAAATTGCGATTACCGAAAGCCAGAAAGTTGTAATTGTTGCAAAAGTCTTTATACTTAGAGTAAAGATCTGCTAAGGTTATTGTATTATATTCATCAGGATTAAAGCCGTATTCATCCAGAAACGAGTATATGGAATCTGCCTCATTTTTATATTGCTTAACAATGGTTTCAACAATTGGACTGTAGGTAAAGGAATCATTTGTAGTTAACCGTTTTAAACCAGCAAGAACCCAGTTAAGAACACCTGGCAATTCATTTTTGATTATCTTGTTTGCGAGGTGCTTATCCTGTAGATTCTCAGGAATTGAAACATTAAATGGAATAATTATAAACCTGCGGAAATATGCATTTGAGTGCTCAACATCCTTGGGTAATTTATTTGTATTAAATATTAGTTTCGCATATTTTTCCAGTATAAATGGTTGTCCATATGGAAGTCTGGCCTCGATAGGTTCACCTGAAACAAGCTGCTTGAAAAATGAAGGGTCGAGTTTGCTGTTAATTTCTGAAGCATAATTGACTAATTTATTACCAATCATGGCACGGTAATATCCATTGGGATCGGTTAGTTTGGCAAGAGAATATGTTGTAACATTTTGTCTTCCAAGTAAAGCGTTGATTATATCAAAGAATACACTTTTGCCATTTGCTCCAGCACCATATAGAATTAGCGTTTTCTCCAGCTTTAACCTATTGTTAGGAATGAACAAATAACCAATGTATTCAGCAAGAATATTTTGAAGTTCTTTTTCAGGAAGTACATGATTAAGATAATCGGTAAAAACAGTTGCAGTTGAATTTGGGTTGTAAGAAAACGGTAACTGATATGTAAGAAAATCGTTAAGATCAAATGAGCGTAAGGTAGATTTATTTGGAGCTATCTCGAGAGTACCATTACGTAAATTTATAAATGTACTAGCTGAATTGTTAGCAGGAGCCGGCATATTCGCAACAGCATGGAATTGTGAAACCAGCTTCTTACGAAACTCATAATGTCGGGATCTTAGTTTTGGAATACCCAATTTATTGGAGACATCTCCGAAAAAGTTTAGAAGCTGATCTTCATCAAGATTATACCAATAAGCGCCGTTAAAGAGATAAATAAACTCTTTATGCTTACAAATACCCCAATTGTTTACTTTGGCAATATTAAGAATCTCATCCACAGTTATAACCACAAGTTTCCAGATAGCGATTTCATTACCAGGGTCAACATCTGCCTTTAAATGCAGGTCGACAGCCACAACGATATTTAATAGCTTGTCAAGAATTTCACCGTGAGGATGCACAGTTGGGGTTAACCTTTCCTGTGCATCTTTTATTACATCCTGTGTGGTGATCCTCAGCTTTTGTTTAACTACGTCGCTCTCCATCTCAATTATAATTATTGATAATTACTTAAAAGATGATTTTGTATATCTGAAGCTTTGAAATATATTTTACCTGCAATTTGGCTATAAGGTATCATATGTTTATCACGATATGTTTGCAAGGTGCGTTTTGATATTTTCAAAAGTCTACATACTTCCTGGTTGTCGAGCCAGATATCGTCTAGAGGATTTTTTTTGTAATTTTCAGCTAGATATTCTTTTATTTCATCGAGTCTTTCCATTAGAAGATGATAGTCATTAGCTTCAATAAGTTTTAGTTCCATAATAAAATATTTAAAGTGAATAATGGTGCAAACATATGCCAGTAGAGGAGGTGAAAATAGTGTCAGTGGGTTTCGGAACCCTAGTATATCATACTGAAACACTGCATATTAAGATCAATATTTTTTTGTGATATTTTTTGAAAAGAGTTAAATCTTGGTGCTTTTACTTGAAAATTGAGGCATTCATACTTTAATAATGAATAATAACATCAAAAAATGAATTAAGCAACAAATGTTGAAATACTTAAATGACATCACTAAGAAGAAGAAAAAGGATGAAATTATCAAGGGTTCCCATTTGGGTAGGAACCCCATGGAAACCCATATGGTTTACAGATATTTATCTACGTATTCGATCTCTTTCTTGCTTTGCAAACTGTAATAAATGGGTGAATATTTCAATACAAAATTCGATAGCACTTTCAGCAGGAATCGTGAAATTATTCTTTAGTGAAATTACAGAGATATTGTCTTGCTCTAAGGAAGTAATTGCCAGAACAACTTTTCTAAATAAATCAGCATTACTTTTAATATTTAAGATACTTTTTTCATGTACAATACTACGTAGAAGAAATCCTAGTTGAGGAACGGTGAGGTTTGTATCTAATTTTCCATTTAACTGTAGATTATTTGATTCGTCATCAGTTGTCCTGATTTTCAATTTATGTTTAATTACAAATCTAAGCATTTTGATTTTTGATTCGATATGTGATAAAGCTTGAATTGCCAATTGGTATTGCATGTCTTGAAAGTTGAGGAAATATGTTCTTACTTTCGTAAATTCTTCATCACCAAACAATTCTATTGTCAATTGTTGAAATATCGTTAATGTAATCTTTCGAATATGGAAAGTTAACTCATTTAGTTTATTAAGTTTGAGAGAATGAGTTTTTTGAAAAAGGTTAGCATGTTCTTTAATTACAGCACGGATACGATTTAGGTATTCAAGTTTTAGATTTAAGTTATCAATAGAAGAACAAGAAATGTTAACCGATTGCTTAAATTTTGCAAGTACATTCTCTAAGTGAGAATGATAGGAATAGATATCGGTATAGTTGCAATACGAAAAGTAATATAAGCAGTTACTCTTATTTGAAAACAAAAAGAGATAATCTTCTTTTATTGTCTCACAATCTGACTCATAAAACACAATATTATCATCCTTGATTTCTTCAATAATATTATCAACATGAATAGGTAACAAGTTAATATTAAGAATTTCTTGAAGGTAATTATTTTCAATATATATTACCAGAGGTTCAACATACAATTTTTGCAAATAGTGCCTTATAAAATTATTAGTTTGATATAGGTATTTATGGTTGTGGGGTACCTTTTTAAGATTTAGTAAAGGTTCTTGTGATAAGTCACCATTATAATTAAAATATTTAAGCCTTTTGTACATATTTTGCACCTCACTATTCAGAGTATTTGATTCATTTTGTGGGATCAGCTTTAAAAAATCTATAGCTTCATTATACGCATTATTGAACATATTTTGATAATATGTACTAAGACTGCTTAAAACATGTTCAACCTTTTTTTGATCACTTGACTCATTATTATCAAGATTGATTTTTGTTGCGTAATCATTTTTAACCTCGTCAATAGTTTTAATTACTTTAGTATGATTTATGAGAGGTTCGATGGTGGTGAATTCGTTGTCCATAGAGTATAGGTTTACACAAATCTAATAATTTTTTGAATAATGTAATAAATATGGTGATAATGTGACGGAACGCATAAATTGCAAATATTGATTTTTAGGTGAAAATAATGCAGCAAAAATAGTATATACATTTGATTATCTGTGCATTTACAGTTACTTTGTAAAAATCACCAAGCTGTAAAATAAAACAAAGTGTGACGGAGTGACGATAAAAAAACTAAATATTTTTACGTTCAGAATCCCCAACTAAACTTCAAAACTGATTAAGATGTTCACTTATGTGGTCATTTATATTATTAATGAAATAAAAAGAAAATAGTAGTAATCTGCACAAATAGTTATCTCTACAACTTTGATAAAACAAAAGGCATTGGATTTGGAATTACCTATACAATTTTATATCTTTGCAGTAGTAAATAAGAGTAAAAGTCATATAATAGACGTAGTTCATATGGTGCCCTATTCGGTGAACAAGGTGTTTTATGAAATTGTAAAGAGTTGAGTTTAAATGGTGAATATGGATAGGTTCGAATCCCTCCAGCTCCACAATAAAAAACTTAACACGAAGTGTTTTGGCGATTAGAAATAGCTGTGAATCAAGCTTGCTTGAATGATACAGCATTTCTAATTGGCAAAGCTAGTGTAGCGAGCGGGTTATTTATTGTCTCCCCATTATGGGATCAATGAAATTAATCCCTCCAGCTCCACTTTTTAAGTATAAAACTGTGAATAGTTTCTGATGTATGGTTTAACCAATTCAACTAACCATTCACTATCCGGTCCCGTAGTTCAATGGATAGAATGTGAGATTCCGGTTCTCATGATATGGGTTCGATTCCCGTCGGGATCACAGATGAATTAAAGAAGCTGTTTCGAGACTACTTCTTTAAGATTTATAATATTTTTTCATCCATCATGTTAATAATCCTTTCTCCATCAAAGACAATCGACACAAATACTACAAGTAATTTTAAAACCTTTTCATTACCACATTATATTAATGAGAGCAAAATCCTTGTCGATACTATAAAAAAATTAAATACAAGCCAATTATCAAAACTCATGAGTATTAGCCCAAAGCTAGCTCAACAAACTTTCGATAGGTTTCAGTTTTGGAATAAATCTCATGTATTGTCAAATTCAAAACAGGCGATATTATCCTTTAAGGGCGAAGTTTATACAGGCCTTGAGTCAACTTCATTTTCTGAAGAGGACTTACTTTACTCTCAGGAACACCTTATTATAATATCAGGTTTATATGGAATATTACAACCACTTGATTTACTTCAACCATACAGATTGGAAATTGCTACTAAACTAAGTATTAGGGATTATACAGATTTATATTCATTCTGGGAGGTTAAAATCACAAAGCAAATAAATAGAATTCTTAAAGCTACAAATAATAGCACTATTATTAACCTTGCTTCCAACGAATATTTTAAGTCAATTAATGTAAAGAAATTAAATGCAAATATCATCACACCTATATTTAAGGATGATAAAAATGGTACATATAAGATTGTTAGCATCTATGCAAAAAAGGCAAGAGGGCAAATGTCGAGGTACATTATTAAAAATACAATCGATAATATTGATGAACTAAAACTCTTTAATGAAGATGGGTACTACTATAATGCTGATCTTTCAAATAGTGCCAATTTGATTTTTACACGGTAATAATATAAATTGTTTGAGTACTTATTATAGACGGAAACATTGAAACTTTATTGTAAGGAGGATAGATTTCATAATTTTTCAAGAGAAACAAAAAATATATCACACCTAATTACCTACCTGCTAAACCATTAAAAATATATCAAAAAAAACTTCAAATAAATATATAATTTATGTTGCGGATTAAGAAAACTATTCTACTTTTGCCGCTCGCAAAAAGCGGGGAGTTCATTGAATCGAGA
>CALDOI010000156.1 GCA_937912115.1 uncultured Bacteroidota bacterium | reverse complement strand
TTATACGAATGAAAAGGATTATGTTACATGTTATCTTTATGCCGGCACCTTAGAAGGTGAATTGGGATACAGTATTAAAATTGATTATAATGATATAAAAGGAACAACTATTAAGCAAGTCGAGCATAATTTTTACTTACCAAATTAATTTGGTTTTACTCTAACCAAGGATCCATATTTGTATTGGGATTTGCATAGATATCAATATTTGTATATCTCACAATTGTACGTAGCATATCAAGCTTAACCTCGGCTATTTTATCATGTGGATTAAACTTTAAAATTGTCAGGTAATCGTTAATCGCCTTACTATGATTTTGAATTTTAGTAAATAGCTCAGCTCTTGCATGTAATAGATCAGTATTTTCAGATTCTTCTAAAATTTTCAAGTTAAGCTTTTCAATCTGATTGAGTATTTCCTTGCTCATATTAATTGTCCTTCGAAATTCTAAGCATCGATATTTCCACATCTCCGTTTTCGGGGTAAATGATTAACCAGTTGTTGTCTTCAGAAAACCATTTGTACTGGTTTCCAACCCTAACAATATAATCGTTATATGTTTCCCCTTCAATAACCTGAACAACAAAACCACCATTTTTGCTACCGTCACTTCCGTAGCTAAATATTAGTTTGGCCGGTTTATCTCCAATATTACGTGCTTTGATGAAAATATAATTGCTCTTACGAACATTAATCTTAATAGGCTCAAATTCGAATTTGCCAGTGGAACCTTTGGTAATTGTGTCAGCGCTTTTGATAACATCTACAATCGAGTTTTCCTCAATAAATTTGCCAATTTTGTATATCATTTCACCGGGGTAAGTTTCATCAGGTTTAATAGTCCCAGCTTTTCTATAAGCCTCAATTGCTCTATCATATACCTTGGCATCATGTAGCTTATCAGCATCAGTAATAGCTATTTCATATTGAGCCATTAACCGCTTCATTCTTTCTGCAATAAACCCCTGACATTCAGTTGCTCTTTGTTGTGGATATTTTTCAGATGGTACTATACTTATCGCCAACTGATATTTACGAAGAGCTTCTTCATACCTTCCCTGATCAAATAGTATGTCTGCATCAGCTATTGATTGTGCATAACGTTCTTCTTTTTCGGCTTCCAGTCTTTCCAGTTCTTTGCTAATATCAATCAATCGATTAGGTGGATATTCCTGATCATTCATTAGCGATTGGGCTTTTTCAAACTCAACACGGGCTAACTCAAAACTTCCATCATCAAACAATTTATCACCTTTTGTAATAGCCTCATCATATGATTTTTTGCGTTCAGCTTCTTTGCGGATATTATTTTGAATTATTTGTACTGACTGCTTTTTTTGAAGTGCCTGATCTTCCTTTGGAAGTAGCACTAAAGCTTCATCGTATTTCTGAATGGCGAGTTCGTATTCCTTATTTTCCAAATGGGAATCACCCTCGGTAACAAGGCTGTCAAATTGTTGTCTGGTCATAGCCATATTTTCCTTTACCACAATCAAGCTGTCAATTATGGTAATCTGAAGTTTAGGCATGTTTTCTTCCGGTTTCAACTCCGCTGCATTTACATAAAGGCTTCGTGCTTCTTTAAGTTTATCCTCATGAAACTCTTTTACTGCAATAATAATTAACTCATTATAACTATCATCAATCTGCTTTTGTTTGGCCGCGTTGGCAAGAATAAGGGTTATAGCATCAATTTTAGTTTGAGGATAACTTTCCATCGACTTCAACACCTTAGCTTCTCGGTACTTTTTGATGGCCATATCATAGTTTCCTGTATTATATAGGTTGTCGGCTTGTTGTATTATGTTGTTATATTCCTGGTCGGCTTTATTCTTGGCAGCATTCTGTGCCAGAACTTTATCAATCTCTATCAATTGAGACGCTGGATACTCATCATCAGGTTTAACCTCGAGAGCAGTTTGATAACTATCTATGGCTGTATTATACGACCCTGCACTAAACGCACTATCAGCACTTGCTATAAGTGATGTGTAATTTGTTTCAGCCGCTTTTCTTCTTTTTTCAAAAATTGCTTCAATGTCTGATATTTTTGATTTAGGATAAGGTTCGTTGGGTTTAAGGTTTAACGCAAGGTTATATTTACCGAGTGCCAATGAATATTCTTCTAATCCGATTAAACTATCACCCCCAAAAATATAATTGTTGTAGTTTTTTTCAAGATTTTCTTTCTCGCCTTCAAGTTTATCATTGATTTTAGCAATCATATCAGCGGGATAATTCTTTTCGGGCCATAATTCACTTGCGTATAAATACTCTTTTCTGGCAGAAATAAAATCCTTGTTTATATAATACTCATCGGCACTTTCAATTTGCCTACTGTACTTTTTCTGTTTGTCGGCAAGTGGTATTAGCTGAGCAATTTTCTGTTTAGCTTGTTCATTTTCAGGAATTATTTCTTCGGCTTCTTTAAATAAATTGATTGCTTCCGAATAGTTTTTAATTAAAAAATATCTTTCGGCTTCTTCAAATTTTTGATTAAAGCGTTCTTCTTTTTGTTCGTATTCTGTTTTCAGCTTATTTGCATTGCTTAGTTCTGTAACAGGAGACTCTTTTTCAGGAAATACTCCAGCTGCTTCGCTAAATGAGGCTATCGCCTTGTCAAATTCTTCATCAGCAAGATATACCTTACCTGCTTCCATTGCTTTGTCGAATGCTTCTATTTTATCTCTTTCGCTTGTCTGTAATTCAACAATTTCACGAACTTTGTTTAATGTGTATTCATCATTTGGAAGAAGTTTTAATGCCTTATTATATTGTGTAATTGCATCATTAAGTTTATTATTATCGTATAACTCATCAGCATAATCAATAATGTCATAATACTCATCTTCGGCAGCCATTGAAGTCTTCATTTTTTCAACAATTACAGCGATTCTATTATTTGCATATTTGTCATCAGGCTTTATCTTTAGTGCTTGTTGATAATAAGCTTTTGCATCCATAAAACTAGATGTTGCAAACTTTTTATCCCCATAAATAATTGCCTCATCGTAAGTTGTTGCTTGTTGAGCTAACGATATAATTCCGAAAAACATAGCAATAACAATGGTGATGATTTTATATTGAATTCCGGGTTTTATTTTATTTAAGTATGCCTGCATATTTTTTTAAAAACTATTTTTTATGGTAACTAGATTTTTCTTGTCTCTGATAACGAATATTGTTCGTAATTATTTTTATTTGGAAATTATACCATCTATTATCTCTAATTTCCTGTCACCCATTTCGGCCAACTCCTTGTTATGTGTTACAATAACGAATGTTTGTCCAAATTCATCTCTAAGCCTTATTATGAGTTTGTGAAGTTCATTTGATGCCGTTGAATCAAGATTTCCCGATGGTTCATCCGCAAGTATTACCGACGGATTATTGATGAGGGCTCTTGCTATTGCAACTCTCTGCTGTTCTCCACCCGACATAGCATCGGGTTTGTGTTCGGCTCTATCAGTTAAATTCAAAAAATTCAGTAATTCATATGCTTTTTTCTCAGCAGTTTTCTTGTTCAAACCTGCTATAAATGCAGGCATACATATATTCTCCAAGGCCGAAAACTCAGGAAGAAGATGATGAAACTGGAATACAAAACCAATAGTTTTGTTTCTAAAATCAGCTAATGGTTTGTTGGTCAACCTTTGAATATCAACACCTGCAATATTAATGGTGCCTGCATCAGCATTTTCAATGGTCCCCATAATTTGTAATAGAGTTGACTTGCCGGCACCGGACTTGCCAACAATTGAAACTATCTCACTTTGCTTGATATTAAGATTAACGCCCTTAAGAACATCAACACTACCGTAGGACTTAATTATGTTTTCAGCAACAATCATAGTTTGAAATTAATTATGGCAAAGATAGTACTAATTTAAAAGTGTGTCTAAATATGACATTACAATAAACTTTGTATATTTAAAACATCTAGATAATTATATTTGTACTACTTTTGGCCTTTGAAAAAGCATGTTATAATTTATTCAAACTATGAATTTACACGAATATCAAGGAAAATCTATACTAAAGGGATATGGCGTTACAGTACCAGTTGGTATTGTGGCAAAATCGCCTGAAGCTGCAGTTGAGGCAGCCAAGGAAATACAAAAACAAACAGGATCAGTAAAATGGGCTGTTAAAGCGCAAATACATGCCGGTGGACGAGGAAAAGGTGGTGGAGTTAAAATTGCAAAATCATTGGATGAGGTAAAAGCTTATGCAGATGAGATATTAGGTATGATGCTTGTTACACCTCAAACAAAAGTTGAAGGAAAGCTAGTTAGAAAGGTTCTTATTGAGCAAAATATATATTACCCTGGTCCTGAAAATGTTGAAGAGTATTATATGAGTATACTTCTAAATCGTGATTTGGGACGTAATATGGTAATGTATTCACCACGAGGTGGAATGAATATTGAAGAAGTTGCTGAAGAAACTCCAGAGGAAATATTTACTGAAATTATTGATCCAAAAGTAGGAATGACCAGTTTTCAAGCCCGTCGAATCGCATTTAATCTGGGTCTTAGTGGAATCGCATTTAAACAGATGGTAAAATTTGTTCCGGCACTTTACAAAGCTTATGTTGGTTCCGACAGTAGTATGTTTGAGATAAATCCTGTAATTAAAGCAGCCGATGGTATGATTTATGCCGCTGATGCAAAAGTTACTATCGATAATAACGCCCTTTATCGTCATAAGGATATTGCACATATGAGGGATCTTACCGAAGAAGACCCTACCGAAGTTGAAGCAAGCAGATATGATTTGAACTTTGTTAAGCTTGATGGAAATGTTGCGTGTATGGTAAATGGAGCAGGACTGGCCATGGCCACGATGGATATGATTAAAATGTCGGGTGGTAATCCTGCAAATTTTTTGGATGTTGGAGGAACGGCTGATGCAAAACGTGTTGAAGAAGCCTTTAGAATTATCCTTAAAGATGAAGCAGTTGAAGCTATACTTGTTAATATTTTTGGCGGAATTGTACGATGCGATAGAGTGGCACAGGGAATTGTGGATGCGTATAAAAACATTGGAGATATTAGTGTACCTATTATTGTACGACTTCAGGGAACTAATGCTACTGAAGGAAAAGCCTTAATTGATGCATCGGGTCTTAAAGTTCATTCAGCTATACCTCTTGAAGAAGCTGCGAGACTTGTTAATACTGTTCTATTATAATTTATAAAAATATTTTAACTATAAAACCGAAATCAGTTGTAAATGGTTTCGGTTTTTTATTTGCCTTGTTTTGCCTCAGATATTCATGTTAGGTAAGCGCAAATTAGTATTTTAGATTTAGATTTGTTCAATTATACCAACTAAATTTCAGAATGAGCTTTATAAATCAATAGATTTTTAGTTTTAGCAAACTGAAAAAATAATTGCATAGCCATAGCTACGGAAATATTTTTTCAAGAAGATAAAACTATAAAGATGAAGATTTATCAGCGCATTTTGATGTTTAGTTGGTATTATCATTCAATCAAAAAATGAGTAAACTTCGAAATTCTATAAAACTCCCTTTAAACTTTCTTGGGATTATTCAATCCATAAATATTCAAAAGAAGTTTCTGCAAAAGAACATTACACCGATGTTACAAAATGCAGAAGTTATGAATGATGGCACTCTAAGTCAAAAGGATTTTGTTAAAATAAATAAGTATTATGGACTTGCTGTACCTTCTATTCTTGGGGAAGCTTTTTGTGTTTTAAGAGGAAACACAATGTTGGACTCGGAACGTTGGACTAGCACCAGTCAGGGAGTTATTACTGGGTTGTTTGATGATTTTTTTGATGACCATAAACTAAGCGAGGAATATATAAATGAACTGGTTAAGAAACCGGAAAGCATTACTCCATCATCCTCAAATGAAAAGCTTTTTCTCGATTTTTATTTGAAATCGTTGGAACAATCATCCCATCCCAATTTAATTATTGAGAAGCTTTTAATGGTTTTCGAAGCTCAGGTTTGTAGTGTGGAGCAGGAGAACTCAGATATAAGAAAAAACCGTATATGGGAAATAACTCAAAAAAAAGGTGGTAACTCTGTATTGTTTTACAGATCGGGTTTCGATAATAAATTGGTAGAAGGAGAGAAAGAGGCATTATTTCAGCTAGGCGCATTAATGCAATTTGAAAATGATATTTTTGATATTTATAAAGATTATAAGAGTAAGATTTATACTATTCCAACTACGATACATACAGTTTATGAAATGAGAAAGCTTTATCGTGAACAGTTAGGTTCATTTATTGATTTGAGTTATAAGATGCATTATCCAAATAAACAAATCATACAATTTTTAGATATTGTAATGCCAGTAATTAACAGGGGGTTTGTGTGTTTGGATCAATATCAAAAATTAGAAAACAAAAATAATGGGTTGTTTACGATTAATTCATTCACGCGTAAACAGTTAATTTGTGATATGGAGAAACCACGAAATGTTCTGAAAACTATTGCATATCAAATAAAAAGCGACTATTAATTTCTTTTTTTGTAGCTGTCAATCTTCTCAAATAATAGTACATTATAATTCCACAAGCCCTGTTTAAGTGCTTTATATTGATAAAGTCCGGACTTGTAGTGATTTCGCGCAAAAGGAGAAGGTTTATTAAACATATTATAAATCACAGCTAAAGGTCCCCCCAATAAATATGACCAGAACATTCTTTTTGCTGTAGAAGTTATGTGCTTTGTTACATCCTTATGAACTGTGCGTTTAAACCCATTTTCTTCAAACAACTTAGTGTAATTTTTAAGCGTATCAAATGAAGCCATACTCCATAGTATTCTCCATTTTTCCAATAGTTTCTTAGGGTCGTTTTGATGCTCCTTTGATTTGAAATAATCAGCAATAATTATTCGGCCTCCTGTTTTTAATAATCGATGAGCTTCATTTATAAATTTTATTTTGTTAGGTGCAGATGTAATACTTTCAATAGCCCATATTAGGTCAAAGCTACTATCCTTAAAATTAGTATTGGTATAATCCTGAATCGAAAAGTTAACTTGATTTTCAAGGTGTAATTCTTTGCATTTTTTGGTGGCATAATTGTGTTGTTTCTCACTTAATGTAATTCCTTCTATAATTACTTTTTTTTGTTTGGCTAGATAAAAGGCCGAACCACCAACACCACAACCGGCATCAAGAATATGTTCACTCTCTTTTATATCGGCAGTTTCCATCAATAAGCGATTTGTATTTGCCAGAGCCTCTTGAAAGTTACTTGTGTTCTCATCCCAAATACCATAATGAACTGCCAGATTATTATCCAGCTTCCACCAGTTTTGATAATGATTTAGAGTTTGGTTGTAGTAGTCGGCTATGTTACGGTTTGTTGACAATGATATTACTTGTTAGTTAGCTAAATTAGTCAAATTCATGTATGTAATCATTGCTTCATTCCTTATTTCAAAGATAATAAAGCATTAGATGTAGATGCTGGCTCTATTTTTGTATAAAAATATTGATCGTACAATTCAATTAATTTAACTTTGCAGTAACTAAAATAACAATCGATGAAAAAAATTATATCATATACAGTGATTTTTGTCTTGTTTTCATTAACATGCAACAGCCAAAATTTAAGAGCATATTTATCATATTCAGCGTTTAATACACCAAATAATGAACCGTATATTGAAACTTACCTAACGGTTAACGGAAAGAGTATTGAATATAAAAAATTAGACGATGGAAATTTTCAAGGATCAGTTGATGTTAAAATACTTTTTAAAATTGGCGACTCTATTGTGAATTTTGCTAAATACAATTTAGCAGGCCCTATTGTAACTGATACTATTGAAAATGAGCTAAATATGCTTGATGTTCAGCGATATGCCCTGCCTGAAGGTGAATACAATATGGAGATTTCTTTACGAGATAGTAATAGTGATCAGGAAGAAATGAAATCAAATGCAAGTTTTACTATTCATTTTCCGGATGAGGAGGTTGTTTTTTCGGATATTGAGTTACTCAGTTCATTTGAGAAGTCGGATGAAGAAAGTAATTTTTCAAAAAACGGATATATATTAACTCCTTATGTTTTCAACTATTTACCTCAGTCGGTAGTAAATATTTCGTTTTACGCTGAGTTGTATAATTCAAAGGAAATTTTGGGTGATGATGCCTTCCTATTAACATACTATATCAGACCTTTTGAGGCAGATAAAAAGCTTGATCAATATATAACCCGAAAGAGGACTGTACCACAAAATGTAATACCTATACTTAGTTCATTCAATATTACTGATTTACCAAGCGGTAACTATTTGCTTGTGCTTGAAGCAAGGAACCGGCTCAATGAACTTATTGCTGGTAAGGAAACTTTCTTTCAGCGCTATAATCCAAGTGCACAGTTCAGTTTAACAAATTTACTTGTAGTAAATACTCAAAATACTTTTGTTGAAAACATAGGAAGTCGTGACACATTATATACTTATATTAAATACTTATCTCCAATTTCAACCGACATTGAGCGTGCATATGCTAAACAACAACTTGCCTCAGCTGATATTAATGAGCTAAGGAAATATTTTTTGAACTTTTGGCTTGAGCGTGATAAATTGAATCCTGAAGTTGCCTGGACTGATTATCTCTTATTGGTTAAGCAGGCAAACAAGAATTTTAAGTCTGTATCGCACGAAGGCTATGAAACCGACAGGGGCAGGGTTTATTTACAATATGGGCAACCAAATATTATTTCTGAACACCATTTTGAACCAGCAGGTTACCCATATGAGATTTGGCATTATTATCAATTGGGCGATCAACGTGATAAAAAGTTTGTATACTACACACATGATATTGTTACAAATGATTTTCAACTAATTCACTCAAATGCTGTTGGCGAGCTAAGTAACTACAGATGGGAAACTATTATTTATCGTCGTACCTGGGATCCCAATAGTATTGATGATAATGTTATCCCAGATACGTGGGGCGGCAAAGCAACAAAATCATATGTGCAACCTTGGTAAATTAAGTTAAGCCAAAACTTCTTGACCATTTTTATATTACTATTTTCAGGTTAAATATTGATAACTACAAAAAGAGTTATATTTTCGTAAACTTTTTAGCAATATCTTCATAATTATATCTGAATATTAAGAGTATAATCTAATAATTATATTTAATTGAAAAAAGTTGCATTAGTAATACTTAATTATAACGGAGTAAAATTTTTAAAAAAGTTTCTTCCATCGGTAATTAAATTTAGTTCGAATGATGCCGAAATATGGGTAGCTGACAATTGCTCAACTGATGGATCAGTAGAATTGATTGAAGAAGAGTTTAGCCAGGTTAAACTTATACAGAATGAATCTAATGGTGGATTTGCTACTGGGTATAATTTAGCTTTAAAGAAAATAGATGCTGAATATTACATTCTATTAAATTCAGACATCGAAGTATGTGAAAATTGGATTAACCCCGTGATTAATTTAATGGAAAGTGATTCAACAATTGGAGCTTGTCAACCTAAAATAATATCATACCATAACAAATCGGAATTTGAATATGCTGGAGCTAGTGGAGGATACATTGATAAATTAGGTTATCCTTTTTGCCGTGGAAGATTGTTTCAAGTACTTGAGAAAGATACAGGCCAATATGATGATTCTGTAGAAGTCTTCTGGGCCACAGGAGCTTGTATGTTTGTAAGAGCCGACCTTTTTCATCAGATGAACGGTTTTGATGATGACTTTTTTGCCCATATGGAAGAAATAGACTTTTGCTGGAGAATAAAAAGCCTTGGAAATAAAGTTATGGTTTGCCCTACTTCAAAAGTTTATCATGTGGGAGGTGGAACTTTGCCAGTTGGTTCAGCATGGAAAACATATTTGAATTTTAGGAATAATTTTATTCTTCTTTATAAAAACCTTCCCTCAAAAAAACTAAATAGAGTACTGTTAACCAGATTATTTTTGGACGGGCTGGCAGGACTTAAATTTTTAATACAGGGAGGTTTTTCTGACTTTATTGCCGTTATAAGAGCGCATATTTATTTTTACCGGAATTATCAAAAAATCAGACAGAAGAGAAAAAATACAATTCGAAATAAGGTAACAAAAGTTTATAATGGGAATATAGTTACCGACCATTACCTGTTGAGAAAGAAGAAGTTTGATGACCTTAAAAAAGGATTTAGTTAAGTACTTCGAAAGTAAGCCAGTGCCAGTCGGTACGAATCCATTCCAAAACCTGATATGCTTCCAACGCAATATGGAGCTATGTGGCTAGTATGACGGAAGGTTTCCCTTGAGAAAATATTAGACATATGAACCTCCACAACAGGAATCTCCAGGCTTTTCACAGCATCACCAATTGCCACTGAAGTGTGGGTATATGCACCTGCATTAAGAATGATTGAGTTGTATTCGAAATTTGCTTCCTGCATTTTATTGATAATCTCGCCTTCAATATTCGATTGATCGTAACTAATGTCCATATTAGGAAATCTGTTTCTTAACTCATCAAGATAATCTTCAAAAGATAATGTACCGTATAGTTTTGTCTCCCTTTCACCGGTAAGGTTTAAATTTGGACCATTTAGTATTAAAACTTTCATATTTATAACCAATTTAGCCGCAAATATAATTGTAAATAGTAAATTTAATAAGCTATTAATTGGAAAGTTATTCCAAAAAAAGTAACAATATTGAGTGTATTATTGCAAATACTTTTATAATCAATAATTTTATCAATCATAAAGCACAAGTATACAGGTTGTTATAATTGTAGTGTAAATATTATAGAACTATGTAATGCATAGTACTGTAATTTGTTGTATGTTTGCAGAATGAAACTAGAGAAAACAAATGCCCAAATGAGGAAAGGTGTTTTGGAATTATGCATTTTGTCAGTAATTTCGAATGAAGAAGTTTATGCTTCTAATATACTAACAGCATTAAAGGAAGCAAAGTTGTTAGTGGTAGAGGGAACTATCTATCCTTTGCTTACCCGGCTTAAAAACGATGGTTTGCTTAGTTACCGATGGGAAGAGTCAACATCAGGACCACCCAGAAAATACTATAGCTTAACTGAAACTGGTAGTAAAGTACTGGAATCGCTAAAAGAAAATTGGATGCAGTTATCGAATTCTGTTAATAGTTTAATTAACTATAAAACCAACAACGATGAATAAAATAATGAACATAAATATTGGCGGGAGTATTTTTCATGTGGATGAAGAAGCCTATGAAAAACTAAAATCATACCTCAAACAAATAAATCGACATTTCAAAAATACCCAGGGAGGTGACGAAATTATTATAGATATAGAGGCTCGTATTGTTGAATTATTTCAGCAGAAGCTTAATAGTAAAAAGGAAATAATTACAATGGAGGATGTTAACGAAGTAATAGCCATAATGGGTAAGCCATCGGAGTTTGAGGAAGATACAACTTCCGATTATAGTGATCCGGATGTAATCCAAGTAGGACGTAAACGCCTTTTTCGTGATATTGATAACAGGATGATAGGTGGTGTTTGTTCGGGTTTAGGAGCATATTTTCGCCTTGATACTGTATGGTTTAGAATAGGGTTTGTTATAGTAACTATTTCAGGCTTAAGCATTCTAGCGTATTTAGTACTATGGGCCATTATTCCTCCGGCTCGTACCATTAGCGAAAAACTGGAAATGCAAGGTGATCCTGTTACTATTTCAAATATTGAGAAATCCTTTCGTGAAGAAATGAATGAGATTAAAGATAAGCTCGATGATCTGGCATCTCAGGCAAAAAGTAAGTTTAGGAAAAAGAATTACTAATTTTTTCTTTCGTTAACACTAATAGAATCAATATAATTATCAATCGAATTACAAACTTGTGCCGAAAACTTCAACCCTGTAGTTAGAATTTCTTCAAGGGAATTATTCAGATCAATTTGACTTTTAATGTTTAACTTTATGATCGCGTAAATAATACCTGCATTAAACGCATCACCGGCACCAATTGTGCTTATAATTTCTGTTTCTATTGCAGGTAATCTTAGTTGCTTATTATTAAAATCTGCAACTAAACCATCTGCGCCTTGCGTAATAATAATTAACGCTTTTTCATTTAGCTTTCTAATTTTTGCTATTTGATATTGCAAATCTGGACTACCAAAGATATTTGAGAAATCTTCGTCAGAACCCTTAATAATTGTTGATAGCTTGATATTTTCAAAAATTGCTTGAAGTAGTTCATCATCGTTAAGATGATGGGCATGTCTGATATTTGGATCGTATATAATTAATGAATTTCTATGTCGGGCATTTTTAACCATAGTTAATATCTGTGACCTTATTTGCTTGTCGAGGGAATAAAGCGATCCAAATAATAGTATATCATTTTTGTTGAAATTTGGTGATGTTGCAAAGTTTCTATTCTCAGGATAGTTTTTGATGAAAGTATAGCTTGGTTTTTTGTTCTCATCTAAAAATGCCAAAGCCAGGGATGTGTTGTTTTCATTGTATAGATTTACATATTGGCGAGATACATTATTATCTTTAAGAAATGAAATTATCAAATCAGAAGTACTATCGTCGCCCAATTCAGTGATTAATGATGCATCAATATTTGATCTGCCAAGGGAAATGGAAGTGTTTAACATTGCACCACCAGGCCTTACTACAACATCATCCATCGAACTTATTATAATATCCAGCAAAGATTCTCCTAATGCATAAACCATAGTGTAAAGGTAGTTCAATTGTTCGATTGCTTTAATGCAGATAAGTCATTTATTTCCCACAAACTTATGACCCCTATTTCCTTATATGCCCTTATATGCCTTATATGGTTTAGTCATTTAGTATTTCAGTGGTTTTCGTGGGTGTAATCAATCCTGTGTATATCGCAGAATAATTTCCTTTAAGTTCGGGTATTTACTTAATAAGGTATCTCTATCGCCCATTTCAAAATCTTCAAAATCGAATCCGGGACTTAGGGTGCATCCCGTCAATGTAAATTCCCCATTCGATTCGGATGCAAACCAACAATTGGCAGGGATAGTAAGCTGAGGTAAGGTTTTTGTTTCAGGATTCAACCCTAGTTTATATAATATCAACTCACCGTTGCTATCAATTACATACACCGTTAATGGATCGCCATCATAAAAATGCCATATTTCATCAGATTTAATCCTATGAAATGCAGAAAATTGACCTTTTTCGAGAAGGAAATAAATGGATGTGGAAAAGGATCTATCACCCTTAAAACGGTTAGGTAGTGATTTTAAGTACACTTTTTCTGCTGATCTATAAACCTCTTTAAAGTAACCTCCCTCGGGGTGGGGAAGAAGACATAGTTTATCAACCCAATATTTTGATGTTTTCATTATGGAGTTGGTGCTTTAAGGTTACTGGTACTTTTTTCTTCATTAAAGATATATAAAAGTTTGAAAGTAAGAACTTTATTAAACTGATCCCTGGTCCAGGTTCCTCCTGCGAAATCGGAAAATTCACGTGTTCTTATTTTCATCATGCTGTTTTGGTATCTAACACCAAATTTTAAAGGCCCATATACTTTTATCCTAACATCAAGTATATAACTGAAATCGTTTTTATCGTATGTGCCGCTTGATAGAGTAGTGGTTTCAACTCGTTTGCCATGTTCCCATTCTTGAATACCAACCAGTCGTCCCCATGAAAAACCTGCTCCAAAAGTAATAAATCCTTTATCTGTATATTGCACCAATACTGGGACTTCAACGTAATTAAGTCTTAGTTTATATGCTCCTGTGAGTATCTGTCCCGAATTTAAAGAGTCGTAATATTGGTCTTTTTGCTGTGCTCCTTTCTGATTATACGAAATCTCCATGGTAACATCCCAGTTTTTACTAAAAGGTATTAGTGCTCCAAAACCAATATTTAATCCTGGTTTTCTAAAACCATGAACTTCATCTCCTTCAACCTGAGTTAAATTTAATCCTAAAATTGCTTCACCTTTTATTATTTGCCCAATGGCGGCAGTTGATATTCCGCATATAATCAGTAGTATAACAATTACTTCCCTCGAATGTTTCATTTGCAAAAAGTTATTTATTGCCAACGCAAAAATAGCACAATAATTGTGGAATATGGAGAACTTTAATCGACTCTTACATTTTGAAATTAGTAATAATTAGACAAAAAATTTGTTATCTTTGAGTACTGTTATATTTCATGAAGATATTTCGCAGGAACATAAATATCTCTTTAATTAAATTATAACATGAAGTTTTACAAGCTAATTATTTAATCCGAACTATGAATTCATATGAAGATGCTATATCTGCTAAGTATAATGAGTTAATAGAATGTAGTGCAACAGCTATGTCTACTGTTGACAAAGTATCGATAAAGCTTGCTTTCGATATTGCATCTGATATTTATCGTGAAACTACTACAGCCGATGGACGTCCATTTATCCTTTATAATCTTGATATTGCTATAATTGCTGTCCGAGAAATTGGCTTAGGGCCAACTTCAGCAATTTGTGCTTTATTACATGGAATTGATCAAAAAACCCAATATTCAATTAAAAATATTGAAAGGGACTTTGGTGAACATGTAGCTGAAATCATAAGGGGATTTAATAGCATATCAGAATTTCAAACCGAGCGTATCTCGTACCATTCGGAGGCATTTCGAACAATGTTTTTATCAATGATAGATGATATGCGTGTTATTCTCATAAGGTTAGCACACCGATTAAATGATTTGCGACACATTGATATTTTGGGTGATAACAGGGATAGGTTTTTAAACGAAGTAAAATATCTTTATATTCCAATTGCTCATCGATTAGGTTTATATAATGTTAAATCTGAGTTCGAAGAAAGAGTAATGAAGTTTGAACAGCCTGATATTTTCAACGAAATCAGGAGCAAAATTCAACAAACAAAATCAAAGCAGGAGGTTTATATTCAGGACTTTATGCGTCCAATTGAAAGGGAGCTATTAGCTAATAAATATAAGTTTGAAATTAAGTGGAGAACAAAATCCGTTGCGTCAATTTGGGCAAAGATGAATCGGCAGAATGTTTCCTTCGAGGAGGTTTATGACCTATTTGCCATCAGGATTATTATAAACAGTAAACTGAAAAAAGAAAAAGAAAATTGCTGGAAAGTATATTCGCATATAACAAATATTTACACCCCAAATCCTAAACGATTAAGAGACTGGATTTCGACACCCAAGGCAAGTGGTTACGAATCCCTGCATTCAACGGTTATGGGGCCAAATAACAAGTGGATTGAAGTTCAGATCAGGACTATACGAATGGATGATGACGCCGAGAAAGGCCGTGCTGCACATTGGCAGTATAAGGGTGTTATGAAGAAAAAGGATACTGAAGATTGGCTTTCACAGGTTAGAGATATTCTTGAAAACCCTGACCAGATATATCACGATAGATCATATAAAAGTAACGGAGAGAAGCATAAGGAAAGTGTTTTTGTTTTCACTCCACTGGGTGACCTTAAACAATTACCAATGGGATCAACTGTGCTTGATTTTGCTTTTGGTATTCACACTGATATTGGCTCTAAATGTAGTGGGGCAAGGGTTAATAATAAGGTAGTTCCCATTCGATATGTCCTTAAAAATGGAGATAAGATTGATATTCTTACGTCCAAAAATCAAATTCCAAAGTTGGATTGGTTATCATTCGTTAATACTGATAAAGCGCGAACTCGAATACGGCGACATGTTAAAGAAGAAAAGTATAAGGAGGCTGATATTGGGAAATCATTGTTATTTCGGAAATTGAAAAACTGGAAGATCAAAAGTAATGATGATATTATTAGTTTTTTGGTAAAGCATTATAAACTAGAGGCAAGTATTGATTTTTACTATCTGGTTGCAACTGAAAAAATTGATCTTACAGACATTAAAAGTCTTCTGCAGAAGTTTGTTGAAACTGATGTTAATACTAAGATTAAAGAATCGGTTGAAACTGTTTCTCAACAAAAAGAAAAAAAAGTAAATACCGGGAATCGAGATATACTTTATATTGGCGATAACCTTAAAAACATTGATTATCGCATGGCAAAATGCTGTAATCCGATCCAAGGCGACAATGTATTTGGTTTTATTACTACCCTTGGTGGTATTACAATTCATCGCGACAACTGTCCAAATGCAAAACGATTAAAGGAAAAGTATGAATATAGAGTACTTGATATTAAATGGATTGCCTCAGGTGAAGGATCCTTGTCAAAAGCCAACCTTCGAATATCAGGAGAAGATGAGCTGGGAGTTGTAGGTGCAATATCTAAGGTAATTTCTGATGATCTTAGAGTAAACATGCATTCTATAAATTTCCAAACAAGTGGAAATAAATTTATTGGCAATGTTAGTGTTAGTGTAAAAGACCATGATCACCTATTACAGTTGATTCATAAAATTAATAAAGTAAAGGGAGTAAATAAAGTTGTTAGAGCAAAGTAGCCAAATAGGTTCTAATCGTTAGTTATCAATCTATAGCCCGATCCGTGATGAGTAATAATTTTTAACCGCTTATCGCTGGAAAGTAATTTTCTGATTTTTGCAACATATACATCCATGCTTCGGCTGGTAAAATAGTTTGCATCACCCCAAATACTATTTAAGGCAACGGCCTTTGGAAGAATTTCTCCATTTTGGGCCACAAGCATTTTAAGTAATTCACTTTCTTTAGGTGATAGAGTATAATTGTTAGATGTATTATTATTAAATAAAGTTCGGGAACGATAATCAAAAGAAAAACCCCCAATTGTGTAAATGTCATCTTTACGATCGCTATTTCCCAAAATACCTCTACTAAGTATTGCTCTTATTTTGTAAAGTAATATTTCTGAATCGAATGGTTTTGTAATATAATCATCGGCACCGGTTTTGTATCCTTCAACAATATCGTTTCGAAGGGTTTTAGCTGTAATAAATATAAATGGCACATTTGTGCCTGTTGCCTTAATGCTATTGGCGATTGAAAATCCATCAATGTTTGGAAGCATAACATCCAGTAGAACAAGATTGTAGTTTGTCGACTTAAATTTTGGCATAGCATCATTTCCATCGTCAACCCAATCAACAATAAAATCATTTAACTCAAGATAGGATTTTAATACAGAACCAAAATTTATATCATCTTCTACTAAAAGTAATTTGTGATTTTGTGTTTTCATTTCTGTATATTTTGGCTAACAATTAAATTTAATTATAAATGTACTACCATTATTTGGTTCACTTGCAACCGTAATACTGCCACCATGAGCTTCAATTATTGCTTTCACATAACTAAGCCCCAATCCAAATCCCTTTATATTATGAATATTGCCTGTTGGTTTGCGGTAGAATTTGTCAAAAATATGGTTCTGTACTTCTTTGGTCATGCCCACACCATTATCAGATACCCGAACAATTAATTTATCCTGTTGATTATATGTTTCAACCATAATATCTGGAGGGCTATCGGTATATTTTATTGCGTTGTCGAGTAAGTTATTTACAACATTTGCAATGTGTACTTCATCGATGTTAATATTATGACATGTTGCCCGAAGAGATGATGAGATTTTCCCATTCTTTTTTTGCGCCGTTAATTCCACAACATTAATGCAGTTATTAATAATACTGTGAATATCGTTTTCCTGAATATCAACCTGAAGCTGATCTTGTTCAATAAGAGCCATTTGCAATACTCGCTCCACCTGATTGTTCATTCGTTTATTTTCCTGCCTTATGATATTTAGATAATTAAGAGTTGTTTTTTTTACTCCCATTACCTTAGGTGATTCAAGCGCATCAGTGGCAAGTCTGATGGTAGCAATTGGAGTTTTAAACTCATGAGTCATGTTATTGATAAAGTCTGATTTTACCTCGCTTAGCTTTTTTTGTTTTTGGATATAGTACAGAGTGGTACCAAACGTTAGTAGAATAATAATTGTGAATATTAGAGAGCCAAGAACAAGAATATAAACTTTACCATAAATATGTGAGTTTTTCCCGGGGAAATTAATTATCAGGAATAGACCTTTCGTGAAGATATCTCTCGGAAATACTTCTGTTTTGTACTGTTGAGGTAGTAGTAATGTATCGTTATTTGAAGAAAAAATGGAGGTGATACTATCGTTATCTTCTTTAATAACCTGATAATCAAAATCCAGATTAATGCCATTGTTTATTAATGCAGATGCAATAACACCATTGTATTTTTTCATTCTATCGCTTAAATAATCAAGATTTTCATCAAAACTGTATTCCATAACCCACTGTTCAATGTTTTCATTAAAAACCTTTAATTTATGTTTTACTAACTTTTCTTTTTCAACTAATAACTCAACTTCATGGAGTTTCATTATTTTTTCAATTGAGTCTTCAATTTTTAATTCAATTATATATTTTTTGTCAATATCCTTATCAACGAATGCATTTTCATCATTGCTATATTTATAAGTATAAATCCCACTTGAACTATCCCTTGCAATCACATTGTTGGTAACCCTAATTTCATTTGGTGTTCGGATAATAATATCTTCATGATTCAAAGATGAATCACCAAAATAATGTATATGGTGATTATATGGTGCTTCTTGTATGGCTCTTATTCTCTCAACCTGTTCTATTTCAGCTAAATTCCCGGAAATATCTTTTAATTCGTCAGAAGAAAATGAAATATCAATATCAGGTTCTGGAAGTTCAATTCTATTATCTATAAACTCAAAAACATTTCTTTGTTCAACTTTTTGAAGTGCCGATTTCATTGCATCATAAACTAACTGATCAAATTTTGCTCTCTCTGTTTCAATCGCATATTTTATCCATAATCCCTGAATGATAATTAAACCAAACAAACTAAGAAACATTAATATAATGATTATTTGAAATCGTTTTTTCATTTGAAATCCCCATTTATTGTCAAAAGTAATTAATAGTAATTTGTAATTTTTTAACTTTAACCTTTCTTTAACCTTTTTTAACCCGTGTTAACTGTTGTATAATTGTTTCAAAGATACTTTTGTATCAGAAAACTTTTAAAACTATAAAGATGAAAAAAATAATTATTAATTCGGCAATTGCTATAATTGCTTTAGCTATCATTTTCCCAATTACAGCCTTTAGTCAGGAAAAGGAGAAAAAGAAATTTCATGTTAAAACCGTTAAGGTGATTGATGGAAAAAAAGTAGTTACCGACACCACTTTCGTTTTAAAGGATGGAGAAAACGAAGGTGATCTAGTAAAACAAATTACCTGGGTAGGTGAAGGAGATTCGATTGGAACTATTACTCTTGATATTGATGTTGACTCCGATTTTGATGGAAATGCTGAAAAGGTTATTATGATGAAAAGTGGACATCACGGATCAAAATTTATTACTAAAGATGGTGAAAAGAAGTACACAATAAAAGTAATAGGAGATGAAGATGGTGAAGAAAATGTATTTTTTTATGATGATTTTGACTTTGATGTGGATATGAACAAGGAAGAGGTGGAACGCCTTAAAATTATCATGAAAGAGCATGGCGATAATATGAAGGATATTTGCATTGAGCTTGATGATGAAAAATTAGTAATGTTAAAAGAATTAGAGGGTCTGAAAGATATGGAAGGCCATGAAAAGATTATCATGCTTAAAGAATTACATAATTTGGAGGAACTCGAGGGTCTTGAAAAACTTGAAATGTTGAAAGAATTAGAGCATATTGAGCATATCGAAGGAATTGAAGATATTGAGATTATAATGCCAGATTTTCATAACAGTATTCCCGAACATAATGAGTTCTATTTCCACCACGACCATGGGCATAATTCAGTTTCCGACAAGGAATTGCGTGAAGCCGGCATTAAAAATAAGCCCGACAGATTAGTTGTTAAAGACTTTGATATGGATGTTAATGATGGCATCGTAGATCTTGATTTTGTTTTGGCAACTAAGGGTACACCAAAAATTAATGTTTTTAATTATTTCGGTGATAAAGTATTTAGCGGTAAACCCGAAGTAATGAATGGAAAATACGTTATAACGATTGATCTAAGTGCAAAACAACACGGCTCATATTATATACAAGTTGTGCAAAAAAACAGTTCTTTTACAAAGAAGTTGAGATTGTAAATCTGAAGTTCTATTCAATTCGGTAGGCAAGCGAAATGCCACCCGTTTCAGAAACTCCAAGTGAAAGTTTTGAATCACTCGACATCATTGTGTACACTGTTTGTCCGATTGCGTAGCCAAGTGCAGCGCCAATAAAAACATCGGACGACCAGTGTACATTGTTGTATATACGCGAAAGTCCAACTCCGGTGGCTATTCCATAGGATACTATTCCTACCCACACATGATCTTTATAAACCTTCGACATCATTGACGCCATGGCAAAAGCAGCTGTAGTATGACCTGAAGGAAATGCAGTATACTTACTCCCTGTAAATGGCCCTTCCCACAATCGTGGATTTGGTGGGATATCCTGACTCGGCCTGTGGCGATGAAAAATATGTTTCACTATTTGTGAGGTAATTGCTGCCATTACAAATGCTTGCGTACCTCCAAGTGCAATTTGTCGGGCACGCTTATCCTTGGCAGCAAGGCCATAAATATAATATCCACCAAATAAGGCAGCAGGATATAAACCACTGCCCCATGGTTCTATAATATACTTAGAGGTGAAATCCAATGAACTGTTTTTATTCATCTGGAAAACTTTTCTTATTTCATCATCAAAAACATAGAGGGTAATTCCAGCTGCCGCAACCGAACCAGCTATTATCCATTCTTTTTTCTTCCAATGAATTGGACCTGTGGCAATTTTTTTTGTTACACTCCAATATGATACTATGTATTCCTTATCAGGTTTGTATGAGTAATTTTTAAAATCATCAACCTGACTGAAAATACTTTGTGACAGCAATATCGAGGCAAAAAGAGTAACTAGTATTATTATGATGCTTCTGAAAGAAGTAGTGGGGTTTGTCATAATTCACGTTAATTTTTCATTAGATTAATATGACTTATGTAGATCGTTATTCAAGTGATTTTGCCTTTAGCCAATAAGCTTCCATTTCGGTCAAACTCATTTCTTCAAGTTTAAAACCATCTTTTTTCGACTGTTCTTCAATAAACTGAAATCGGCGAATAAATTTCTTGTTGGTTTTTTCCAGAGCATCCTCTGGATTAATTCCAATATATCGGGCATAATTAGTTAAAGCGAAAATTAAATCCCCAAGTTCGTCTTCCATCTTTTCTTTGGAAGCATTATTCTCGACTTCAAATTTGAGTTCGTTCAATTCTTCAATAACCTTCTCCCAAACATCTTCACGGGTTTCCCATTCAAAACCAACTCCTTTGGCTTTCTCTTGAATTCTATATGCTTTAACCAAGGGAGGCAACGATTTTGGTACTCCTTCAAGTACAGAGTTACGGCCTTCTTTAAGTTTTAGCTTTTCCCAGTTGTTAAGAACATCTTGAGCACCACTTACCTTTTGATCTCCAAAGATATGTGGATGGCGATGAATTAATTTTTCAGAAATACTATCCAATACGTCTTTAATATCGAAACTATTAACTTCGGATCCAAGTTTTGCGTAAAAAACCAAATGCAGCATTAAATCGCCGAGTTCACCTTTAATGGAATCTAAATCTTTGTTAAGGATGGCATCTGATAATTCGTAAACTTCTTCAATTGATAAATGACGAAGGCTTTCAAATGTTTGTTCTTTATCCCATGGACAACCTTCACGAAGTTGATCCATTATATTTAATAGCTTTTCAAATGCTGCTAGTTTTTCCTGCATTCTTAAAGTTCAATAAAGGATATAAGTTGGGCGCTGGTATACGGTTTAGAAATGTATAAGTCGATTCCTACTTCTTTAAATTTTTCTTCATCTCCAGGCATTGCAAATGCAGTAACAGCAATTATCTTTATTCTTTGCCATCCTTTAGCCAGCTCCATTTTTCGTATTTCTATAGTAGCTTCAATACCATTCATTATTGGCATTTGAATATCCATTAATATTGCCTCGTATTCATTCTTCTCAAAAAAATCAACCGCTATTTTACCATTCTCTGCTAAATCACAAGTATATCCTTTCATTCTAAGGACTGCCATAGCGAATTTCTGGTTAAGAAGATTGTCTTCCACTAATAATACATGCTTACATTTTTGCTTTGATTTCATTTAAAATGACAAATATTTATTTAATAATCCCAAATATAGGAGATGATATTATACGGCGGCAAGTTACTATTTTATTTCATTTGTGATAATGATACCCTGATAAATAGTTTTTTAACAGGGTTTTTAATACACATTTGAAATTCACCTTCTTAGAATCCGGGTATTATTATCCAAATTCTCGTTTGATTAGCTTTTTTGTGTTTAAAATTCTTTATCTGCTAAAATAGAAAGGTTTAAGTAATAAAGAAATTAGCATCAATTACCAGATCATTAATTTTTACATAACTTTCCAAAATAAGAACGGTCTATTGTTAATTTTGTAGCATTAAATAAAGGAAGGTAAGTGCACTATAGGGTTTTAATATTAGTAACTATTATATATATACTATTGAGCTGCAACGTATTTGCACAGCCCACAAAACCTGCTACAATACATAATCTTACAACTGAGTTGAAGGTACAATATGGCTTACTTATGAGTCATCACCTTGAGTTAGATATTTTTAGATCACATTTTCCTGCTTTTGAGATTAGTTTGCAAAAAGCAACATATGGAAAACAACGTTGGGAGGCTGAGTATGCTTATCCTTTGATAGGAATAAATTTTTGGTATTCAGGGATGGGTGGTTTTTCGCAACTTGGCTCCGCCTTAGCATTATATCCATCTATTAATTTTCCTATAATAAAAGGTGATGATCAATCATTGAATTTTAAATTAGGTGTAGGGTTGGGATATTTAACTGAAAAGTTTGACAGAATTAGCAACTATAAAAATTTTGCCATTGGATCACATATCAACATTGCTGCAAGCCTTTTTTTTGAATATCGGCGAAAAATATCAAGGATGGTTACTTTAACAGCAGGTGCCGGGTTAACTCATTTTTCAAATGGATCGATGAAAACACCAAACTATGGGCTAAATATATTAACAGCTTCAGTAGGTGTTTCTTCCTATTTAAGTAGGCCAAATCAATCGATGGATCGGAAAATATTACCTGAGCTTTATACTTTTGAGTTTGATGGAAGAAAATATTTGAGCGTTGAATTTGCTACTGCTCTAGCATTTAAAGATATGAAGCAGCAATACGGTCAAAGTTTTTATGTATATGCTGCATTCGTGAATATCATGGCAAGAGTTTCATATAAGAGTAAATTTGGAATAGGGATAGACATAACCAATGATGAATCGGATAAGCTAATACTTGAAAGAAGGAGTATTTATGTTGAAAGTAATTCTCAACTAAACAAACTAGGAGCCAGTCTTGCTTATGAGCTTATTATGGATAGATTATCATTTTTATTTAATGCGGGAATGTATATTAAAGCGCTAGATAGAAGTGAAGGGCATGTTTATCAAAGGCTCACATTAAAATATCTGGTGACACAAAAGCTGTTTGCCAATATGGTACTAAGCGCACATCTGGGAAAAGCGGAATATGTTGGGTTTGGATTAGGTTATCAGTTTAAATTTATATATAAACGAAAAATAAAGCACAATTGAAAAATCTAATAGTCATAGTAGTTACTTGTTTAACCGTTATTACTTCTTGTAAAAAAAATACAATTGGCGATTGTTTTTTCTCAACAGGTGAGATATCAACTGAGGCTAGAACTATTGGAAGCTTTAATAGTATTATTTTAAAAGATAATGTTAACCTCATTTTGACTAAAGCAAGCACTCCTTCTGTTTCTGTTGAGGCAGGGTCAAATTTAATAAGCGGGATTATAACAGAAATTTCTGACGACAGTGTACTTCAAATACGAAATGATAATCAATGCAATTGGATTCGAAACTATGAAAGTCCGATAAATGTATATGTGAACTATGTAGATATTGATACCATCGAATATCGCTCAATTGGGAATATAAGTACTACAAACTCGTTAAAAACTGATACTCTTTGGCTGGAAGTTCATGAAGGAGCCGGGGAGATAAACCTAAACCTGAATGTTGACAGATTATATTGTGCTTTACACTACGGAACAGCTGATATTATTTTAAGTGGTAATTGTCAGGTAGCATATGCATATTCGGCAAGTTTTGGTTTTATTAATATGACTAATTTAGAATCTACTTTTGTATTTATGAACAATAGAAGTAGTAATGATATTTATGTAAATGTAAACCACCAATTAGGTGCTACCATCGAAAATGTTGGAAACATATATTATACTGGAAATCCTTCAATTGTAACACTTGATGGCTCAGGCCCCGGGCAACTAATAAAACTGCCTTAAAGTATTAAGGCTAAATTTAGTCATTTTCTTAAAAACTTAGTAGGCTTTAGCAAAAACAACCCTCTGTTTGGAAGGCTCACCTGTTAATATACACTTTCCGGCTACAATTTTTCCGTCCATTGGAATTACTCTTATGGTAGCCTTGGTTTTATCCTTTATCAATTTTTCAGTTTCTGAAGTACCATCCCAGTGGGCTCTAACGAATCCGCCTTTTTTAATTCTGTCGGTAAATTCATCCCATGTATCAACGTTAAATGTATTGTCTTCCCTGAACGACAAAGCTTTTTGATAAATATTATCCTGAATTTGTGATAGTAGATTCTCAATCTTTTTTCCAATATTAGTGATTTGCAGAGTTTCCTTTTCTAGCGTATCCCTTCTTGCAACCTCAACAGTTCCGTTTTCTAAATCACGTGGACCGATAGCCAAACGAACAGGAACGCCTTTTAGTTCCCACTCAGCAAATTTGTAGCCAGGTTTCTGTGTGTCACGGTTATCATACTTAACCGTAATATTTTTTGATTTAAGTTCATCAATTATAACATCAACAGTTTTGGTTATCTCATCCAACTGCTCTTCGTTTTTAAAGATTGGAATTATAACAACCTGTATAGGTGCAATTTTTGGAGGTAATACAAGGCCGTTATCATCAGAATGAGCCATTATCAAAGCACCTATCAACCTTGTTGAAACTCCCCACGATGTAGCCCAAACATACTCCTGTTTGTTTTCGCGTGTTACGAATTTTACATCAAAGGCTTTCGCAAAGTTTTGACCTAAAAAGTGAGATGTTCCGGCCTGAAGAGCTTTACCATCTTGCATTAATGCTTCAATACAGTAGGTTTCAATTGCTCCTGCAAATCTTTCGTTTGGTGATTTTATTCCTTGCAATACAGGTAATCCCATATATCGCTCTGCAAAATCAGCATATACTCCAACCATTTTTTCAGCTTCTTCCAAAGCCTCGGCTTCGGTAGCGTGAGCTGTATGGCCTTCTTGCCATAGGAATTCAGCAGTTCTTAAAAATAAGCGTGTTCTCATTTCCCATCTAACAACGTTAGCCCATTGGTTAATAAGAACTGGTAAATCGCGGTACGATTGAATCCATTTACGGTAGGTATCCCAAATTATAGTTTCAGATGTAGGACGAACAATGAGTTCTTCTTCTAATTTAGCATTTTCATCTACTACAATCTCACCTTGTTCGTTTGTTTTTAAACGGTAATGGGTAACAACTGCACACTCTTTTGCAAAACCTTCAACATGTGATGCTTCTTTGCTAAAAAAAGACTTAGGTATAAATAATGGAAAGTATGCATTTTGATGACCAGTATCCTTAAACATTGTATCAAGTACCGATTGCATTTTCTCCCAAATAGCGTAACCATATGGTTTAATCACCATTGAGCCGCGTACGGCTGAGTTCTCAGCAAGATCAGCTTTTACAACCAGATCATTATACCATTGAGAATAATTTTCACTTCGAGATGTTAATTGTTTCGCCATTTTTTAAGTTTGGTACAGTTGTTGTATTTTTTAAGTAAACCGCAAAATTAAACAATGTTTACAATTGCACAACATATCAGAAAGATGGAAACTATAAAAAACACAATCCGCTACTTTTCGTTTGTATTGATAATTGCTGGATTAGCAGCATGTTCATCAACAAATAACCTTCCAAACGATGATGTTTATTATTCCTCGAAATCTAATACTCCTACTCAATATAATTGGGATGACTTTCAGAAGAATGCACAAAACAAATCTGAGAATAATACCAGAATGGATGATTCAAACATTGAATCTAATGAAAATGGGTATGAATATTCGTCAAATGGAGGTGTTCTTGTAGCACAAGATGATGAATCTACCGAATATGAATTTATTGATGAGTATTACGATTCTGATTATGCATCACGTATAAGTAGATTTAATAATAATGGTACAAGTAACGATTATTATGATGATACTTATACAAGTAGCTGTTGTAATGGTGGTTCGAATATGTCACTAAGCTTTGGTATGGGAGCAGGAATGGGTTATGGCTGGTCGATGGGTTATGGATACGGATGGCCATATTATAATTGGGGTTATCCTTCCTATAGATGGGGTTACCCATACTACGGTTGGGGTTATCCATCATATGGTGGTAGTTATTGGTCGGGTTATAACAATGGTTATTGGGATGGTTATTATGCCGGAGGCGGTTATTATCCCGGATATCCTGGTGGTGGATACTATCCTGATTATGGATATACATCAACATATGGTCCTCGTGGAAGAGGCGCAGGCGGTAGTAATATTCCAAGGTCTAGTGGAAACCGTTCGTCAGGTTCAAACAAAAGCACCACTGTAAAAAAGGATGAAAACCGTGTAAGCAGGAGCGGTGGAGGGTATATTGCAAGCGATGAAGCAGCAACAAAATCACGTACTACACCACAATCAAATGAATCTAATAGAACAGTTACTTCAAAAGGAAGATCAGAAGTTTCAAAAAGTTCAACTAATGATACCAAATTGCAGCCAAGGTCTAAGGAATATACTAAGCCACGTCAGGATATTCAAAGTGATCCATCAAAAGCTACAAATAAATACAAAAACTCTACTTCAACAACTACACAGCAAAGGGGTACACCAAAATATCAGAAGCCTAAATCATATGAAAGTCTGCCATCCAGACAACCTAGATCAAGCAAGGAATACGTGAGGCCTAGCAATTCGAATATGAAAAGTACTACTACTCGAAATAATACTAACACCTATAATAGGTCAGCTAAACAGAGTAATTCAAAAAGCAATTATACTGCTCCTCGAACCAATGCCGCTCCAAAGCGGTCAACGAACTCAAACTCAAGGACCATTTCAACACCTAAAAGTTATAGTTCACCATCTAAAAGTAGTAATTCATCAAGTAGTCCGTCCAAAAGCTATAGTTCACCTTCTAGAAGTAGTAGTAGTGGAAATAGTAGTAGTAGTAGTAGTAGTAGCTCAGGTGGAAGATCATCATCTACCAGCTCAAAAAGTAGCGGTGGAAGAAGATAATAATACTATTTTTTCTTAAAAACTAATTAATCGAATTATTGTCAAATAGCAGAATAACCAACTTTTACAATAAGGGATGGAGTATTTTGTGTTCTACATAAATAATGCAAAAAAAGATAAAAATGAAAAGATATAGTATAATAATAGGAATCGTTTTGATGGCAATGACATCCTTCTCACAATATGCGGATGATGCATTGAGATTGTCACAGGTCTACTATCAGGGCACAGCCAGAAGCATGGCCTTAGGAGGAGCCATAGGCGCAATAGGAGCTGATTTTTCATCGGCTAGTATAAATCCTGCCGGTATGGGATTATTCAGAACTGGTGAGTTTTCTATTTCACCTGAAGTCGCGAGCAGAAATGTATCATCAGTTTATAATGGTAGTTTAAGTGAAGGCTCAAAAGGCGTTTTTGATTTGAGCAATTTAGGATATGTAATGGTTAAGCCCCTCGGAACAGGAGATGGTTGGAAATTTTTTCAATTTGGTATTGGAATGAACAGGCTTAATAACTTCAACTCATCGGTTAATATGAGTGGTGTTAATGTCGATAATTCAAAACTGGATGTTTATAAAGAGCTTGCAGATGGTCATCCCGTAGATGATTTTGATGATTTTGAATTATTTCCTGCTTGGGAATGCTATCTGCTTAATCCTGAAGGTAATAACGAGTATAGTACTGTTGTGCCATTTGGTGGAGTGAAACAACAACAAAGTGTTTTTTCACGTGGCTCTACTAATGAATGGGTGATGTCATTCTCAGGTAATTATAACGATTTTCTTTTTATAGGAGCAACAATTGGTTTACCTTACACAAGATATTACAGAGAATCGACATATTCAGAGTTCGATATTGCTGATACTATACCATATTTTAATAATTGGAGTGTTACCGAAAATCTTACAACAAGTGGTTGGGGAATAAATTTAAAGCTTGGCGCTATTGTAAAACCTACTGAATGGTTAAGAATTGGTGGAGCGTTTCATACACCAACTTATTTTTGGAGTATGAGCGATAGTTGGCTTACAAATACTGCTTCATATGTAGAAACGTATGTTAATGATTCCACCGATGAACGCGAGTGGTTTCATTATTCTTACGCATCTGATGTGGGTGAGTTCGATTATCATTTAACAACACCATTACGTGCTATTGGAAGTTTGGGATTTATTATTGGAACTCATGGATTTATTTCTGCTGATTATGAATACGCCAATTATTCATCTGCAAAATTTTCTGCCAGAAGTTATAGTTATGCTGATAATGTAAATGCAGATATTAAATCGGTATTTCAGGCAACGCATAACTACAGGATTGGTACAGAATGGAGATTCTCAAACTTCAGTTTTAGGGGAGGATATGCATTATACGGTAGTCCCTATGCTAATGATAAAAACGATGGTAAACTTCAATCATTTTCTGGAGGTTTAGGATATAGAGCACATGATTTTGCAATCGATTTTGCTTATGTGCATTCAGTAAAAGATGAAGACTACTATTTGTATACAACGGAAAAAATAACAACTAACCCGGTTGCTAATAGTTTCAAAACACAATCCTTTGTGGTGTCGCTAAAATTATTCCTTAATTAATTTACGATCTACCAACAATTATTTTTTTATAACCCATTCTCATTATCTTTGTATTAGTAAAGCTATCTATTAATTACAAATAGAACTACTTTTTCTAATATGAAAATTATGATAACCCCATCAAAAGCAACAATAATATTATTAATGTTATTGATGCTAATTGTTACATCAAATCTTAATTGGGGTAAGAAAACCTGGGTTGGTATTATCGAATCGGATGGTAAAGGATATTATGCCTATTTACCTGCCATTTTCATTTATAATGATTTGAATTTTGGATTTTTTGATGAAATTGAAAAGGAAAAGTATTTTGATGAGAACCTGTATTACGATTATCGGTCGTGGGCACACGGAAATGTAATTAATAAGTATTACTGTGGAACTGCATTAGCCGAATCACCATTTTTTCTTGTTGCACATTCGTTGGCACATTTGTTCGACCTGGATGCTGACGGTTATTCGAAAATTTACCCGGTTTTAATAAGCATTGCTGCATTGTTTTATTTGTTGGTTGGACTGTTTTTTCTCAATTCAACATTGAGATTGTACAATATAAGTGAATGGCATAGTTCTCTTACAATTATTGCCGCCCTGTTTGGAACTAATTTGTTTTATTATACTGTTGGTGAAGCCGGAATGTCGCATGTTTTTTCTTTTGCTTTTATTTCAATGTTTATTTATTATTCCAAGAGCTATTTTTTAGATTTGGACAAAAAGCATATACTATTTCTTGCCATGCTTCTGGGAATAATTGTATTAATCAGGCCTTTAAATGTGCTGATAGTTCTGATATTGCCTTTTACTGCAGGAAGTTGGCTTACCCTCAAAAAAGGAATTTACACCTTATTTAATCGCAAGTTGTGGTTTATATTTAGTATTGTAGTTTTTGCAGTAATTGTATCAATTCAACTTATTATTTACAAAATATCAACGGGCCATTTTCTTGTTGATTCGTATGGAGAAGAAGGATTTAATTTTTTAAACCCTCATATTATTGATATGCTATTTAGTTATAAGAAAGGCTTATTTCTCTATACCCCAATATTTTTAATTTCATTAACCGGAGGGTATTTTCTTTGGAGAACCAATAAGTTTGAGTTTTATTCTATGTTTGGATTTTTGGCCTTTATAACATATGTTTTTGCTTCCTGGTGGATGTGGTTCTATGGTGGTAGCTTTTCATCAAGAGTATATGTTGAATATATACCTCTCTTTATGATACTGTTGGCAATTACTCTAAAAGAAATTAAACTAAGGTGGATTCGCCGGTTATATTTTTCCTTGATTATATTAATAATTATAGTTTGTCAAATACAAACATTCCAATATCGATATTTTCAAATACATTGGTCGGATATGAATAAAGAGAAATATTGGGAAGTATTTATGAGGGTTGATAAACTATAAATTAATCTTTATCATACCAACTTGCATACATGTTATAGTTGGTTGAAATGCGATTAATTTCGCCTTCAAGGAGTTCTGTATCAACAGACTTAATCAGTTTGCCAGGGACACCGGCATAAACACTTCCCGATTTAACGATAGTGTTTTTTGAGATAACAGCTCCGGCAGCAATAACCGAATTACTTTCAACAACTACCCCATCCATTAATATTGCACCCATGCCAACTAGAACATTATCGTGGATTGTACATCCATGTATAATAGCCGAATGTGCAATCGACACATTGTTTCCAATACTTACAGGAGCTTTTTGGTACGTGCAATGGATAACTACGTTATCCTGAATATTAACATTATCACCTATTCTTATACTATTTACGTCACCGCGTATAACGGCATTAAACCATATGCTACAATCCCTACCAATTATAACATCACCTGTTAGGGTTGCATTGTCGGCTATGAAACATTTTTCACCCCATTGAGGTAGAATTCCTTTTACTGATTTTATTGTTGCCATAGTTTTTGTTTAATATTTAACTTTAAGATGGATTGATGGGGTGAGGGAGCGAAGGGGCGAAAAGGAGATGGGCATGATAGTTCATACTAGAAAGACCAGTTTTCAGGATTATTAATCATTTTGACGATCATAGCAATGATATGATCGTACTTGTCGTTTAAATCATCATGTAGTTGAAGGTCAATATATTTGCAAGCTAATGCATAATCTAACCAGACTTGTGTTTCCGCTGCTTCTCCTTCAGAATCGCTGAGTTTTGCAACAAAAGCTTTGGGGTATCTGCGCTTTCGAAATGCTTCAGCTAGATTTCCTGAAACCGACCTTGATGATCTTCGTATCTGATCAGTAAGCGAGTATTTTTCTTCATTTGGAAAAGTTTTGGTTATATCAAAAACCATCATCCCAGCAGTAAAAGAATGCTGATATACCTTTAGTTCCTTGTGTGTCCTAATTTTATCCATGATTTATCAATTTATAACAACAACAATTTATTCCCACTTCGCCCTCTCGCCCTTTCACTATTTCAAAATAGGATAATCAATATTACAATGAAGCCCTATACTCTCCTTACGTTTCATCGCCAATCTAATTACTAGATGAGCTACATTAATCATGTTTCTTAGTTCACAAATTGGTTCCGACACGATAGATTTATCAAAAAGGTCTTCCGTTTCTTCGTAAATTATGTTCAACCTATCAAGCGCTCTTTTTAGTCGTAAGTTCGATCGAACAATGCCAACATAATTGCTCATAATGGATTGGAGCTCTTTTTTCGATTGAGTTATAAGAATCATTTCTTCATTAAGAACAGTTCCTTCATCGTTCCAATCAGGTATACCGGTTTCATATTTTATATTTGAAACTAATTCTGATGCTTTAATTGCAGCCCGATGTGAGAAGACAGCCGATTCGAGCAATGAATTGGATGCCAGCCTGTTTGCTCCGTGCAATCCCGTATTTGCTACTTCGCCGGCAGCAAATAAATTATGGATACTTGTTTGGCCATTTTCATTAGTTATAATTCCACCACAAGCATAATGTGCAGCAGGAACCACCGGAATCATGTCCTTAGTTATATCTATTCCAATACTTAAGCATTTTGCATAAATAGTTGGGAAATGATTTATTATTTCGCTCTTACTTATTCTTCCTGTATCGAGAAAAACAAATTCGTCACCGCTTATTTTAAGCTCATTATCAATAGCTCTGGCAACTACATCACGGGGTGCAAGGGAGCCACGACTGTCATATTTATGCATGAATGGCTCACCTTTTTTCGTAACAAGTTCAGCCCCGGCACCACGCATTGCCTCCGTTATTAAAAAAGATGGTTTTTCTCCCGGATTATATAATGATGTAGGATGGAATTGTACAAATTCAAGATTATCGATTTGAGCTTTTGCCCGATATGCCATAGCCACTCCATCACCGGTTGAAAGTGTAGGGTTAGTTGTTGTTTGATAAATATTGCCAATCCCTCCCGATGCTAGCATCGTTGTTTTAGCCAGCAAGGTTATAATTTTACCTGAATTTTTATTCAGAGCATAAGCACCATAACATGTAATATCCTTATCTTTTCTTTTTACAAGTTTCCCAAGGTGATGTTGAGTAATTAGGTCGATGGCTAAATGATTTTCCAGAACTGAAATGTTTGGGTGGTTTCTAACTTTTTTACTTAGTGCCCTTTGTATTTCATTTCCCGTATTATCCTTGTGGTGTAGGATTCGGAATTCTGAGTGACCGCCTTCCTTGGCAAGACTATACTTCCCTGTCGATTCTTTGTCGAATTGAGTTCCCCATTCAGCTAATTCTTTGATTCTTTCAGTGGATTCATTAATAGCAATTCTTACAATATGTTCCTTATTTAATCCTGCACCAGCATTAATCGTGTCCTGAATATGCTTTTCATAGTTGTCAGGATCGTACATCACTGCTGCAATACCGCCCTGGGCATAACTGGTTGCAGTTTCATCCATATTTATCTTCGACAAAATACATACACTTCCATAAGGAGCAACCTTTAGAGCATATATTAATCCTGCCATTCCACTACCAATCACTAAAAAGTCAACCTTGTTGTTCATTAATCAAATTTTCCGCAAAGTTAATAATTAGTTGTGTGATGGGTTATTTTACCAAGAAGTAATATAATTTGCTTTCTGAATTGAGGTAATATTAAATTTGATTAAGAACTAATTTTTCACCACACTATGTTTTTTTAAATAATAAACAGCAGGTATAGCACCAATGCCCAAAAAAGCAGCTATTTGTAGTGTCATATCCAACCCAATAATATCGCCAAGAATACCGGTAAATAATACTGCAATTGCATTGGTAGCAAAGTTGATTGTTGTAAATCCTGCATTCATCATGGCGGGCTGGTTCGATCCTTGCTCAAGCACAAGAGCTAGTAATACAGGTGTTGTTGCATATAGCACAATCCCCAGAAGCAGTAGTAGTATCATTTGAACCACCAATCCGGAAAATACAAAAAGCAACATTAATATTGGAGAAAGGATTGCAAGTATAAGTAACGATCTGGTTCGTCCAATTTTGTCAGAGATTCCACCCATTATAAAACTCCCAAAAGCTGCTGCCCCTTGCAAAATTGATAAAGCAATAGCTCCTGTAAATAAGCTACTTCCTTTTAATCCCATGTATGTTGGTAGAAAAGTAGCAAGTGAGCCTTTCATTAAAGAGCGAAATAACATATATAGTGTGAGAGCAATAAAAAAATATCGGTATTCAATTATTGTGCTCCACCAGTTAATAGGTTTTTGGCCATTATTGGCAAATTTCTGATAAGGAAGATTTTCTATGACAAAAAACAATGTTAATCCGGCTGCCATAGCAGGAAACATCAGTCTCCATATACCTTCAAGTTGCCAGTACGAAACTGCACTAACAATTATTATTGGACCTAACATACGAGCTGCTTCTCCACCAAGCATATACCAACTCATACCTTTCCCTGATTGTTTCCCTGAAAAATACTTTATCATTACAGGTGCTGTAACATGAAATGATGCAGAACAAATCCCAATTGTAAATAGTAGTATTCCAAGAATGAATGTGTTTTCAGCAATTCCAATTAAACTGCCACATATTCCGGTTATTACCGGAGCGAGAATAATTATCCACCTCCAAGGAAGTTTGTGGGCAACTGCTCCAATGAATAAGCTTAAAAATGAGGGTAATCTTTGAACCAGTGAAAGTATACTTGCTCCTGATAATGAAAGTCCGAATTTATCAATAATCAATGGCAGTATTGGAGCCAAAAATGATGAGTATACATCATGCAAAAAATGAGAAGTAGAAATTGTGGCTACTTTCGAGCTCTTAAATATACTTTGGTTCAACTTGTTGTTATTAAGGTAACTATATACCAAGAAGAACTTCAATCGGATCTTTTGATCCAAAAAGCATTCGTTCCGGATTTTCCAACATCTCTTTTACCTTAACAAGGAAACCTACCGATTCACGACCATCAATTATTCTATGATCGTACGATAAAGCAATATACATCATTGGATGAATCTCCACTTTTCCATTTACAGCTATGGGGCGTTCAACAATGTTATGCATGCCAAGTATAGCACTTTGTGGTGGATTTAGTATAGGAGTCGACATCATCGAACCGAATACTCCTCCATTGGTTATTGTGAAAGTGCCACCTGTCATTTCGTCAAGTGTGAGTTTGTTATCGCGTGCTTTAATGGCAAGGTTTTTAATATCTTGTTCAATTTGTCCAAGGCTCATGCTTTCAGCATTTCGTAATACAGGAACAACAAGACCTTTTGGCGAACTTATAGCGATACTTATATCAACATAATCAAAACTCACAAACTCATCCCCAACTATTTGAGAATTTACTTGTGGGAATGAGGCCATTGCTTCGGTTACCGCCTTTGTAAAAAACGACATAAATCCCAAGTTTACGTCATGCTGTTTGCTAAAAGTTTCTTTGTGCTTCTTGCGTATCATCATTATTGGGGTCATATTTACTTCATTAAATGTAGTAAGCATGGCTGTTTCATTTTTTACTGAAACCAGTCGTTGTGAAAGTTTTTTCCGAAGCATACTCATTTTAGTATTCTTACTCTCACGACCGCCACTCCATGAATTTGATGAAATCTCAGGATCCGATTTATTCTTACTACTTCCTTTTTCAATGAAATACTCTATATCTTTCTTTCCTATTCGCTGTTGTTTAAAAAAGTCAAAGATTTCGGCTTCACTAATATTATTGTTATTCATCATTTTACGAGCCAACGGAGAAACGTTTAACTCTTCTGTAATTGTCAATTGTTTCTCTTCATTTTTAGCTGGTTTTTCTTTGGTAACTTTCACAGCTACTTCCTTTTTCGGGATGGGTGAAACATCTTTTTCAACAATATTACCTTTAACTTCAGTATCTATTTCTGCAATTACTGAATTAACCTCAACAGTTTCACCTTCTTCAATCAGAATTGTAATTTTCCCAGTTGCCTTAGCTGCAACGCTAAGTGTGGCTTTGTCGGAGTCGATTTCAACAATATCTTGATTTTCCTCAACCTGCTCACCATCAGCAACAAGCCAGCCTGCAATTTGTACTTCAGTAATTGATTCTCCCGGACTTGGAACTATTATTTCAACTTTCATGATATTTTTTATTTACTTAATCGTATTACTCACTAAATAACTCATTCATTATAGCAACGGTTTAACCCCTGAATGAAAACTACTTTCTATATTTTTAATATTAAGATCTTGTAATTCCTTTTCAAATGATTTCCATTTGTTGCCAATGCAAACCATCTTACATTCGGTATCTAAATATGGACAATTACATTGATCGAATACTTTATCAATTATTTTTTGTTGTCGGATTATATGAAATTTATTTGATCCCGTTGCAGGGCTTCCACTTGCAGGTCTTGAAATTACCTTAATGTCGAAGTTGGGTGAAAGCAGATTGAAAATAAATTGCCATGCACCCATATTTGCCGGTTCTTCCTGAACCCACAGATAAGTTATGGTATTCGTGTATCTGGCAAGTATATCTTTTAACTGTTCTTTTGGGAATGGATATAGTTGTTCAATTCGAATTATGGCAATCTTACCATTATTTTGTTTTTGATTTTCCTGAAGAAGTTCATAATATATTTTACCGGTACAAAGTGCTATTTTTTCTACTTTTTCAGGATTATTAGTAGCGTCATCTATTATTTCTTTAAATCCGCCATGAGAAAAATCATTGGTTGTAGAAACACAATCGGGATGGCGTAATAGGCTTTTAGGTGTGAATATTATCAATGGTTTTCTAAATGGCCTGTGTAATTGACGACGTAGAATATGGAAAAAATTTGCAGGTGTTGTACAGTTTGCTATCTGCATATTATTATCTGCGCAAAGCAATAAATATCTTTCCATTCGGGCACTGGAATGTTCGGGTCCCTGACCTTCATAACCATGAGGCAGAAGAACAACTAAGTCGTTCATTACATTCCATTTATCCTCACCACTACTTAGAAACTGATCAAATATCACTTGAGCTGTATTAGCGAAATCGCCAAATTGGGCTTCCCAAATTGTGAGTTTATTGGGAGATGCCAGCGAATATCCATATTCAAATCCAAGAACCCCGTATTCCGAAAGGTTGGAATTGTAAATTTCAAAGGATGCCTGCTCATTACTTAGGTGCTGTAATGGTAAATATTTTTCGTCAGAGTCATCAATTCTTATCACAGCATGCCTGTGTGAAAAGGTTCCTCTTTCAACATCTTGTCCGCTAACGCGTACCGGAATACCCTTTGTAACCAAGCTGGCATAAGCCAATAATTCGCCCATTGCCCAATCAAATTTCCCACCATTTTTAAGCATGTCTTTTCGTTGATCATTTAATCTTACACTTTTACGGAAGAATTTTTTTCCTTCCGGAAGGTGGGTTAGCCCAATAACAAGTTTTGTTAGTTCATCGGGTTTAATGGCTGTGTTTGGGGATGATAGGAAATCACTTTCAGTAGCTTTTACAATGCCTTTCCATGTATCAGAAAGGAAGCTGTCGATAGTAGTTTTGCTGGTTGTTTTGCCTTCTAAATAATTTTTTTCAAGCTTAGCAGTAAATAGTGTTTCTTCTACCTTACATTCATCTTCATTTGTAATGCCTTGCTTAATTAGTATTTGCTTATAGATTTGATAGGGATTGGGGTGTTTTTCGATCGCCTTGTAAAGGATTGGTTGTGTAAACCTGGGTTCATCACCCTCATTGTGGCCGTATTTTCTGTAGCAAAGTATGTCGATAAAAACATCTTTTTTAAATTTGTTTCTGAACTCCATTGCTGTTTGAATACTGTAAACCAATGCTTCAGGATCATCACCATTTACATGAAATACAGGTGAGAGGGTTATTTTGGCAATATCAGTACAATAAGTGCTGGATCTGGCATCCAGATAATCAGTAGTAAATCCAATTTGATTATTTATAACCAGATGAATTGTTCCTCCTGTTTTATAGCCAATTAAATCCTGCATTTGCAGGACTTCGTATACTACGCCCTGGCCTGCAATCGAAGCATCGCCGTGTATTAATATCGGTACAATCTGATTTGAATCACCTTTGTAAATTTCATCAATCTTTGCCCTCGTAATACCTTCAACAACAGGATCAACTGCCTCCAGATGTGAAGGATTTGGAGATAAAGTTAATTTGATGTTTTTGCCGGTACTGCTTTTTCTGTCGATAGTATAACCCAAATGATATTTAACATCACCTAGTAAACCTTCATCGTCATATTCAATACCTTCAAATTCAGAAAAAACATTTTTAAATGGTTTACGGAGAATATTAACCAATACATTTAACCTACCACGGTGTGGCATCCCAATAATTAATTCTTTAATGCCCATTTCCGATCCCTTTTCCATTATTGCGTCCAATGCAGGGATTAGAGATTCAGCACCTTCAAGTGAAAAACGTTTTTGACCGGGAAATTTTTTCTGTAAAAAATTTTCAAACATCACCGAACGGCGGAGTTTTTCAAGAATGTAAACCTTTTCACTCTTATTAAATTCAGGGCTGTTTTTGGTACTCTCAAACCTATTTTGAAGCCATTTAACAATGCTTAAATCGCGAATAAATAAGTATTCAACACCTATCGATCGGCAATAAGTTGTTTCTAAGAATGAAACAATATCTTTGAGTTTTGCAGCCCCAATATTTATTTCAAAGCCAGCTTCAAAAGTTCTATTCAGATCTTTTTCACTTAAGTCGTAATTTTTTAAACTTAAATCGGGTTTATACTCCCTTCTTTTTCTTACGGGATTTGTTTTTGTAAAAAGATGACCCCTGCGCCTATAATCATTAATCAGATTAATAACTTTAAATTCGTCTGAAGATGCGGTATTGGATTGATTGGCAGAATAATTTTGAAAAGCAAAATCCATGCCTTCGAAAAAACTTAACCAACCTTCATCAAGTTCTGAGGGTGACTCTTTGAATTTCCTGTAAAGTTCTTCAATTATTGCAGGATCGGAGTTATTTAAAAAATTATATCTATCCATGATAGTTTGTTAATTGAAACCCAATTATTAGCCAGTACTGAAGTAGCTTGTTCAAAATTACAATTTCTATTTAGATTCACATTTATTTAGAAACATTCAAAATAACAAAAATAGTTAAAAAAAATCCCGACCAACCAATTATAGGTGTCGGGATTCTTATGTTTTGATACTGGTTACTCTGGATGAATTGCTTCAACAGGGCAAACATCAGCACATGCACCGCAATCGGTACAAAGATCCGGATCAATTACGTAGATATCACCTTCAGTAATTGCCTCTACCGGACATTCATCGATACATGTACCGCATGCAGTACAATCGTCTGTGATTTTATAAGCCATAATGCAATAAATTAAATTTAATAATTACTTTGCAAATATATAGTTTTGTTTAATACACGACGTTTTTGGCATACTTTTTATAGTAAAAAATCAAATTAATAATAATTATAAATAAGTTTTAGATTATAGATTCGCAGGTTTGTAAAGCCCTTATTTGTTGTTATTCTG
>CALDOI010000155.1 GCA_937912115.1 uncultured Bacteroidota bacterium | reverse complement strand
TTGCGTAAAAAAGATTACAATATCATGATGTCTGTTATTATCGAAGCACTCGACAATAAGGAGAGATCAGCCGAAAAACAATTTTTAAACTTTATTGAAACACAAAAAAAGACTGCTCAATCGCTTAAAAATACCATGTTGAGCATCAAAGACTCTACTTCACAAAACAATAGTGAGAAAATATCAGTCATTAAAGATCAGCTTCCTCAGATATTAAAATCACTGGAAGAAAAAAAAGATAAGGTGATGAAGACATTCCTCGATTTTCAACTTATACATAATAAAATAATTGATTATTTAGAAGATCTGTTAAAAAAAGGAAATCAGATTCAAATAAATGATATAAAAAGTGTTAAAAATATAATAATTAAAGAAATTAATTAACTCATTAAAAAATAGGAGATAAAAAAATGGCACTAGCATCACAAATGAAAACGTTGAGTGAAGAAATTCTTACTTCATTCAAACAACGGATTAAAGAAAATGAAGAACTTGTAAATAATGTACAGAAAACTCTGGATGGTTTCCACAAGGACCAAGAGGATATGGCTGCAGCCTTAAGAGCAGGTTTCGACAAGGGTGAAAAAACCCGTTTGAAAGAAGCCGATATTCTCATGAAAGAAATGATCAAAGATCACAAGGAAATGGCTGCAGCCTTACGAGGATCACTGGCCAAGGATGAGAAAAACAGACTGAGTGAATTTAAAGCTCTTATGGGAAGCATCATCAATGAAATTTCAGAAATATTTACATCTACTCAAACTTTACTCACAAAGTTTGATAAGGAACATCAGGAAATGGCAGCAGCCTTAAGGTCAGATCTTGACGAGGGCGAAAAAATTAGAATACAGGAATTTATTGCCCTTATAAAAAGTATAAAGGAAGAAATTTCAGAAATATTTGCAGATACTCAAACTTTGCTTACAACGTTCGATAAGGAACATAAAGAAATGGCAGCAGCCTTAAGGTCAGATCTTGACGAGGGCGAAGTAAACAGGATGAAGGAATTTGCTGACCTTATGAAAAGCATAAACGAGGAGATTTTAAGGATTTTCTCATATACCAATGATTTGCTTGCAAAGTTTGATAAGGAACATCAGGAAATGTCGGTTGAGCTTAGAAAAGATCTTGCTAATGGCGAAGTAGAAAGGATTAAGGAATACAATGAGGTAATGAAGGGAATCCAAAACGATGTAAAAATCCTTAAAAAAGCCGTTGCCGAATTGCTGGGTGATTTCGCTCAAGACAGAGAAGGAGCATCAGCCGCGTGGAAAAAGATGTCGGATATTCTTGCTCAATTAAGAAAAACAGGTGTTACGCCGCCTAAGGAAGTCAAAAAGGAAGATACGAAAAAAGCTGTCCCTGTTATACAATTCAAGGATACCCCGGTTGAGGCAAAAGTTAAAGCCACAGTTGAAGTAAAAGTCAAAGCCCCGGTTGAAGTAAAAGTCAAAGCCCCGGTTGAAGCAAAAGCTAAAGCTCCGGTTGTAGCAAAAGTTAAAACCCCGATAACATTGGAAGAAAAGGTGCTGAATTATATCAACAACCATCCCAAAGGTGTAAAAGTCGCGCAAATGGAAGAGCCACTTGGCGAAACACGGATGAAGATTGGATATACTGCAAAGGTACTATTGGATGAAAAGAAAGTGAAAAAATTTGATAATGTTTACTTCCCGTTAGTTTAACATCCAGGTACTGAGCGGAGTCGAAGCGACTTGTCCTTCCATGCACTAAGTACTTCGACTCTTTTAGTTTTATTTATTAAACAATTTTTATCATGACAAAAATAATCAACTGTGCATATTGTAATGGAACTGGAAAGGATCCCTTCGAACTACTCTCGTCGTTTTCTGGTTGTCAGGTTTGCGAAGGAACCGGACAAAATGAAGTGGAAGAACCTTCAATAACCTGTGTTTTTTGTGCGGGTTCAGGTAAAAATCCGCTGGGAGCCAGGGTTCCGTGCATCGTATGCCATGGAAAAGGAAGCAATTACTGCAAGAGCACAAAAATTTGTGACCTATGCCAGGGAACAGGGAAAAGCAGCGATAAATTGCCATGTCTCCGTTGCAAGGGTATAGGATTTTGTTAAAAGAATTATTTAATCACAGAAAAACTATTCCCTATGACAATGGATGACGAAGTTTTAGAAAAAATAAGGATAGAGGGCGGAAAAGCTCATGTCCAGCGGGTAGCGAAATTGATGAATCTCGGTTTCGATTATGCCCGCAGTATTTTATACAGTCTCGGAAGACGGGATTTTATTGATATCGGGCGTGATGAAATTGCTGTTCTTACTGATAAAGGTAAAGAACGTTTAGAGAAGGAGAAACAGAAACAATTTGTCCCCACTGCATCGGAACAGGAAAAAGCAGCGATGGATCGTAGAATGAAACCATACCGTGAAAAGGATGAACAATAATATCAGGAAATGTATTCTTAAAATCAATAGGGAATGAAAAAAATAATCAAATGTGCATATTGTAAAGGAACAGGGAAAGATTTCTATAATCCCTCTTCGATATCGGGCTGTCCGGTTTGCCGAAAAACAGGAGAGGTTGAAGTGGAGGAACCTGCAGTAACTTGTGCTTATTGTTCGGGTACTGGTAAAAATCCGCTTGGTGTAAGAGGAGCGTGCCCTGCATGCGGGGGGAAAGGAAGCAATACCTGGAATAGCGATACAGTTTGTACCCAGTGCAAGGGAACAGGAAAATCGAGGGAAGGATTGCCATGTACCCAGTGCAAGGGCAAAACGAAAAGCAATAAGGGCTTAGGTAATACTTCTTCTGATGTTGTTATAAAGGATACCAAAAAACTAAGTTGTGCATATTGTAAAGGAACGGGGAAGGATTTCTATTATCCATCTGAGGGCTGTCGGGTTTGCTCAAAAACAGGACAGGTTGAAGTGGAGGAACCGGCAGTAGTTTGTGCTTATTGTTCGGGCACAGGTAAAAATCCGCTGGGAGTGAGAAGCCCATGCCCGGTATGTAAGGGGAAAGGAAGTAATACCTGGAATAGTGATACAGTTTGCACCAGGTGCAAGGGAACAGGAAAATCGATCGATGGTTACCCCTGTACACTTTGCAAGGGCAAAACAAAAAGCAATAAGAGTTTCGGTGTTTCTTCCGGTTATGGTTATACTTTGGGGTATTAGATTTTTCTTTTATTGTAAATAAGATAAAGAGTAAAGCTATGATGGACAATGCCGTAAACAATATAAGGAAAGGTTTGCATAAAAGACAGGAAGCAATGGCGAAGCATAACGCCCGCAAGGTAGAATTCGAGAAAGCAAGGGAAATGATAATACAGGATATTGAAGAGGCGCGAACCATCTGGATAAACACGATGGAACAATTGCCCAAAACTGAATTTCAGAAATTTTATAAATAATATTTAATAAGATAATAAAGAAAAAACTATGAGTAATCAAATAATGAACAATGAAACGAATACCGTACTTGAACCCAAGCCAATGGCCAATTTCGTTGAAACAGAGTACATTAAAGACATCACCAGCCGTGGCCTTACTTACATAAAAGCAGGTTTTCCTGTGCATTTCAGAGGTCCGTCGGGAACAGGGAAAACAACTATTGCCATGCATCTGGCCAGTAAAATCGGAAGGCCTGTTGTCATCATACATGGTGATGCAGAGTATAAAACTTCCGATCTGGTTGGCAGTGAATCGGGTTATAGATTCAGAAAATTAGACGACAGGTTTATTCATTCTGTTCACAAACAAGAGGAGGATATGGAAAAGAAATTTGTGAACAATCGTTTAACGATCGCTGTTAAAAATGGGTTTACACTGATATACGACGAATTTACCCGCTCGCGAGCCGAAGCTAATAATATCCTGTTACCCATCCTTCAGGAAAGAATGATGACCACCTCGGCAGGAAAACAAGAGGATTATTATATGAAAGTGCATCCGGAATTCCGCGCCATCTTTACTTCAAATCCCGAAGAATATGCCGGCGTTAACCGCACCCAGGATGCCCTGCGCGACCGTATGGTAACGCTGGATGTTGATCATTTCGACTATGAAACCGAGTTGCAGATTACACGGGCAAAATCGGAACTTTCATTGGAAGATGCAGAAAAAATTGTGAAGGTTGTAAGAGGTTTGCGCGAATCGGGAAAAACTGAATTTGACCCTACCATCCGTGGTTCCATTATGATCGCGAAAACCCTGGCAACTTTAAATTTAACACCTTCTAAAAATAACGAGATGTTCAGATTAATCTGCCAGGATATTCTCACTTCCGAAACCAGCCGGGTTGGCTCAAAAACCAACCAGGAAAAAGTAAGAATAATTGTGAATGAGCTGATCGAACAAAATTGCTGATAGCTTAAAATAATCATTTAATCATTAAATACAAAAAATATTATGCTACACAATATACCAGCAACTAGAGGATTGCACAATGTGAATTCATCAGTTGCATCATGCAAAAGCCCTATTAATAATAGGCAGGGTATCGATTTCCTAAAACTCCACATGCTTGAAAAGGAAAGAATAAGGTTGCTCAATGAGGAGAAAAAAATACTTTTTAGGCTTGAGTTCGTTCAAAACCGGCAGAAGGATATTCAGTTGTATGTTGAAGAAAAAACCGGACAAGTCCAAAGTCATAATCAGGTAATAAAGAAGCAGCAAGGCGATAAGGTTGCGCCGAATTTTAAATTTATGTCGATAGACTACTAAAAAACAATACGTTATGGCACAAGAACAAATTACCCATGCTGTTAATGCGACTGGCCTTGCTGATATTCTGGAAAGAGTACTCGACAAAGGGATCGTGATTGCAGGTGATATCAATATTCGAATTGCTGATGTCGATTTGCTTACCATAAAAATCAGACTGTTGGTTTGTTCGGTTGACAAGGCCATGGAGATGGGCATAAACTGGTGGCAGGAAGATACCTACCTCTCAACAAAAGCACGTGAAAAAGAACTGGATGAGAAACAGTCTGATCTAAGTGAACGTCTTAATCAATTGGAAACAAAAATTAATTTACAGTAATAACCTACTACAACAAATATGTTTATTACATAGTAATACGATACTAAATAATATGAGCAAATTATTTTTCATACTAGCATTTTTATTTGAATGTAATACGACATCTCAGATTACCGAAATAAGTATGAATCATAAATCAATAAATTTTGAGGCTGAACAATTAAAACTTGAAAATCCAAACGATGATCCTCCTGATTTGAGTAATGATTTAAATAACATATCATTAGCAATTAAGAATAATAATCCAGGAAATATAAAATCTTTTAGAACCGGCCAGTTTAGGGTATTTTCTTCATTGGAGGATGGGTATGCTGCTTTGCTGCAAGATTTGAATTTGAAAATAACAGGGAAATCTCTTTGGACAGATTCAACGACAACTATTAATGAATTTATTAATATTTATGCACCAAGTTTTGAAAATGATGTTGAAAATTATATTGCCATATTTTGTTCAGAAACAGGTTTGAAGGGAACTGATTTATTGAAAACTCAAAAGGCTGAGCATATTGCCCGAGGTATTATTAAAGTTGAAGATGGTGTACTATACTGCCAATTATATCAAAAATAAATTATACTAAAATCTTATAGACATGGAAGATAAAGAAAAGAAAAGTAATGAAGAAAATCAGAATTCTGATTTTAACATTTTTGGGCTCGGTGGCCTGTTTAAAGGCATTGAAAAACTTGTAGACCTCGCTGGAAAACTCGAGGAATCAGGAGGTGTGAAAAAAGAAGGAGAAATAAACTTTGATCACATCAAAAAAGGGATGAAGGGCGTTTACGGCTTCACCATCAACACGGCAGGCGGAGGCTCTCCTAAAGTGGAAACTTTTGGAAATATTAAAAAGACTCCCGAGGGACCAAAGGTGGACGAGGAGCGAGAGCCAATAACCGATATTTTTGATGAAAAGAATGAGATCGTTGTCATTGCCGAAATGCCAGGCATTGAAGAGGATGACATAACTATCGATCTAAAAGAAGACATCCTTGAAATTTCGGCGGTAAGCAAAAACAGAAAATACCGAAAAGAATTGTTACTCCCTGCTAAAGTTAGTAAACAAAATTTACATCACAAATTTACAAATGGCATTCTTGAAATCAGAATCAAAAAGTAATCATTATGGCACTTGCTGGCTTAGGAGACATGGATTTAAAACTCATCATTTTTGGAGGAAAGGGTGGTGTTGGAAAAACCAGTTGTGCTATTGCCACAGCCAAAGCATTATCTAAAAATTTTAAAACATTACTTATTTCTACCGATCCTGCTCATTCTGTATCGGATTGTCTGGAACAAAAAATTGGATTTAAAGTTGTAAAGGTTGAAGGCTCTGCTAACCTGTCGGCCATAGAAGTGGTTGCCGACGAGGCGCTTTCTGTGTTCAAAACGGCGCATCAGAATGAACTTAAAAAACTACTCGAAACTTCAACAAATCTCGATAATGAAGACATCGATGATATGCTGACTTTAACAATACCCGGTATTGATGAGGTGATGAGTTTTAAAACCATCATCGATTTTATCGAGAAAGGTGAATACGATAAATATGTTGTAGATACAGCGCCTACAGGCCATGCACTTCGTTTGATTTCATCTCCAAAATTATTGGATGATTGGATAAAGGTCGCAGCCAAAATGAGATGGAAATACCGTTATATGGTCACCAGTTTTACGGGCAGTTACAATCCTGATAATGTGGACACTTTTTTACTAAACTTGAAAAAAACCGTTAAAAGGATTGAAAACATCCTGAAAAATAAAACCAAATGTGAATTTATTCCGGTTTGTATTCCTGAAGAAATGGCCATTTTGGAAACGAGCAGACTACTTGCGGATCTCAGCACATCAGGAATTAATGCACGGCAAATCATTGTAAACAATGTAATGGTTTCGGATGGATGTGATTTTTGTATCAGAAGAAAAGCAGGTCAGATGCCACATCTAGAAGAAATTAGTAGTTTATTCTACGAATTCAACAGGGTTGAAGTACCTATGTTTGCTGAGGAAATTAAAGGGCATGAGGCTCTAAGTCGGTTGACGGAGGTGCTTTTTGGTTGATGGGTTGATTGGTTGATTGGTTGAAAGGTTGAAAGGTTGATAAAAAATATGAAATATGAAATATTCATTTGAAAAGTTGGAAGTTTGGCAGTTGTCGAGGGAGCTGGTGAAGGATATTTATCTGGTCACCTCTACTTTTCCGTCAGATGAAAAATTTGGATTAACCAGTCAGCTTAGAAGAGCCTCCATATCTGTGAGTAGTAATATGGCAGAAGGAAGTGCACGATGGAGCAAAAAAGACCAGGCGAGGTACTATGAAATATCCTTTGGAAGCCTCATCGAAATTTTAAATCAATTGATTCTTTCTGTTGATTTGGGATTTTTGCACGAAGCACAATTATCAGGGCTTAGAGAAAAAATTGATCAGGTTGGAAGAATGTTAAACGCACTTTACCAATCAACCAATAAACCCATAAACAAATCATCCAATAAACCCATCAACAAATCATGACAAAAGCTATGGAAGAAATCATATTACGCGTAAAAGAAGCACTTGTCAAGGATGTTGGAAGGGCTATTGCCAGGATAGATCCTGAAGATATGAAGTTGATAGGCATCGAAAGTGGTGAAGTGATTATAATTGAAGGCAAAAGAGCAACACCAGTTAAAATTATGCCATGTTATCCGGAAGACCGAGGCAAGAAAATCATTCAGATGGATGGCATCACGCGAGAAAACGCCCAGGCTGGAATCGATGAAAAAGTGAAGATCGCTAAAACCACTTATCGTCAAGCGGTAAAAATAAAACTCAAACCTGATACAAAATCCAGTTCTTTGTACAAAGCTGATGATGCCAAATACATTGGATCGCTCATTAATGGTTTATCAGTTACAAAAGGAGATAAAGTGAGAGCTAACCTATTTGGTTCGCGCTCGGTGGATTATACTGTAACCGGCACAAGTCCTGTAGGAGTCGTTCTCATAAATTCCAACACGACCGTCCAACTTGAATTGGCAAAGCAGAATGGAGTGCAAAAACGTAAGATTTCTTACGAAGATATTGGAGGACTTGGGCAACAGGTTCAGCGAATTAGGGAAATGATTGAACTCCCGCTAAAATATCCTGAAATATTCGAAAGGCTTGGAATTCAGCCACCTAAAGGTGTTTTTATGTATGGCCCTCCAGGAACCGGAAAAACTTTAATTGTTAGAGCTGTTGCTCATGAAACGGATGCCTATTTTATCAATATCTCAGGTCCTGAGATTATGGGGAAATTTTACGGAGAAAGCGAAGGGCGCATCCGAAAACTCTTTGAAGAAGCTCAGGCACATGCGCCATCTATCATTTTTATAGATGAAATAGATGCCATTGCGCCCAAGCGAGAAGATATGGGTGGGGAAAAACAAGTGGAGAAGAGGGTTGTAGCCCAACTGTTGTCGCTGATGGATGGGCTTGAATCGAGAGGAAAGGTAATTGTGATTGGCGCAACCAACATTCCTAACTCCATTGATCCAGCCTTAAGAAGACCAGGTCGATTCGACCGTGAAATTTCAATTTCCATACCTGATAAAAAAGGTAGGCTGGAAATTCTGCACATTCACACGCGTGGCATTCCTTTGTCAATAGATGTTGAGTTGGAAAAACTTGCGGAGATCACACATGGTTTTGTCGGTGCCGATTTGGAAGCTCTGGCCCGTGAAGCAGCTATGACTGCACTGCGAAAGATACTACCTCAAATCGATTTCGAAATGGCAGAAATTCCATACGAACTTTTAATGTCGCTGGAAGTGAGTATGGATAATTTCACGGATGCAATGAAAGAAGTAGAGCCTTCGGCCATAAGGGAAGTTTTTGTGGAAGTTCCCGATGTAAAATGGGAAGATGTGGGCGGACTGGAAGAAATAAAAAATGCTTTGATGGAAACAGTGGAATGGCCTTTAAAATATGCCGATCTTTTCAAAAAAGCAGATACCAAACCACCCAAGGGAATTATCCTGCACGGGAAACCCGGTACAGGTAAAACCTATTTGGCTAAGGCACTTGCCAGTGAAAGCGGTGTAAATTTTATTTCCGTTAAAGGGCCACAGATTCTTAGCCGCTATATAGGTGAATCAGAAAAAGGTGT
>CALDOI010000154.1 GCA_937912115.1 uncultured Bacteroidota bacterium | reverse complement strand
CAAATTCAATAATTGATCTGAGAATAATTGTCGTATTTATTGGATATGGCTCTTGAGAATTTCGCTTATCACATTTCAATAACCTGGATTTATGCTGTAGAAGGGATTATGGTAGCAGTAATAATTGCATCGGTAACTATCATATATCATGCTGTTAAAGCTGCTTTGGCAAATCCGGTTGAAACACTGAGATATGAGTAATTACATTATACTTTATAATATCATTACTTTCGACCCCCAACTGGTTGTAATTCAACAAAAGCCTGTCCTGAAATTTGAGAACCAGCTATCGTGCCTTCAACGGTTGCCATTCCTTCATATTTTATCATTTTTTTAACTCCTCCATTACCATCCGGAAATTCAATATAAATCTCCTGATCATCAGTTATCATGCTTACTACAAAATCGGCAGGATAATCATTTGACATTAGTTGAATACGATGTTGAGTATTATATTCTTTACCTGATTTCGGACTAACCCATTTTGAACCGGATACAGGCTCAATATTAATTTCATTTATTGCCCACGACTGTTTAGCCTTACTTGCAAAGTTTAGAGTTTTTTCACTTTCAAGATCAAAAAGTTTTGCAATAGGTAATGTTCCGGTTTTGGTTGTGATTTCAATTACCATTAATGCAGTATTTATTTCTGGAAGTTGAATCGCAAAGAACTGCCACGACACATCCTGTATTGCTTCTAAGGCCTTTTCGTCATAACTTTGAACAACATAATCCATCCACAACAAACCATCGTTACCATTAGAAATAACTGTATCATTAAGTTTGATTGAAAAATTTTCCACATCAAGAAGTGGTAATGAATAGTAGTAAGAACCCTGACACGACATTGGATCACCCGTTTCTTCAAGATATGTCGAAACTTTCCTGTCCTTCGAATTCATTATTTGATCTCTCTGAGAATCAGTTAAAAACTGCGCAAAAAATGATGCTGTACCATCTCCTTCATTTATTGCACCAAACCTATCCCGTATTTGTACTTCTGCTTCAAGTGGAGTTCCATCTATGTCCGGAATATTTGCAGTTAGATTGTATGTGGCATCCACCTGCCCCATTGTGCCCGATATTAAACTCATTGTTATCAACGGCCCCTCCTGCAAAGGTGATGTTAAATTAACACTCCAAGGATCTGACGAAACAGAAACTAATGGATCAATATCTATCGACATAACACCCCTGAATAAATAATTGCCACGCGATTTACTATTAAATCCTACTATGGCTGGAACGGTAGGTATTCTAAAACCATCTACTTCCTCTTCAATCCGCTGAACTGCAATAAAGAATATCCCAAGATCATCGGGGGTTGTACTATCAACAAGGCTACCAAAAAAGAACCAACCATCAAGATCATACTCAAGATGTTCAGAGGCCAAATACTGAGCAAGTTGTTCTGCTGATTGAGTTTGTGGTAACTCATAATCCATGGTAAAATATGTACACCCATCTGCAGGTGTTGGAAATGGGTTTGTTTCGTTTCGATTACAAACTGTTGAGACTAACGATAAAAATAGTAATGTTATAATAGTCCCAAAACTAATTGCTGCTTTTCGTTTCATAATTCGTTTATTTATGTTGTATTAATCTATTATAAATCATTGCCTAGTCAAAGCTACGGAAATATTTTTTCAAGAAGATAAAACTATAAAATAAACCTGAAGTATTATCAGTACATTTTGGTTGCAGGGTGGTTTCAAATCACGGATTTGCTTAAGATGTTGGTGGGAAACTCACAAAAAAAAACAATTGAATCTAACACTTGCTTATAATATCTAGTAGTTTTTGTTTGTCGATAGGCTTTGAAATATATGCATCACAGCCGGCTTCACTTACCTTTGCTTTGTAACTATCCTGTGCATAGGCTGTTTGGGCAATAATAAAAACCTTGGTATTAAAACTACGAATTTGTTTCGTGGCTTCAAAACCATTTAGTTTTGGCATTTTTATATCCATCAAGATGATATCAGTATCACTATGTTTTTTGGCCATTTCAACAGCTTCAATACCATCTTTAGCATGAATTATATCATCAGCAATGTCTTTTAACACCTCTTTTAAAAAGTAGAAAGAAGTTTCATCGTCTTCCGCAATTATTATTTTATACTTTGTTAATATCGGCTGGTTTGAAACTGATGATTGTTCATTTTCAATAGAACTGATTATTTTGCTTAAATTATTGGGAATGCGTACATAAAATGTTGAACCTTTATTTTGCTCAGACTCAAGTCGTATTTCCCCATTTAAAAGTTTTACATATCCTTGTGATATTGATAATCCGAGTCCTGAGCCCTCAAAACCATTTGAATGTGAAAAGTCAGCTTGAACAAACTGATCAAAAACAGAAGCAAGTTTACTTTGTGGAATTCCAATACCCGTGTCGGTAATCCAAAATTCTGCCATTGTATCTTCAATTGAATATTTAATCTCTACCAAGCCTGCCTTTGTAAATTTTAGCGCATTTTTAATTAGATTAGTTAGTATTGAATTAAGCTTGTACTCATCGGTATAAAAACTTTGGGGTAAAGTTGAAATACCTTCCTTCAATGTTAGTTTTAAACCTTTTCTGAATGCTTCAGGACTGAAGAAATTCATTAGTTCGGTCATAATACTTTTAATGTTTACCTCCGTAATCTGGGTTTTTTCCAGCCCCGATTCAAGTTTTGATACATCTATAATATTATTAATAGTCCCTAACATTCTATTACCGCTTTGTTGAATTATTCCGATAAATGTTGCCTGTTTTTCCGAAGAATAATCTGCTGATTTTAGTAAGTCGGCAAAACCCAGAATGCCATTCATAGGTGTTCTAATTTCGTGGCTCATGTTTGCTAAAAAGGCAGATTTCATCTTATCGCTTTCTTCGGCCTTAATTTTTTGCTTCTCAAGTTCTGTCATTATTTGAGAATTCAATTCAAGTTGCTGCTGTAAATCTTTGGTTTTGGATCGGACTTTTGCTTGTAGTATCCAGTTTGCAATCAAAAGTAAAAGAATTAGCCCAGCTATTAATATACCAGTTATCAGGATGTATTTCAGGTAATTATGCCAGTCGTTGGGGTCTTTGTTGTACTCGGTGATCCATTTGTCATAAATTCTTTGATATTCACCATTCGCTAGTATCACTTCCAGACCATTGTTTAATATCGAGGCCAATTCAGGAGAAGCGTTGGCAACCTTAAATCCCATATTCCGCTCCAGAATCCTGTGTTCAAGGGGTCGTATGTAATCTTTGCCGAGTTTGTCGGCATAATACATACTTCCTACTCTTTGTGCAAATACACAAGTAACATCATCTCTGTCCAGAGCTTTGATTAGCTGCTCGTAGTCATTAATAAATACAAACTGTGCAGATGGATTAATTGAAAGCACATAATGAATCAGAACATCGTTTTGCCACATCGCAACAAGAGGTTTATGAGTAGATCTCAGGACTTCAATCGAGAATTTACTAAAATGATTAGTATTGTATAAAAAGCAGTGAGATGTATTTATTGCTGAACGTGTATAAATATAATTCTTATCAGGGCTTCCAGGATAATGGTCACCTCCAATAGCCTGAATATCACCTCTGTCAAGAGCTTTATTGATCATTTCCCAATTATCACCATTAATGATAATGTCCGATTCATAAAGATCGTTAATGGCAACTAAGATATCAATATTAAAACCAACCAGTTCTCTATTTTCATTGAAATAATTATAGGGTGGATAGTTGTCGCTGAACATTACTTGGTATTGACCAAATACGTTGCTGTGAGCAATGGTAATAGTTAGAAAAACGATAATAACAATTTGTCTCATTGAGAATATTTTGGTAGCAAATGTAGAAAAGATTTTAGCACTTAATACTACAGATCAGATGTAATCATAGAAAATATATTTTAAAAGTAATTTCAACAAAGATGTCAAAAGATAATTTTGAAAATAGCTGGTACAAGAAGCAACTGTAGGGTCTGTAGTACAGATCATTAAATAGCTAATTTATGACTTACAAAATTTTATAAGTTAAGGCTTAACAGCACTTATTCATTTTTAATCTTTCAAAAAAATTGATTAGTAGCTGTGATACCTCATTAACCTTTTTGGGATTTAGGCAATAGTTTGTACTAACACCAGTAGTATTTCCTACTATTAAGCCAATATCCTTCAATTCTTTAAGGTGCTGGTTTACAGTAGTTCTCCCCAAAGGCATTTGATCACTAATGTCGCCTGTTATGCAAGTTTGAGTTTGAGCAAGAAATTGCAGAATATCAAGACGTGCGGGATGGGATAGAGCTTTAAATAGCCTAGCCTTGTAACCTAGATGGTCATCAAAAAGATTTGTTTTAGATTGTACCATAGTATTATTTTTTAGCACTAACAGTAATACTGAAAATTCCGATTTTGTCTTGCTTAAATTTTCTTAGTTCGTCCAGTGACATGTAGTTAAGCATAATAGTGTTGGGGATTTCTATTTCTTTCTCCTTATGAATTTCTATACCTTTAAATCCACTATCCTCTATTGTTTTTATATATTCTGATTTGTTAATTGCACCAGACACACACCCAGCATACATTTCCGCATCCTGTTTTAATTTTTCTGGAAGCTCTCCCTGAATAACAACATCTGAGATACAGAAATGTCCTCCCGGTTTAATCACTCGATAAATCTCCTCAAACGCCTTTTGTTTATCAGGTACCAGATTAAGTACACAGTTTGAAATAACCACATCATAGCTATCGTTTGGAAGGGGCATATCCTCAATATCACCCTTTACGAAATGGACATTTTTATAACCAAGTTTTTCATTATTACTAATTGCCTTTTGTAGCATTTCATCGGTGAAATCAATTCCGGTAACTTCTCCCTGATCTCCAACAATAGCTCTTGCAACAAAACAATCATTTCCTGCACCACTGCCCAAATCCAATACACTATCACCTTTACTAATATTTGCAAAGCCAGTTGGCAAACCACAACCTAAACCCAGATCAGCATCTTTGGAATATCCCTTTTCTGAAGTGTAATCTTCGCTAAATATTGTATAATCAATTGTATCGCAACATACTGTGCTACCACAACATGAGCTTTCATTTTGTTTTTTATTTTGTTTGGCAATTTGAGCATATTTTTCTTTTACTAATTCTTTTACGTCTTTTTTCATAGCATCATATTTTAAAGTGTTAGTTGTAATTATGTCGCAAATATACGTCAAATGATAATATGCCATATATATACGTTATATTAAATATTTGTTAAACTCTAATTTGTAATCATTCTAATTTAGAGATGTTTTGTATGTTTACCATTAAAAACTATTTTAAATAATTATTAAGCCATGACAACAGTAAATGTTTACTTAACTTTTAACGGAGATTGTGAAGAAGCTTTTCTATACTACAAATCAGTGTTTGGAGGAGATTTTGAGCATATTAGCAAATTTAAGGATATGCCCGAGAATCCAAAATTTCCAATTGATAAAGCGGATATGGAAAAAGTAATGCATGTTTCCTATCCAATAAGTAAAGAAACTTCCATTATGGGAAGCGACATAGGAGGGGAGTGGGCAACCAAATATAAAAAAGGAAACAATTT
>CALDOI010000153.1 GCA_937912115.1 uncultured Bacteroidota bacterium | reverse complement strand
GGTAAAAAAGAAATGCACCTTTGGTAAAAATTGAAATGTTTTATTTTGCTAAAATATTGTTTTAGTATATTGACAGCCAACTAAGGATACACATAATTTCAATTTTTATGAATTAATCAGGCTAGATAGATTTAGTAGTAAATTAAGAATAAGTCCCTGCCCTTGAAAATCATTCCTGCTGACATTATTTGACATAAGCGTTATGCTAAGTAATTGCGAATCATTTGCTTCCTAACTTAATTATCAAAATCCAACATATTACCCTAAATTTACGGTGTTTTTAACCTCAATTTATGATTGAACTTTGGACAATAGATGCCCTATGGATTTCCGTGGCTTTTGTACTGGGAATGTTGGCTAAGCGTATAAATTTACCTCCATTAATTGGTTTTCTTGCAGGTGGATTCTTGCTTAACTTGTCAGGATTTACCGAGGGTGGTATGGCATTGGATGTTGTTGCCGATATAGGTGTTATGCTATTGCTTTTTACAATAGGATTAAAGTTAAATGTTAAATCGCTTCTTACAAAAGAGATTTGGCTAACCACTTCCTTACACATGATATTAAGTGTGTTATTGATCGGTTCATTTGTTTTTGGGATAAGTTGGTTGGGTATATATTCAGCAACCGAGATGTCACTTGAAAGCTCTATGTTGATTGGTTTTGCCCTAAGTTTTTCGAGTACTGTATTTGCTGTTAAGGTACTGGAAGATAAAGGTGAAATGACTTCATTCCATGGCAGAGTATCAATTGGGATTCTGGTACTTCAGGATATTATTGCTGTGCTTTTTTTATCGATTTCAAAGGGAGTGTTTCCATCAATTTGGGTACTTGGGTTACCGCTATATTTATATGTTATAAGGTGGGTATTTATCAAAATACTTAATGTAATTGACCATGGTGAGTTACTTACTCTTTTTGGATTTTTTGCTGCATTCGTTGCAGGTGCCATTGCATTTGAGTTAGTTGGGTTGAAACCGGATTTAGGTGCCCTAATAATTGGTGCTATGGTTGGAACTCATCCAAGGGCAAAGGAATTATCGAAGCAGATGCTTTCGTTTAAAGATTTTTTCCTGATAGCCTTTTTCCTTAATATTGGGATGTCGGGTCTGCCCACAGCAAACTCATTGATTATAGCCCTTATTCTTATGCTTGCCATACCTGTTAAAGGAACGTTATTTGTTGTACTGCTTACACGATTAAATCTAAGGTCTCGAACTGCGTTGCACAGTGCACTAAGTCTATCTAACTATAGTGAATTTGGATTAATAACTGGCGCTATTGGGGTTAAATTAGGACTAATTAGTAGCCAATGGATGATAATACTTGCTCTGGCTGTATCTTTTTCATTTTTGCTTGCTGCACCCTTAAATGTGATGTCGCATAGCTTGTTTGATAGATTTAAGAAAGTTTTGATGAAGTTGAATACAAAAAGTACACATCCTGATGATGAGCCTGTTAATTTAGGTGATGCCAGAGTAGTTATTTGTGGTATGGGACATGTTGGAAGGGCTGCTTATCATAAACTTTCGGCTGACTTTGGGGATAAGATTATTTCTATTGATTATGATAAGGATGTAGTAGCCAGATTTTCTGAATTAAAGAAAAATATTGTGTGGGGCGATTCAACTGACAGTAATTTTTGGCAGAATGTAGTTATGCCTGATGTTGAATTCATCCTTCTTACCATGGATGACCATTCATCAAATCTTAACACAGCTCGTGCATTATCGAAATGTGAACACAGGACATTTTCTGTGGGTGCTCCGGGGCATTATTTACACGAAATAACCGAACTAAAAACCGCAGGAGTTTCATACGTGTATAATTATTATAGCAGGGCAGGAGCTGAATTTGCAACCAGCTTTTTAAATTTTATAGAAAAGAGGAAGGAAAATATGCTAAAGGATTAAAAATATCTTTTTTGATCAGGAAATAGGGACACGTACGATGAAACTTTCACAATACAAAAAAAATCATATTCAACATGTGAATAATAAGGTTGCAAAAGCCATTATTGATTATTCACTATTTGATTTAGGTGATAAAATACTTGTTGCAGTTAGCGGAGGAAAAGACTCGTTGGTATTATTGGAAGTACTCTCTACATTACGAAAGTATCCCTTTCTGGATTTTAATATAGAGGCTATTCATATAGATGTTGAGGAGGTTCCATATAAGGTTAGTAGGAAATTGTTGGAGCAACTATGCAATGAACTTGATGTTAAAATCAATTTTGTTTCTATCAAAGCTGATCTTGAACAAACGGGTAATAAATCACCTTGTTTCGTTTGTTCGTGGCATCGCCGAAAGGCACTTTTTACTTATGCTGAAAAACATGGATTTAGTAACCTCGCTCTGGGTCATCATAGGGATGATGCAGTAGAAACCCTGCTCATTAATATGGCATATCATGGTAATATTAGTTCGCTTCCGGCTAAGTTAAGTATGTTTGATGGGGCAATATCAATAATTCGTCCACTTATCCTTGTTGGTAATAAAGATACTCAGGAATATGCCAACATTAGGAAGTTTCCAAAACAAACTAAAACGTGCCCTTACGAAGATCAAACAAAGCGAACCACGGCCCGAAACCTGATTAAACAGTTGGAGGCAATTCATCCAAAAGCTGCTAATAATTTTTTCCGATCAATGAATAATATTGACTTGGATTATTTGCCATAGTATTAGCACCTAAGCTCGAAATATTAGTGCTCAAATTTTGCCGCGTTACTTACTATTCGTTATTTCTTTGCTGAATCTGTGGCTATATTATTATAATTTATGCACACTTAAAGACTAGTACTACCTATTTTCTGATTACGATTTTTCTAATTTCTTTCGAATCACTTGTTCTTATCTCAACAAAATATATTCCTTGTGCCTGATTTGTTAAATCAATGGATTGTGAGTAGTTGTTTATTATTCCCTGTTTAGTATTTTTCATCAAAATTTGTCCCTGTGGGTTTATAACTTTAATTACAATATCTCCACTATAATCCTTAACTGAGATATTGAAAATCCCGGATGATGGATTTGGAATGATATCTATTCTAACATTCTCACTGGATATTTCGTTTACGCTTACATTGTTAGAGATTAGCACATTATCAACATATAAGTTGTTTCCATAATGGCAGTAGGATTCAAACATAATTTTAACATTTGGTGAACCTTCCCATGGTGATAAATCAAGCAAGGTACACTCGCTTCCATAACCTTCACCGCACCAATCTTGGCTCGATTGAGGTATAAATGAATCTGAAGTATTGGGGCTTGTGGCAAATACTCCTGTTCCATCAGGTCCGTTTTCGTATATTCTTGACCAATTTTCTCCACAATCATCACTAATATATACAATTAACGAATCTTTTTGGAAAGCCCTTTGTGCGTATGCATGCTCAAACTGCATGTGTAAATTAGTTAATCCTGTAAAATTCATTGCAGGACTAATCATCCGATCTATTTGTCCAAAACGTGGATAATCAATCATATTCATCCAGGCTGCCCTATCACCGGGGTGTGAGCCTATTACTTCAGTAATTTCCCAGGTTACTTGTTCATCAAGATTTTCAATGGTCCACCCGTTTTCCTTTAAGTTATCAAACTCAAAATCTTCAATAAATGGCAACTCCATCCCACCTGCATGGATATAGTTTGACTTAGTTAATGAATTGTTACCAACCGCATTTGTGGATGTTAGTGTAACCGAATAAACTCCGGGATCAAATTCTACAATTGGATTTTGTGAGTTTGCATTTGTACCTCCAACAAAAGTAACAGTTGATGGCGAAAAGCTCCATTCCCATGCATTTGGACAATATAAAGATTCATCAAATAATTGGACTTCATTATTGCTACATGCAATTGAATCGCTTGTGGTAAAATCAGTTGAAGGTAATAGTGTTGAACTAACAATAATATAATCTTCTTTAATCATTTCATCGGTACCCAAACTATTGGTAACGGTTAGCTGAACATTATAGGTTCCCTCAGTATCATAAACAATACCGGTAGGGTTAACATCGTTTGAAGATCCTGGTGTTCCTCCTTCAAAGATCCATTCATATGTAACAGGAGGGCCTTGCGCTAAACTCATGAAATTATTACTACAGCCAATGGGGATATTTGTTTGCTCGGCTTCAAAATCGGCAGTGGGAGCATACATAATAACATTTGCTTCCCATAAACCTCTGCCATAAGTAGCAGCTCTTATTAATCCTGCCCCATGGTTTATTTCAAGTTCGTTAACAATAACATTTGGCAGATTCTCCATAAATGAATTGTATTCAGATAACCCGTTGTCGATGTAATAAACACCTACATCCATTCCTACGTAAAGGGGATTAATGCTTCCCACAGAAAAAGCAACACAGTTTGCCGGAATGTTAGGTAGATTAACCGAATAATTTGTCCATGATGAGCCAGCATCTTCTGAAATATAAACCTTCTCGCCACTATCAAATCCTGATAAGCTAACAGCTATTGTTTCAGGGTCTTCAGGGTGAACAGCTATGTATGAAATCTGAAGGTTTGGCAAGCCATTGGATATACTTGCCCAGCTTTCGCCTCCATTATTAGTTCTGTAAATCTTGGCTTCTTTGGATGCATAAATATAATCTCCATTTGATTCGGCTATGGCCAGATTATCAAGATTACCTACTCCAAAGTTTGAAATAGTAGTCCAGCTATTCATTCCATTAGTGGTTTTCTTTACCTCTGATGAACCCACATAAAGAGTTCCAGGCTCAGTTGGATGAATAACGAAAGGGGTAACCCAGTTACCGCCACCTGGTTGGGCAATATTTTGTCCACCATAGTTTCCTCCATTATTAGATTTATAAAAAATACCATTTTGCGAAGTTCCATATACGATATTGCTATTAGTATAATCAACAACACACTCCATACCATCAGCGCCAAGCCATTCATGCCAACTATCAGTTGTGTAAACACTTGTACCATTATCCTGTGATCCACCAAGTATTTTGTATGGATCATTTTTAGATGTTCCAATTTTATAGAATTGTCTGATACTTATTCCTTCGGTTAAATTTGTAAATGTTGAAGCACCGTCGGTAGACTTGCTGATTAGCCCATCACTTCCAACATAAAGTGTACTTCCAAAAAATACCAGCTCATGAATATCGCAATGGGTATATCCAATTGGGTTATTCCATGTCCAGTCGGTTGTTTTAATCCAGGATGTGGCACCGTTTGTAGATTTCCATGTGTTTATTTCGCCAAGATGAACTTCTTCGGCATCGGTTTGTGAAACGCAAAATGCAAGGTCGTACCAAGCCTGACTTCCTTGATTTGGTTGTGATGACCGCATGGAAAATGAATCGCCACTGTCTTCAGATCGGTAAATTCCCGTATTTGATGAAAAATAATAAACATAATCCGGGTTATCTTCACTAACGGCAATTTGAGCGCGACTTCCAGTATTCATGCCTCCTATCTCAACAAAAGTATCACCACCATCCGTAGATTTAAAGAACTTTTGTGTAATTGCATAAACTACATTTGGATTACCTGGCTTAAGTTCCATATCATCGATATTTCCTGAATGTAATTTTGTCCAGTTATCACCTGAGTCAGTTGTTCGGTAAACCCCATCTGTAGTCCCTGCAAAAAGTATAGTTGGATTATTTGGATTTATTAGTAATTTGGAAATAGTACGATTTTGATTTTCCGTCCATGTAAGACCTGTAGTATTCCATGTTGTTCCACCATCAGTTGATTTTAGAACTCCAATGCTATAATTATCATTTGCATCTTTATCACCGGTTCCAATATAAATTGTGTTTGTATTTGTTGGATCGATGGCTATTGCAGAAACTCCTAAAACTGGTTGATTATCGGTCATGGGCGTCCATGTTCCACCTTCGTCTACTGTTTTCCATAATCCACCTGATGGCGATCCTATATAAATTATATTAGGGTCTGTTGGGTCTAACATAATTACATTAATGCGCCCAATTCCTGGATTCCAGTGACCTGTTACATTTGCTGATGTTGCAGGACCTAGTGCAGTCCATCCACTTCTGCTATTTCGGGTATTAACCGGATATTCATCGTTAAACTTAGAAATCTCATTCCATACCTGAGCATGATTAATGCGGTTTCCTGTTGGATAAACACGTTGCTTTGTAAAATTTTCCCAGCGTTTGTATTGCTTCCATCCACTTCCTTTTCCCTTATCATGAGCGGCAAAATACTCATCCGATGCCTTTTGAACATCAAAGAAGTTTACATTCATATCCTTCATCATGTTAACCCAATTTGGAGTTGCGTTGTCATTTGTTGTTGATGTATTGTTTTGCGAATATCCCAAATTAGAAAAAAGTGATATTGCGATAATAGTTAGTAAAATTGATTTAAACAAATTCATGGTTGTTGGTTTGATAATTATTTAGTTTTACACTTTACAAGAGCCAAAAATATAAACATTAGTTGCATATAATACACATAATAATATGAGCCAAATTTATATATTCCTTTTTCTTTCCGTAAGTATCTGTTTAACAGCTCAGCAACCAGATTGGCAAAATCAAAAAATATTTGATATTAACAAAGAAAAACCACATGTGAATAGTGTGAATTATGCAGATATCGATTTAGCAAAGTCAGGAGAATTTCAGGAGTCGAGATATTATTTGAGTTTGAATGGAAAATGGAAGTTTAAATATTCCATTGATGATGAATTACGACCCTTAGATCTTTACAAACCAGATATTGATATTTCAAGTTGGGATGAAATACCCGTACCTTCAAATTGGGAAGTTATAGGTCATGGAACTCCAATGTATGTGAATACTGATTATCCTTTTGATAAGAAACCTGAACCTCCATTTATAAAGATTGATAATCCTATTGGATCATATCTGGAATGCCAGGATTTTTGGCGGATAAGTGGCATTGAAAGAGATATTATTTATGCTAAAGATAAGATATCCATAAACGATTTCATTGTTCAGTCATTACTCGTTAATGATTATAAGGATGTTAGTTTTAAGGTTGAGGTTGAAGATAAGGATATCCTAAAGAAAAAAGCAAATTTGCTAGTTCATGCCCGGCTTTTCAATTCAAAGAACGAAGTTGTAATTGATAAAAAAAATATTGTAATTGTTGAGAAAATCACAAAATATATATAATGAAAGGATTATTAAAGCAGAATAAAAAACTAAAGGATATTATCTCACAAGTAACTGAGGTTGCTCAATATCTTTGGGAAAAAGGTTGGGCAGAGCATATTGCAGGTAATATTTCTGTAAATATAGACGATCTAATGGATGGTGAATTCCAGGATGATGCTAATTGCCCTATTTTAAGTTTGCCCGATTCCTATCCTGATCTGTCAAACAAATATTTTTTGGTAACCGGCACCGGGAGAAGAATGTGCGATCTTGCCAGGTGGCCTAAAAGAAACGCACTCATCATTAAAATTAGTGAGGACGGAGGATCCTATCATATTTTTACATTGAATAAAAAGGATGAGCCTGAGCTTAAGCCTACCTCTGAGTTGGCAACTCATCTATCCATTCACCAGCAAATCGCAAAGAGGGGTAGTAACGAAAAAGTTATTATACATACTCATGCAACTGAACTAATTGCCCTAACTCATTGTCAGGAAATCAAATCAAAACAGTTGATAAATAATATTATTTGGGGTATGCATCCTGAAGTAATGGCTTTTATTCCAAAGGGTATTGGATTTGTTCCCTATACAATTCCCGGTTCGGTCGAAATTGCAATGAATACCCTAGATGAATTTAAAGATCATGATGTGGTTCTTTGGGAAAAACATGGCGTATTTGCCATAGGAGAAAACGTGATCGACACATTTGATAGTATTGAAATAGTTAGTAAATCGGCCAAAATTTGGTTTATGTGCAAACAGTCCGGATTCGAACCTGAAGGTTTGACAAAAGAACAAATAAACGAATTAAAGAAAAATTACACTTTGTAAAATATGAATTCGAAATATTCCTCAGTACAAATTACAGAAAAACATGCTGCCAATATTGCAAACCATTGGTACAACCTTAAAGGTGATATAGTTCCATTGCCGGGAGAAATTGATTTTAATTTTAAGATTACTACTTCGGTTGATTGTTATTTGCTAAAAGTTAGCAGACCAGATACGGATATTGAATACATCGAATATCAAAATTCTATTCTTGTTCATGTGCACATTAGCAGGTTGGTTAACAACTCTCCTTGTGTTATTCCTAATGTGAATGGCGATTTAATCAGCCAGATATCTGACGAAAATGGACGAAGCAGAGTCGTCAGATTACTTTCGTGGATGCCGGGCAGGTTATGGTCATCTGTAAATCCAATCAATAAGGAATTGCTTGAGAGTCTGGGAAAGCAAGCAGGACTATTAACATCTGCGTTATCTGATTTTGATCATAAAGTTGCCCATCGTAATTTTGAATGGGACATTGCACAAGCATCATGGACCTCTAAATACATACATTTGTTTAACGATAAGCAGAAGCAAATTGTTGAATATTTCCTTGGCAGATTCGAAAGTATACATAAACAGTATTCAGATTTAAGGAAAAGCGTTGTTCACAATGATGTAAATGATAATAATATCGTTGTAAGTGATGAACTAATTAAGCCCAAAGTTGTGTCAATTATTGATTATGGCGATGCAATCCATACCCAATCAATTAACGATCTAGCAATTACCATCGTTTATGCAGTGATGAATAAAGAGGATGTTCTTGGTGCATCATTACCGATTGTTACCGGCTATCATAGTAGTTTTCCAATAACCGAAAATGAATTGGAATTACTTTACACTCTCGTAGCCATGCGACTAATTATAAGTGTAACTAAATCAGCAGTAAATAAAAATTCAGAACCTGAAAATAGTTACCTTCTTATCAGTGAAAAAGCTGCTTGGGATGTGCTTCAACGCTGGATTCAAATTGATGATAATCTTGCATATTATAGTTTTAGAAATGCATGTGGGTATACACCTCATCCAAACTATAAACATTTCATTGATTGGGTAAAAAAACAATCTTTTTCATTGTTGGATCTTTTTCCAACTGTTGATAATGGTGAGGTTATGTTGGTAGATATGAGTGTTGAAAGTACCTGGTTAGGACATGAAACTGAGTATAATGATAATGATGTAATGGCTTTTAAAATAGGGCAATTGCAAAGTAAAAACCCTCATGCAATAATTGCTGGTGGGTATTTGGAACCACGCCCACTTTATGTAACCGATGCCTACAAAACAGAAGGCAATAATGGATCAGTTTTTAGAAGTGTTCACCTTGGAGTCGACTTTTGGTTGCCAACCCATACTCCAGTTCACGCATTATTTGATGGGGAAGTGGAAGTTGCTGTTAATTGTGTAGGTGATAAGGATTATGGAGGGCTTATAATTTTAAAGCACAATATTGATAAATACAGTTTTTATACACTTTACGGACATCAAAGTGTTGATAGTGTAACGAATCTGAAAAAAGGTGATATTATAAAAAAAGGTCAGAAGATTAGTGAACTTGGTGCGCCCGAAGAAAACGGAAATTGGGAAACCCATTTGCATTTTCAGATTATGTTGGATATGTTAGGAAATGAAAAAGATTTTCCCGGAGTTACGTATCCGCATCAGGTTGATGTTTGGAAGAGTATATGCCCTGATCCAAATATTCTTTTTAAGAATAAGAACCTGATTGTTAATGAGGCAATTGAAGACTCAAAATTAATTAACTACAGAAACAGACATCTTGGCAAGAGTTTAAGTTTATCTTATTCCAAACCTTTACGGATAGTAAGAGGTTCAGGAGTTTACCTGTTGGATAACATGGGAAATAAATATCTTGATACGGTAAATAATGTGGCACATGTTGGTCATGAGCATCCCAGAGTTGTTGAGGCAGGCAGAAAACAAATGTCGGTCTTAAACACAAACACACGGTATCTTCATAATAATATCAATGATTTTGCCGAGGAATTACTGAGTACTTTTCCTGATGAACTATCTGTAGTTCATTTTGTTAATTCAGGAAGTGAAGCCAATGAACTTGCTCTACGAATGGCCAAAGCTGCCACCGGCCAAAAAGATATGATTGCAGTTGAGGTTGGTTATCATGGTAATACTTCAGGTTGTATAGATGTTAGTTCATATAAATTTGATGGTAATGGAGGAAAAGGAGCCCCTGAGCATACTCATATTATTCCACTTCCCGACTCATTTAGAGGTATGTACCAAGGTAAAAATACAGGCCCGAAATATGCGTCACATATTCAGGATCAACTTGATATAATCCATTCTAATGGTAGAAATATTGCCGCCTTTATCTGTGAAAGCATTATCAGTTGCGGTGGACAAATTGAATTGCCCCAAGGTTATTTGTATAAGGTTTACGAACTGGTAAGAAGCTCAGGTGGTATTTGTATTGCCGATGAAGTACAGGTTGGATGCGGACGCGTTGGAAGCAAGTTTTGGGGATTTGAACTGCATAATGTTATTCCCGATATCGTAACAATTGGTAAACCCATTGGAAATGGACATCCCCTTGCAGCCGTTGTTTGTACACGAGCAGTTGCAGATGCCTTCGCCAATGGAATGGAATACTTTAATACATTCGGAGGCAATCCGGTTTCATGCGCTATCGGATTGGAAGTATTGAGAGTTATAAAGGATGAAAAGCTACAGGAGAATGCATTAGTAGTTGGAGAATATCTTAAACATGAATTAGGAATTCTTCAAAACAAATTTCCAATAATTGGGGATGTGCGAGGGCAGGGTCTATTTTTAGGATTTGAACTTGTTGATCAAAACAAAAATCCACTCACAGAAAAAACAGCATATTTGGCAAACAGGATGAAGGATAAGGGTATACTAATGAGTGTTGATGGAAGAGACAATAATGTAATTAAGATTAAACCTCCAATTGTTTTCTCAATGGATAATGCAATTGAGCTAATTTCCAGATTAACATCAGTGTTTACCGAAGATTTCATGATCAATATACCATACCTCCAGAGAGTATTTCCTATTCCATTGTCATAATTCTATTAATAGCTTGGTAAGATGCTTTTTCATATTGAAACCTGATTCCCAATTCTGGAAAATTAATTTTTAATTATTATAGTTAATATCCACTTGTTAAGGT
>CALDOI010000152.1 GCA_937912115.1 uncultured Bacteroidota bacterium | reverse complement strand
TCAATGAAGGTAATGTATGCCTTCTACCCCATGGTAGTAATTACAGGTTTTGTTCAATTACTAGTTCCCTCAACTATTCATATGATAATGAATCATTTTAATATTAAAGAAGGAGCCGCTGGGATGATTCCATTTATCTATTTCTCAGGCATGTTGGTAAGTGCATTTGTAATAACACATTTAATAAAAAAGCTAAGTGTAAAGCAACTTATGGTTTCAGGAGCTGTTATTGTACTAATTGGATTGGTTGCTTCATCGCAAAGTAGTTCTTACTATTTGTTTGCATCTTTATATTTTTTTATTGGATTTGGAAATGCTATAATGATAATACTTCCCGGTATTTATTCTACTAATCTCTATGGAAAGAAAAATGCACAAATTCAGTCTCTAACATTTAGTTTTTTAGCATTAGGATTTGTTATTGGCCCAGTTTTTCCTGGTATTGTGTCCTATCTGGAACTATCATGGCGATGGTGCTTTGCTTTCCCTGCCATACTAATTCTACCGGCATTAATACCAATAATATTAGCCAAACATGAACCCATTGATAAAGCAGAAAAACTAACCCTTCGAATAATAAAAGAGATTATATCGTTTGACAAAAAGTTTTTTTATTGGATAATTATTGCTGTTATCCTTGCAGCCGGTTCAGCCACAGGATTTCTAACCTGGTTAATTACTTTTTTGGAAAACAAACGAGGAACACCACTGGGCATGGCTCATGTTGTTCTTGCCATTATTGGAATTGCTTCAGTAATTGGCAGGCAGATTTGGAGCAAAGTAAGTCCTAAACTAACAGTTTACCGAACACTACTTCTAATTGTACCCATTGCTGCATTGTTTGTTTTTCTAGCACCTTTGCCAAAATCTGCAACATTCAATATAATATTGTTTTTTATTGCCATGATTTTTATAGCAGGCGTAAACCCACTGGCACTTTCTGCAGCAGGGGTTTACCCCATGTCGCATTCATCAAGTGCTTACACATTATTATTTATTGCCATGTCGTTAGGTGGGATTATTATCCCGTTCGGGATTGGTCAGGTGTTTGAATATGCCGGACCAGTTGTTGGGATGAGTTCTATTTCATTGATGTTTGTGGTTGTAGTTATGGCATTATTATTTATCAAAAGGGAAATGCCCATATCAGAACATATGCAAAAAAACCCGTTGGCATAGGTAAATAAATTTAAAACTCACAATTATTCTTAATTTTACCACATTAATTTACACTAGTCGAGATGCCAAATAAATACAAAAGTGTTTGCAATTATGAATGAAATGAAGAATCTAAAAACATTATTATATTATTGGCTAATATGCTAATCGATCGGAAACAAAATATTATTAAAAGTGATTTTTCAAGCATCTCAAAGTTTATAGTTTAAGGTTATGAATAAAATATTAATGCCGTTTTTACTGACTCTCATACTAATTTCAGATAATTATCTTGCAAGTCAAACCTCCATGAAAATGCCTCTTGAAATCGCCAAAGCATTTCAAAACGGCACACGATCAAGTATGGGAATACCCGGGCCAAATTACTGGCAAAACTATTCAGATTACACAATTGTTGCTCAACTACACGCAACCGAAAGCAAGCTAACAGGTAGTGAATCAATAAACTACCATAACAATAGCCCGGATACACTTAAGTTAATTGTAATTCGACTATATCCCGACTTCTACAAAAAAGGTAATGCACGCTCTTGGACAATTGGAAACAATGACCTTACTGATGGTACTTTAATAACAAAATTGAATGTTGGCAAAAATACTTTTGATGTAAATAATAGTACGGATGTTAGCCGTACTGCGACTAATTTATTTATCAGACTTAAAGATTACATAATGCCTGGAGATTCTGTAACTATTGATGTTGACTGGGAATTTTTAATCCCAAGAAAAGCATGGGCAAGAATGGGAAATTATGGAAACGATAGGTTCTTTATAGCTTATTGGTATCCTCAAATTGCTGTTTACGATGATATTGATGGATGGGACAAGGTTGAGTATTATGGAACTGTTGAATATTATAATGATTTAAACAACTTCGATGTAAATATCACAACACCCTCTGGCTTTACTGTATGGGCCACAGGTGATTTGAAAAATATGAATGATTTGTACAAAAAACAGGTTGTTGATAATTATAATATAGCCATGGAAACGGAGGAGATTGTCAACATTTTCTCAGTATCAGACTGCAAAAACAAAAAAGTTCTCCTTAGCAACTCATCAAACACATGGCATTTTGTAGCGCGGGATGTTCCTGATTTTACATTTGGTGCTACGAAATATTCCAATTGGGATGGTGCATCAATAGTGGCAGACGAAAATACCGGAAGGCGCGTTTTTATTGATGCAGTTTACCCTGATTCGGTAGATACATTTGATAAAGGTGCATATTATGCCGTTGAGAGCGTTAAGTTTATGCAGGATAGTTTGCCAGGTTATCCCTTTCCTTATTCACATATTACCTCTTTTTGCAATGGACGTAAAAGTGGTGGTATGGAATCGCCAATGATGGTAAACGAAGGTGATCCAAGTGATAGAGGTTCGGCAATCGGGCTAATTTTTCATGAAATACTTCACTCCTATTTCCCATTTTACATGGGAACCAACGAACGTAAATATTCGTGGATGGACGAAGGTTGGGCGGCATGGCTACCATACGGAATAATGGACGACCTTGAGCCAGACCAAAACTATTTTGAAAGAATATCAAGCAGCTTTGAAAACCTAAGCGGGAAGGAAAAAGAAGTGCCTTTAATATATTTATCCTACCAAATATCTGATTATGGTTCGTACAGGGTTCATTCATATAACCGATCGGCGATGGCATATGCATATTTACGTAATGCTTTGGGCGACAGTTTATTTAAAGAATCATTACATACTTACATGATTAGTTGGAATGGAAAACATCCAATACCGTACGATTTCTTCAATACATTTGAAAATGTAAGTGGTCAGGATCTCAACTGGTACATTAAACCATGGTTTTTCGATCGTGCTTACGCAGATTTGGGAATAAAAAAGGTTACTCTGGATAACAAAATAGTTATAGAAAATACAGGTGGATTACCACTTCCTGTTATTGTAACCTGTGATTTCTCGGATGGTACCAGTAGTACATATTATAAAAATGTTTCTGTTTGGCAAAATGGTGATAATGCAGTTATCATTCAGGCCGATACCTCTAGAACAATTAATATGGTAACTATTGGGAATAATGAAATACCTGATGTAATAACGGAAAACAATCAGGTACAAATCAATAACGATTAGTGCAACTCAATCAAACAAAATATTGTCAAGATAATAACTACAACTAAATAAAAAATCAACTGATGAAAATAAAATTACTACTGGTCTTCCTAATTGGAATAGTACTAAGTTCAACTGCTCAAATTGCCTCGGATAAGTACTATGTTCAATTTACAGATAAAAACGATTCTCCATACTCCATTAACAATCCAGGGGAATTTCTAACTCAACGAGCACTCGATCGCAGAGATAAACAAGGAATTGAAATTACAGAAAATGATATACCGGTTAATCAATTGTATCTGCAAGGGGTTGCTGATATTGGAGTTCAATTGTTAAACCCAACCAAGTGGTTAAACGGGGTAACTATTTACACACAAAATCCAGCACTAATTGATCAAATCAAGGCACTACCATATGTGAGTGCTACCTTAAAGGTAGTTCAAACAAACAGTCCTGTTTCCGATAAATTTAAAAATCTTATTAACGAAGCTGTTAGTAGTAATCAAATCGATAATTCAAAATCTACCGGATCTTTGGATTATGGTTATTCATACGGACAAATTGAGCAACTAAATGGGATTAAATTACATGACCAGGGTTTTATGGGTCAGGGTATGGTAATTGCAGTTCTTGATGCTGGTTTTACGGGAGTACTTGAACACCCTGTTTTTGAATACCTTTGGAATAATGATAAAATACTTGGCAACAAAGACTTTGTATATATGGGTGGTAACGTTTTTGAAGGACATCAACATGGAAAAATGGTTCTTTCATGCATGGGAGGGAATTTACCAGGAACGATGATTGGCACAGCTCCAGAAGCAGAGTATTGGCTATTACGATCTGAGGAAGGCCCAACTGAAAATATTATTGAAGAGTACAATTGGGTATCGGCTGCCGAATTTGCCGACAGTGTTGGTGCTGATGTTATTAATAGTTCTCTAAGTTATTTTAATTATGATACCATTTTTACCGCAACTGATACTATTGTATGGTCGTACACTCCAAGCGATATGGATGGTAATACCGCCATTGCTACAATTGGAGCTGATATTGCATCCTCAAAAGGAATTATCGTATGTAATAGTGCGGGAAACTCCGGCACTCTGGTTGGTGCTCCAGCTGATGGGGATAGTGTTTTTACTGTAGGATCTGTAAGATTAGATGGGGAAAGATCAGGGTTCAGCTCAATAGGACCTACTGCAGATGGTAGGATAAAACCAAATAATATGGCATGTGGAGAAGGTGCTACAATTGCTGTTGGATCACAGGATATTTCCATATATGGTAATGGAACTTCATTCTCTTCACCAATAATGGCTGGAATGGTTACCTGTTTATGGCAATCACATCCAGAAATGACAGCTATAGAAATACAGGAATCAATTATGGAAAGTGGATCAACAGCTGATAATCCTGACAATTTTATGGGATGGGGGATTCCAGATTTTGCTGGTGCAGATTCCATTTTAACTTCTGTTAATCCAAATATTAATATTGATAAACTAGTAACTGTAGGCCCAAATCCTTTTTCTGAACAACTAAATATTAATATCAATATAGATAGCGCCGAAAATATTAGAATTGAACTTATTAACCTTGCCGGAAATATTGTATTAGCAAAAGAATACAACATTACTGGACATAAGAAAAAAATTAAACTATCAACTGATATTTCTTCATTATCGCAAGGAGTATATTTTCTTAAAGTTATAACCGAACATAGAACTGAAGTAGTGAAGGTTGTGAAGGGATAATTTGATAATTAAGATTTTCCAATTAACTAATGCTAAGAACTTAATTAGAAAAACTATAAATCAAGGTTATCAACAATAATTAGTATTTATTAACAAAAACCCAGTGTAATAACAGGGAGTAGTTATAATTTTTAACTTTGGCTTATAATAAAATCATATTAACATTAGAGTAACTTAAAATAATATTGGTTTAAATCTTGAAATAAACATGCAGGAGACAGAGAAATATGAAAAAAGAGAAGACCTTTTTTCAACAGTTGTAAGAGCAGGGAAACGCACCTATTTTTTCGACGTTAAAGCCACCAGATCAAATCAGCAATATTTAACTATTACTGAAAGTAAAAGAAGATTTAACGAGGA
>CALDOI010000151.1 GCA_937912115.1 uncultured Bacteroidota bacterium | reverse complement strand
AGGCAACGGGCAAAACATTTACTAAATTGGTTAATGAATACCGCGTTGTTCATGCAACGAAATTATTATCCGAAAGTCCAAGCAGCATAACTGATATATGTTACGAATGTGGGTTTAATAATTTCTCACATTTTAATAAGTCGTTCAAAGAATTTACCGGGAAAAGCGCATCAAAATATAGAAGTGAAATGAAAAGGATGGTTCAGTAATTATTGAAAATCTTCCAGATCCATCTTCAACTGATCCCACGTATCTTTGTATAGAATTGGGGCAGAAGAAATAGTTTTTCCTTTACTATACTCAATAATGTAATCAGCCCTTACTGCTGATTCGGGATGTGTACTTACCCAGGATAGTTGTTCGTCGATTATTGTATCATCTCCGTAAGACCTTCTTAAGAATTCAGCAAATGGAAGGGGATTAATATTTGCATTCAGCATATAGTCAACAGCATCAATATCAGCTTCTTTTTCCATATTTCTGTCGTAGGCTGTTGATGATAATAATCTAATGGCATTGCTAAGTATTTCAGGGCTGGAGTTACCTACAGTTGACGATATTAGTACAGATAAACCTATTTCTTTTACCAGCTTTTTTGTAACATGATCTTTCTCCATGTGTGCAATTTCATGACTGATTACACCGCATAATTCTTCCTCATTTTCCGTAGACATTATCAAGTCACTATATAAAACAAGATGCTTGCCAGGAAGAGCAAAAGCATTAATTTCATTTTTGTCTACAATGTGAAGTTTAATCTGTTCAACATCAATATTGTTTGCTTTGCAGATTTTTGATATTAGACTATCAATGGGAATAACTATGTTTATATCCGTTATTTCCTTCTCTTGCAGATTTATCACATCCCAGAATAACTCCCCCAACTTTTCTTCTGTACTTGAAGTTATTTTCTCAATGTTGAATAAAGTAACCCAGTTAATCTGCTTTAAAGCTGTATATGTTGCAAAGAATAATGCAACTATTATGGCTAGTCGTATAATTACCTTTTCCATGTTATGGCTTACAGATTAAATTTGTAACATCTCCATAAAGCCACCAACTAACATGCTGCCCTTTACCCGTTTTAATAGCAGTATAAATGGTTGCAATAAATTCGGTTAGGTTAAAAACTATGATGGTAATTATATATGCAATATAGTGATTTGTGATTTGTTCGGAACTAAAGATTATGGATATTGTCCACCAAAAACCATAACTGTTCATTAGTAGCAACGAAAATTGTGACAATAGAGCTTGAGTACAATGCCATCGAACAAAATAGGTATCTTTTCGGTTAGCTAAATAAAATGCAAAGGTTGCGATTAAATTAATTATTGGGAAAGGCAAACCGGCAACTAAAGCTACCAGCGACATAATATAACTTCCGGATGCTTTATCAGCTTCATGCTCACCGGGTTTATAATCAAATTCTCTTACAATAATCATAGTCCTTTTTGAATATTCCAAATCCAGTTGGCAAGTACTAGAAAAATGGCGATCCCTGCAATATATTTATTTCTAAAAAGAATCTCAAACCTTCGATAAAAAACATAAAGAGAATCTTTTTTTTGGATATAATCGAATACTATCCACACTGGTGATACTATCATTATTATCACCAGAATTATTCCGATAGGATTCCAATATAATGCTTCTGCCAGATTGTTTTGTAACAGTGATAATATTGATCGTGTTGCACCACAGGATGGACAAGGAATACCTGTAACTTGTTTTATAATACAAGTGTTAACCCCATTGGTAAAATTATCTAAGTTGTATGCATAGTTATAGTAAATCCAAATATAACCTGCAAAGCATGCTATTAATAGTATGATATATAACTTGTTCCTGTTTAATGTCGATGACATTACTAGATCACTTGTCTAAGTTTCTCCATGTTTTTTTCACGGGTTGCTCCCATTATTAAAAACCAGTCGACAACAGCCCAAACTCCAAGTCCGCCACAGGTTAATAGTTTACCAATACCTAATCCGGTATCGCCAATAAAAAATCTATCAATACCTAAACTTCCGCCCAAAAGGGAAATAATTAAACTAATTGTAGGATCTTTAAATTGTAGTGTTTGAATAATCCCCCATTTTGAATCATCCATTTCAAGCAAACGATCTCTAATTGGTATTAAATGATTGCTTTCAAAATATTTTCCATTTGTCATGATAAAGAGATCAACTTTTTGTGGTTCCATTATAAATGTGTTTTTTATTCCTACTCTTGAGGCTTTTCGGTTACTCCATTATTAAATAAGTTATCAATATTAATAAAAAAATAGTTATTTAAAGGTTGATTTCTTTAATTTCCACCTTTTATGGCTCCACAACCACAATTCAGGCGATTTTATTATTGAATTTTCTAATAATCGAGCATAATTGTCAATTATTCTACTATCATTAATTTTAGATGGTTCAGTTTCTACAACATTAAAATCCAATTCATAGTAACCTCTTTTAATTTTCCTATACGAAGGAAATATTACTACCTGATTACTTTTTTTCGCAATTCTATCAGTGCCTATTAAAAACGCAGTTTCCTGATTAAGGAAAGTTGTCCAATATTTTGTGCTATTTGGTGTTGGGCATTGATCACCAGCAATTAAGTTTAATGTAAGAGTGTTATTTTGATGAAACTCAAGAATTGTCTTATATCCTTTCTTTGCTTCAATACAAACTAAACCAAATCTAGATCTCATTATTTTCATAAACTCATCAAAATACCCACTGGATGGCTTAGTATAAAGTGCTGTTACCTGATATGGTACAAAAAGAGGTAAAAATGATAACCATTCCCAGTTTCCCTGATGAGATGTGTAATATATTATGCTTCTGCCACTGTCAAAATACTTCTTTAATAAGTCGGGATTCTTAACCTTAAATCGTTTTTTTACATCTTTTTCACTTATTGTAAATGCCTTTAGGATTTCAATGAATATATCGCAAAAATGATGATAGAATTTCTTCTCGAGAATCTTTATTTCGATATTGGTAAGATTAGGAAAGGAATTTTTAAGGTTAGTCTCAACAACATCTTTCCTGTATTTAATAAGGTAGTATACAGCTATATATCCTAAATCAGACAAAAAATACAAAAACCACATTGGAAGCAATGAAAACAAATATATCGGTAGATACTTAATATAGGTTTTTGGGTTCATGTGGTTAAGTTAGTAAGAATCCATCATTGACAAAGCATTGCAGAAACGATTTAATTTGCCAAAATATTATTAAACGATGAAATCTAATTAGTGTTCTACAATAATGCTCTTGTTATCGTCAATATTAAATTCAGGTTGAATATTGAAATGATGAATTTCAAATTCGTCAAGAACTTTCTCGATATTAGACAATACATCCTGAAAATCAGTTATTTTAATATCTTTTTTAAGATCTATATGTGCTTCGAAAAATAGTTCTTTATCGTTCAATTGCCATAAATGAACATGATGAATATTTTTGATTTCGTTAATAACACATACTTTATCACAAACATTTTGTATGTCAACTTCTTTTGGTGTAAACTGCATAAGTATTTTAATGGATTCGATAAGAAGTTTGTAGCTTGAAAATATCAGGTAAATAGCGATGGCAACTGATAATATGCTGTCAATTCGGTATATGCCGTAGTATTTCATCAAAAACCCACCAATCATAACAGCAATCGAAGTAAGTACATCAGTAAATAAATGAAGATATGCCGATTTTATATTAAGATTGTTTTTCGAATCCTTATGTAGGATTACAACGCTAATAAGGTTAAATATTACGCTTGCTATTGCAAAGTAAATAACTATATCGGAGTTTACTTTTTGTGGATTAATAAACCGTTCAACTGCCTCAACAATTAAGTAAATAGCAATACCAATAAGGGTTGCAGAATTAATAAACGCAGAAAGTATTTCTGCACGTTTAAAACCGTAAGTTTGATTTATTGTGGATTTGCGTTTTGCAAGGCGGTTTGTGAAATAGCTTAATATCAACGATACTACATCGCTAAAGTTATGCAGTGCATCTGTTAACAAAGCAACACTACCTGATATAACACCCCCAATTATCTGCCCACCGGTAATAATAATGTTAAGTACAATGGCGATTGCCATATTTTTTCCACTTACCTGTGTTGTTGAATGGGAGTGTCCCTCGCTCATAGGATAGTTTTTATTTTGACTATAAATAAATCTTACTAACAACAATAATAATGATGATGCTGGCAATTAGTAGATATGTATTTACCTGTCCAAAGTTTAATGTCCATCCCAACCATCTGTTTCGTTTGGGGACAATTACTCGTCGATCGTTGATGTTGTAATAAAAAATGGTGAATTTATAATTATCAGGATTATCAACATCTTTATCGAAATCACTATTCATAGCTTGGGAATTAAAATAACTAAACTTTAAAAGTAAATAAAAAAGGCTGACCATATGGCCAGCCTCAATATTTTCACAACAAGTTATTATTGTAGAGTCATGGTTATGGTAGCTGTGTATGTATTTGTACCTAAACCAAAATCTTCAATTAGGGTGGAAGTTATGATAAGGTTAGTTCCATTAAGTGTTGTAATTGTTGCAATTTCAGGATCATCACCAGGATATAATATAGTTAGAGTTTTCCCATCGTCACTAAGAGTCCAAGTTCCATCATTAGTTGTTTGAGGATCATCAGGATTACACTTACTAGCACCTTCATCTTCAGTTAATGTGCCATCTGTATTAAATGTAATGAGATCGTCTTTTGTACAATCCTCTATCCCCAAAGCATATATATCAGTTAATACAACTCCCAGTACTTCAATTCCCGGATTAATTGTCATTCCGGTTACTTTCCAGTTACCTGCAGTTAAATATTCAGTTGGTGTTTTAGTTGTTATTGTTGTTTCTTCTTTTTTACAAGATGCTAATGTGATAACTAAAGCCAATGCAATCAATGATAAGCTACTAATATAGTTTTTCATAAGTTTATATTTTTTAAGTTGATGGGCGAAAGTAATTCATTAGTGTTTGCCTTATATGTAATTATTTGTTAATTATAAGATTATCTTATCATCTAACTATCGGGAATGTAATTCGATGATTTCATCCTAGTAATCTAATTAATTTACATTTGAAGAGTATTTTTTCCAACTGATACTTCCAACTGTCAACGGATGAAAAGAATTAAACGAATTTTTAATTTTTAGCAAAGCGATAAATCTGGTCAGGGATTTGTGAATTCTTATTCTCTATCCATTTATTATCCCTAAACTGATGTTGGCTGTTTAAACCAATTCTCTTAAATCAATGAGGCTCAAATTTCAAAAACGTAGTGCATTGAAATTATTTAGCCGAATTGATCCTGAACAAAGTGAAGGATCTCATGGGTTTTATTCCCCGCATCTTGATGTGTATTGAAAAAGAAAGATCCATTGAGATACCTCGTCAGCTTGCTTCGAGGAGTTTCATTAGCCTTTTTCAAGTTCTAGCTTGCATCCTAAAAACTACCGATGAAATAATCATAAGCAGGATTATTTTGCTTCGGTTGAAGATGATATAAAGATCGTTGTAAAACAAGTCTAACTCTAATAAATTTAGTATAAGTTGGCAGTTTTTATTTTACCAGATTCGATAATATTTGGGCCAATCAAAAAAAAGGGAGCTATTTGCCCCCTTTTTATAATCACTATAAATCAATTTTTAATAATTTTAATGATTACTATTTCTTTATAATTTTTTTCATAACAGTTTTATTTCCTTCCAAAACAGTTAGAATATAAACCCCTCGAATACTATACGATATATCGATGGATTCATTGTTGCCAACAATATTTGTTTCGTAAACTATTCTGCCAGTTAAATCAGATATTTTTAAATGTCTGGCTTTGCTCTCAGAGAATTTAAGATTAACTATACCGGTGGTTGGATTTGGATAAACTGAAATACTATTTTCATAAATCGATTCAACACCTACAGTAGTATATACTATAACATCAAAACTACAATTACTTATATTTCCTGAGTTGTCCATTACTGTCCATGTTATTGTTGTAGTGCCCAATGGTAGTACTGCTCCATCAAGAGTTGCTATATTGTTATAATCATTTATTACACTTGCAACTTCGCAATTATCATCAGTGGATAGTGGGTCAAAAATTGTACCGGGAACTATGAAAACCATTGATTCATCGGCTTCTACAGATTGGTCTTCAATGCATATTACTGTAGGGTCTGTATTATCAACAACTGTTACATTGAAGAATATATAATTGGTATTAGCGTTTTCATCATATACTCTTAACTCTACTTCATTAGTTGTCCCTGATATAATTGTTCCTCCAACTGGTGATTGCACGATTGTGATTACGGAACTACAGTTATCAGTTGCTACCACATCGCCGGTATAATCTGGAAGGATTGCTTCACATGATTCATTAGCATCCACAATCTGGTGAGGGTGTGAGGAAGTAACATCAGGAGGAGTATGATCAACAACTGCAACATTAAAAGTTACTTCTGCAAAATTTCCTGCAAAATCAGTTACTGTTAGTGTTACTGTATTTATTGCACCTGACAATACTGTTCCTGAAACGGGTGATTGAGTAATTGTTAAGTCTGGATCACAATTGTCAGTTGCTATTACATCTACTGTATAATCAGGTAATTCAGCTACACAATTTGCATCAGCAATAATATTTTGATTAGTATGAGTAGACGTAATAACAGGAGCAGTAATATCAGGTGGAATTGACAATACCATAATATCACTAACATCCACACAAGGAGCAGCAGAGTGTGCCGTTAATGTAATATCAACTGTTTCGTTGCTAATATCAGATGTGCCAGGAGTATATAATGTTGTTAATGAAGTGGCATCATCGAAAAAACCATCCCCGGAAGTTGTCCATAGTACCCCCTGTTGATAGATTGCTACTCCAACAAGGGTATGAGTTCCATTTGGACAAATAGTAGCATCTGCACCAGCATCAGCTATGGCAAGCAAATTAATTGTTAACATCATATTATCGGAAGCATCAACAGCACATGGACTCATTGCAAAAGATGTGATTGTCAAATTTACAGTACCCGCAATAATATCGTTTACTCCAGGAGTATAAGTTGCTGCAACAATTGTTGGATCATCAAATGTACCGTCACCCGAGCTTGTCCAGAGCAGGGATTGGTAATTCGTTGCTACACCTGTAAGCGTGTGAGTTACATCTTCGCAAATAGTTGCATCTGCACCGGCATCAGCAGTGGGAGGTTGCTGAATCGTTAATACCAGATCA
>CALDOI010000150.1 GCA_937912115.1 uncultured Bacteroidota bacterium | reverse complement strand
AGCGGAGGGGGGGGGATTCGAACCCCCGGTACAGTTTCCCGTACGTCAGTTTAGCAAACTGGTGGATTAAGCCACTCTCCCACCTCTCCAAAAATCGGACTGCAAAAGTAATATTTTGTTTTAAATCTGCAATAAAAATAATAAGATTATGTATAATTTTTATTCATACAATCAGAAATGGTAGATTTCCCTCCAAGTATGTGCTTAATACCCATTTGTATAGTATTCGCAAAACTGCACCCACCTCCATCTGGCAAACACTCCAAAACACAGTTAATAAAATAATGTGCCCTACGGGGTCAATTCAAGTACACCTTCATAGACTGTGGATTCATCAATACTTTTCGCTTTACTACATTTTTTTTGGCAAATAATTGATTATGCTACTCATATATTATTTGATTGAATAGTTAATTCAAATAACAATAAATTTAAATTTGCCACTAAAAAAATGCCAAATTGTTGTGCGCAAAATTATCTGAAATACAAATATTCAAAAAAACCTGAAATGAAAAATAGAACATTTGCCGAAAAAATATTTAATGCTTCAACAGGGAGCATTGTTTTTAAGAAACCTGATATTGTCCTCACACATGATAACACAGCAAGTATTTTTAATACTTTTAAGAAAATGGGCGGTTCAAAAGTAATTTCACCTGAACAATTATTAATTGTTCTTGATCACAATGCCCCTCCATCTAGTGCAAAAATGGCTAATCAATATCAAGCTGTTCGGGATATTGTTAAAGAACAGGGGATAACAAAATTTCACGATGTGGGCAAAGGAATTTGTCATCAAATAATGGCTGATTATGCTAAGCCAGGAATGGTTATTGTTGGAAGTGATAGTCACACATGTACAGCAGGTGCTTTTAATGCATTTGCTGCAGGTATCGATCGTACTGAAGCTGCCGGTTTATGGAGTCAGGGTGAAACATGGTTTAGAGTTCCAGAGAGCATTAAAATTACCCTTAATGGAAAGCTTAAAGAGGGCGTTTATGCCAAGGATATTTCACTGTGGATTATTGGAATGATCGGCTCTAGTGGAGCTGATTACATGTCAATTGAATATCATGGAGATGGTGTACAAACGCTTTCAATCGATCAACGGATGACCCTCGCAAATCTTGCATCAGAAATGGGTGCTAAAAATGCAGTATTTCCATGCGATGATGTACTTCAAAAATTTCTTGAAGAAAAAGTTGAAGGTATTTGGGCAGATGATGATGCAACATATCTTAGAGAAATTGAGATTAACTTAAATGATATTTTTCCACTTGTTGCTGCTCCACATCATGTTGATAATGTAAAAGCAGTTGCCGAAGTTGCAGGCACTGTTCTACATGAAGCCTTAGTTGGGACTTGTACAAATGGTCGGCTTGAAGACCTTCAAATTGTTGCTGAAATTCTAAAAGGTAAAAAAATACCTGAAGGATTCCAGATGGTAATTGTTCCTGCTTCTCAAAAAATATACATGCAAGCCATGCGTGAGGGAATAATAGAGATATTAATGGAAGCTGGTGCCAATGTGCTTGCATCATCATGCGGACCATGCTTAGGAACAGGGCAGGGGATACCCGCCGATGGATATAATGTTATTTCCACAGCTAACAGAAACTTTAAAGGCAGAATGGGAAATAAAGAATCAATGGTGTATTTGGCTTCTCCAGCTACTGTTGCTTATTCGGCCTTAGCAGGTAAAATTGTTGATCCCAGAGGTATTTCAACCGATGATAGATTTCCTTATTCAGTTGAACAAACAAATACCGTAACTATTGATGAATCGGATAATAGAAAATTTGATAATGTTTGGAACTATACCGATGCCAATGATCTAAATACAGATCAAATGTTTGCTGGAAACCTAACTTATAGTGTACTTAGCTCTGAACCGGATAAAATTATGCCACATCTGTTCAAAGGTTTTGATGTTAACTTTACCGATAATGTGGCAGAAGGAGATATTATTATTGCCGGATCAAACTTTGGCTGTGGCAGCTCTCGTGAACACCCTGCTGTAGGATTAGCTCACGCTGGTGTTAAGGCAGTAATTTGTGGCTCAGTTAACAGAATATTTTATCGTTCATCAGTTAATCAGGGATTACCTATAATTATACTTCCAGATGCAGTTAAAGAGTATAAAGCTGGTGATCGCGTTAGCATTAATTTTGAAGACGGGATCGTATCAATTGGTGAAAAGGATTTTAAGTTTGCAGCCTTACCAGATAAGCTTTTGAGAATCTTTGAGGCAAACGGGTTGGTTAACTATATAAAGGATAATGGATAGTCTCGTTCTACTACTACTAATTTATAACAGTTATAAATATTCAAATTATGATATAAATCATGTTTTATAGGTTTCTTTACGATTAGATACTTTGTAATATTGCAGACATAAATCATATAAATTGAAAAAAAGCAAATTTTCAGTAGTCATAAGAAAAATGTTAGTGACATTTATGTCACTAGCATTCTTTTATTTGGTTATTGGAGATTTGATTATATATCACCAAAAGGCTATTTTCAATTTTGACGCATTTGCCGGTCAACCAATTAACAAACCTGATAAATCAGATAAAGGAAGCCTTTACAAGTTAAAGGATAAGAAAGACAGAGTTCTTGTAATGTTCCTTACGTTTGTTTCTGAACACATTGATATTCATGGCAGTTTTCTATGCACATCTTATGTGATTGTTGATTTTAAAAGCGTTATTCATCATTTAATTTACCGACCTTCCTCGGCCGTTAATTTTAGAGGACCTCCCTCATTTTCATAATATCCCATTTGTATAATATTCTTTGGATAACTTCCAATTAATGCTTCATTACTATTTAATTGAGTTATTATTATTATTATTGAAATTATACATATTGTAATATAGGGATAAAGTTAAATCAGAAAAAATCACTTTTTTTAGAAAATCAATCATTTAAACAATTATTGTCAATACAATTTTATTTCTAAAAATATTTTCACATCAACAATTATCAAAAAATTATTAAAATGAATAAAACACTACACACATTAATTTTTATCCTAGCTATTGGATTATCAAGTGTTCTTGGGCAAAGCAAAGAATATACTACTGATACTTTATCAATGTATCCTGGGTATTCAAACGACATATACTATAGTATGAGCGAAGGCGAGGTTGCTAATATTCCAAGAGCTGGATGGGACATAGCTTTTTTTACCGCACCCTTTAGTGCCGGGATAATCATCAACGAAGGAAACGGAGTTGGACTATATTCATATCCAAACGGAGATACATCCTCATGGGCACATGTTGATACTTCAGGAATGTCATCATGGACTCCGCTTTATAATAGTCCTGAGTATTGGGAAGATGGTGCCTTTAATAAAAATGCCACAGGTCATCCTGATTATGGTTGGGGAATTTATAATATGGTTACTCATAGTGTAACAGGCGATTCTGTATATATAATAAATCTTCCTGGAGAAGGAATTAAAAAACTATGGATTGTTAGTAAAATTTCTGTCGAAAATACCTATAACATTAAATATGCTGATCTTGATGGATCAAATGAACATATAGTAGCAATTGATATTAAACCATACGTAAGTAAGAATTTTATTTATTATTCGTTAACAAACAATTCAATTGTTGATAGAGAGCCAACAGCCAGTTGGGATATTATGTTTACGAAATATATCGATTTTACAGAAACTATGTCGGGTGAAATGACCGAGTATCTTGTAACCGGTGCTACAAGTAATGTTGATCATTTTGCAAGTAAATTTTATCCAGTTCCTGAAGACTTTGAAGATTGGGCATCTAAACCTCTTGATTCACTTAAAAATACAATAGGATATAATTGGAAATCATTTGATATGTCTACATTCCAGTGGATTGTAGAAGATTCAACAGTATTTTTTGTTAAAAGCAAAGAAGGAGATATATATAAACTTGTTTTCACATATTGGCAAGGTGCTTCAACAGGAGTTTTTGCCTTAAATAAGAAACTGGTTTCGCTGTTGGATATTGACAACATAAATGAAGGCAATACTATGTTTGCACTTTATCCAAATCCAGCCAGCCAAAATATTAACATTAACATTGATAACCAAAGTAGTTTCAAAGGCAACGTGATTATTACCGACCTAAGTGGAAGAACAGTATACTCATCTTTGTTAAATAATAATAATATTATTAATGTTAGTGATTTTTCAAAAGGACTCTTCTTTGTAACTATCTACAATGATACATTTAAAGAAACACAGAAATTAATAATTAAATAAGATATTCATAGCATGACAATATTTAGTGTGACTACTGGAATATTGTAAATACATATTGTTATGTTATTTAAGCCTGCTGCAGATTGTTAGTACTGCGGCAGGCTCTTTTTTCATTTTTTGGTTTAATAAACATGAAATACCCTCTATATAAATGCGTATTGCTCTTGTTGTTACTTCCGATTTTTGGTGTGGCACAGGAATCTAGAATACAAATTTTAGATAATATCAATAAAGAGCCCGTAGCTTTTGCAAATGTTGTATTAACACCTCTTAAAAATAATACTATTCTGGCAGGTTATATCTCCGATATCAATGGTATAATTTTAGCAAATGTTAAGCAGAAGTCTATTCTAAAACTTACTTATATTGGCTTTTTAGATCATGTAGATACAATATTACCCGGAGAAAATAAAACAATTTATCTACGCATGGCTTCATATAATGTTGACGAAATTGTTGTTACTGGGCAATATGATGAATCAAGGCAGGATAAATCAGTATATAAAGTTAAAGTTATTAACTCCAGGGAAATACAAAACCGCGGTGCTGTAAACCTGAAAGAGATGCTTTCCACAGAATTAAATATACGAACCAGTCAGGATAATGCTCTGGGGTCGTCCATTACAATGCAGGGGCTCGGAGGTGAGCATGTTAAGTTTCTTATTGATGGTGTTCCTGTTATAGGTCGTGAAGCCGGTAATATTGATATGGATCAGCTTAATCTTCAGAATATTGACCATATAGAAATTATAAACGGACCTATGTCAGTTGCATACGGTAGCAATGCCCTTGCCGGAGTAATTAATATTATAACCAAACCATCAGATAGACTTTTGTTTTCGTCAACATTAGATACTTACTATGAATCGGTAGGAGTTTATAACTTAAATTTAGCTGCCTCGGGAAGAATAAAAAGGAATTCCTTTGGTATAACAGCAGGTAGAAACTTTTTTGATGGATATCAAGCACCCGAAACTTCATGGTTACAGAGATGGAAACCAAAAGAGCAATATAATTTTTCTGCCGATTACAAGTATGATTGGGATAATGCACATTTTAAAGTTGGGGCTACATACTTCAATCAGGAACTTAGAGATAATGGTAAATTGCAAGGTCCATGGTATGAAACAAGGATTGATACTTATTTCTTTACACAAAGAATTGTTTTAAGATCAGATTTTAAATATAAATTTAACGATCGATCAAGGATAAATGCAATTGCCTCCTTTTCAGATTATCATAAAATTCGAAGCACTTATTATAATGACCTTACCGTTCTGGAAAAGTATCCTATTACTGATCGGCAGGATACCACAGAATTTAGAGATGTGCTATTTAGGGCTGATTATAGTTTTGGAAATGAAAATAGCAAGGTAAAATTTCAATCAGGGATTGATTTAAATAATGAAACCGGAACAGGGAAACGAATCACCAATAAAGAACAAGAAATAGGTAATTATGCTGCATTTGCGAGCATGAATTATACTCCAATACCGGTCTTGAATATTCAGCCCGGACTGCGCTTTATATACAATACAAAATTTGAGGCTCCCATTGTATATTCATTAAATGTAAAATATGATTTGTCAGAATTTATTTCTGTGCGTGGTTCCATTGCAAGTGGGTTTAGGGCACCATCATTAAAAGAATTGTATTTGAATTTTGTTGATATAAACCACGATATTCATGGGAACGAAAATCTAAAAGCAGAAACATCTGTTAGTACAAACATATTTGTTCAGTACAACAGTTCACCTTACCAGGCATATGTATGGGGATTAGAGATGAATTTATTTAATAATAATATAAAAGATAATATTCAGCTTATTCCTCTTAGCGGAAATACAATATATTATACCTATGTTAATGTTAATAGGTTTATAACCAGGGGTGTTGAACTTAACTTTAATAATAATGTTTATCCGTGGCTTACAGTTAAATTTGGTTATACGATCACTGGACAGAAAATTGATTACGAAGGTCTCGATAGCCCTAAATTTGAATTTTATACCGGTTTTAATACAACAGCAACTTATAGTTTGAAGAAATGGGATATGAATTTATCCTTGTTTTATAAATATAATGGAAAATATCCTCAATTATATTTTGTTGAAGTGGGTAAGCCACTAGATATTGAGATAATGGAAGCTTATAATACCATGGATATTACTCTTGATAAATGGTTTTGGAAGAGGAGAATTAATCTTCAAGTTGGTGGTAAAAATCTTTTTAATGTTACAAATATAAACGTAGTTGGGGGAGGCTCCGGAGGAGGAATCCATTCCGGTAGTGGATCAGCTCCGGTAAATTGGGGAAGAACTTTCTTTATCAGGTTACAATTTAAATTCAACAAATAATGATAAAAAATATTTTAGCAACCTTACTAGTATTTCTGATCATTACATCGTGTTTTAAAAAGGATGAGATGATACCTGCACACGAGCCTGGTGATCTCACCACTGTTGTAATTCCAATGACTAAATACTATTCAAATCAAGTATATTTTAATTTGGAAAGAAACGAAATGACTGGCATAAATGACCGTGAAGTATTTGACCTGAATTTTGATTGTACTGATACTTCAACTATTATAAGACTTAATACAGCAAATTTTGCACGAGCTGGTGTTACTAATTTTGAAAACCTTGAGGATGTTATGGATACAACCGGATTAAATTGGTTGTTTGATGGTTCTTCGGGAAATATTGACTCGTTGGCCATTGATGGCTGGATAAATATCGTTGGCGATGATACCACTTATAGCAATAAAATATTCGTTATAAATCGGGGTTTTAGTTCATTGGGAATTCAATTAGGGTTAATAAAGGTGAAGTTTACCCAACTTAAAAGCAACAAGTACTATTTTACATATTCCAACATGGATAATAGTGGACTTGTAGCTGCTGTTGTTGAAAAGAATAATTTGCATTTATATACTCAGTATTCATTTGTGTCGGGAATTGCAGAACAAATTGAACCTTTGGAGACAGATTGGGATTTGCTTTTTACAACCTATACAACTATGCTCTATACAACTGAAGGAGATGCTTATCCTTATCTTGTTAACGGGGTACTTCAAAAGTATAACAAGGCAAATGTTGCGTTCGACACTACTCTCATGTTTAATGACATAACCATTGCTGATACTGCTTTGCTCGACTTCTCATATTCATTTGACAAAATAGGATATAATTGGAAAAAGCTTATCGGTGATGTAAACACTGGTAATGTAAGTTATGAGATAAATGTAAATTATAACTACATAGTTAAGGATAGGAATTCATTTTATTATAAGTTAAGGTTTGTTAATTTTTATAAAATTATTTCTACCGATCCTCTTATTGTAGAAAAAGGATATCCTACGTTTGAGTACCAGTTACTGTAGGTCTTTTAGCATCTTTAAAGTATCTTATACATAATGGATTATATGCTTTTTGGACATCTTTGTGGTCAATCTACGATTATTACTTTGCCAAAAATTTGTCAGATGGTTTAAAAAAAACAATATTTTTGCCGCGAATTTTTAGTGCAGGGATCTTAAATGAATTTTTCAAACTACAATAACTTTATCCCTGACACGTTCAACAAAACATTACAACCATTACTGCCAAAACTAATCATTTGAAAAAATTCAAATATAACTATCTATTACTTCCTTTTTTCCTAATTGTTGGCTATTTCCTTCTTCAGTACAGTATGCCAAAATATTCAGGGCAGTACTTATTTATGGTGATATTAATATTAGCCGATTTCTATTTATGGTCTTCGGTTAAAAAGCAGGTATTCAATTATCGTAATTGGTTACGTATAGTAATAATTTTTATTTATTGGTTACCTCTGTTATTACTTGTAATTTTGATTGTTGGCTCAACACTGATCCCTGTAATCAATTGGAATGATGCACTACGAACTTACATGGTTGGAACCATCCTGATTTTTTATACAGCTAAAATATTACCAATAACATTTTTAGTACTTGCCGATATCGTAAGAGTTATTCAAAAACTTTTTTTAATTGGTAAAAAGGTTGAACGTGTGCAAATAAATCAGAAAACTGAGGATGATGGAATAACTCGTAGTAAGTTTTTGCAGTATGCCGGATTTGTAACCGGAGGATTAATCTTGGGAACTATGTTCACAGGCATGTTAAAATGGGCATATGAATTTCGAATTATTCGTCAAAAGATTGCATTTTTAAACTTACCCACTGATCTAGTAGGGTTCAAAATAGTTCAAATTTCAGATATTCACCTGGGTAGCTGGACTTCGAAAAAACCTCTGCAACGTGCTGTTGACATGATAAACGAATTAGACCCCGACGTTATACTTTTTACCGGTGACCTTGTAAATTATGCAACCAATGAAGCAATTGGATATGAGGATATACTTTCACAACTTCATGCTAAAAATGGCGTATATGCAGTTCTTGGAAATCATGACTACGGTAACTATGTATCATGGCCATCAGATAAAGCAAAGCAGAAAAACATGAGCCAACTTTATGAGTTTTTCGATAATGTTGGATGGAAGTTGCTAAATAACCAAAATGAATTAATTGATACTGCAAAAGGGCAGCTGGCAATTATTGGGGTCGAAAATTGGGGTGCTAATCCCAGATTCCCTAAATATGGTGACCTTGATAAAGCTATACTTGGAACTGAAAATGCAGATATTAAGATACTAATGACTCATGATCCTTCACACTGGGATAAGGTTGTGATTCCAGGTAATTATGATATCGACCTTGCCCTTTCGGGACATACACATGGATTCCAGTTTGGTATTGAAACAAAGGAAATTAAATGGAGTCCGGCAAAATTAATGTATAAACATTGGGCAGGATTATATGAAGACGAAAACAAAACAGGAAAGTATATTTATGTTAATCGCGGGTTAGGCTCGATTGGTTATCCCGGACGAATTGGAATGTTGCCTGAGATTACGTTAATTGAATTGGAAAAGACGTAGAAGTCAATGTTGTAATGAAACAAAAAATATCCAATAAACTTGACATTTGATTATAATTAATTATACATTTGACCCAATTAATTTTAATGCCTATGTTAATTAATCAATAAAGCTCCCCGCTGGCACTCTTCATTTTACGAAAATGGATAACGTGCATCTAAGATTGTGATTTACAATCTTTAAATTAATTAATATTTTTTCAATCATGTAATCTTTTTCAAAATGAAAACGCATGAAATTAATAGATAGAATTTTACTGGCAACCGACTTCAAGGGCTCATCAGAAAATCTTGTTAGAAACGCCATTGAGTTGGCAAGAGCTTATGAATCAAAAATTGTTCTTTTACATGTTCTCCCAGATGAAAAATATGAATCAAAAGCAAAATATGTAATTGAAGAAGCAGCAAAGAAGCAAT
>CALDOI010000149.1 GCA_937912115.1 uncultured Bacteroidota bacterium | reverse complement strand
ATAATCAATTGAAGTATCAAGATGGTAAGACCAATTTTCAGGAAATTCATGACCTGTTTCAGGGAAAACCACAAATCGGTTCTTTATTTCATAACTATCAAACATATATCCAAGTTTCTTTTGTTGTTGTATGGCCCAATCATTTTCCCCGCAAAGCAGTGCAACCTTAAGTCCTTTTTCTGCCGCTTCCTTAAATAATGTGCTATCAGAGTCTCTTGGGTATACTGCAAATGACAATAGTAGTCCTTTTACAGGAAAACTATTATTTAGTCCCAGTACTAAAGAGCGATAACCGCCGGCAGAAGGGCCTGCCAGTATAACTTGAGTAGTATCGACTGCATACTTTAAAATTATCTGTTGATAGATATCTTTCATGTTCTCTTGCCATTTTTCATGGTCATAAACTCTTGAATATGAACCATAAAAAACATCGCCTTGTGTATAAACTACTATAAAATCGTTTTGTAGCTTTTCTGAAAGATAATTGAGCTGTAAACTTGGAATGTTTCCAATCCCTCCATGCATGATTAGCATCATTGGATAGCTACTATCGTTAGTATAGTGATTTGGAAGCTGAACCATAAAATCGACAGTGCCTTGTTTATTGGCAGCCTCCTTAAGTTCATTGTTTTTGTCTATAAATGCCTCGTATCCATCAAGTTTTTCCAACTCATTGAGATAAGGAGGAAAAATACGTTCACCTGTTCGCAAATAATAGAACAGACCTTCATCATGACCTTGTTTAAGTATATTAAAACAATTATTGTATTGTTTCATACTTGCATAACGAAAGGATAATTCCCAGTAAATTAGATTATATCGCAAACTCATATCCTCAAATTTATCAAGGGCCTCAATACACAAATCAACAGATCTCTGATCATCAGTTTCATCTATTTCTTTAAGGGACTTTGTGAGATTGATATTTTCTTTGTTCAATGGTTTATAAGGCAATTCCAGAATATTTTGTGAGTATGATTCTTGAACGCAGATAAGGATAAATGATGCTACTATTAGTAATATTATTTTTCTCATTTTAATCTGATTTAGGTTCTTTATAAAGGAAAACTATTTTCTATTAATTTTCTGACTTATTAAGTTCTTTCAACAAACTAATTATTTGGGTATTTCCAGGACTTAATTGTTGGGCTACTAATACATTTTCCTTCGCCAGTAAAAGAATAATTATTATTTCTATTCTTTTCATTTGTAGTTTTTTAATTTAAGATATTTTAAAGAGGGATATTATTTGTTTTCCCTATAACCATCAATTATCTTACTGTCAACCCAGTAGATGTCATTTTTTCCCATTTGAGGATGCTCATATGAACTAATAAAATCCTCCTTTATTTTTTTGTATGTCAATAATTCTGAATTTTCAGATTCCATTACAATATTCGAAGACGTGAAGAAAAAATAACTACCATCAGGTGACACCATCGGACAGAATTCATTTCCTGTCATATTTATTTCATTACCCATTCTTTTGGGGGTACTCCAATGATCATTATTATTGAATGTTATGAATAATCCGTTCCCTTCTTTTCTTCCGTAGGATCTAAAGATCATATAATCTTCCTTAGGCGAAATAAATATATCTCCTTCCCAATATCCGTTTATTGTATCATTCATTTTAATTGGATCATTAAATTCATCTCCTGAACTTTCTGAATAATAAATATCTCTGTTATTCGTACCATCACGTCCTGATGAAAAATATAATGTCCCTTTTTCGCTAATTGTCGGGTAAATGTCATCTGATTCTGAATTTATTCCATTTTTTAGTTTTTCCGGATTCTGCCAACGACCATCTACTTTCCCAATTCGCCAAATATCCCAATCCCTTCTTTCTGTTTTAGTGGTATCTTCTGGTCTTTTTGAGACAAAATATAACCACTTCCCATCTTTGGTTATAAACGGATCTGCATCTGAATATTGACCTGAAAATTCAGCAACTTCAGGTTTATTCCATCTATTATTTTCATATTTCATTGAAACAATGACGAATTTCCTATTTGGTAGTATAATGGAATAAAAGAACTCCGAATAGTCAGGGGAAAAACATGCATTTATTTCTGTCATTCCTGTGGAAACAATATTTGGAGCAAATATCTCCGGTGTAAGACCAGGATCCTTTTGTCCCAAATATTTTCCTGTCAATATAGGAAAATTTTCTTTTTCTTGTTGATCAGTATCACATCCTGTTGCCATTACTAAAATCAAAATTAGAATCCAAAATTTTGTCATATCAATTTTATTTTTCGTGTTATTTAATTTAAAAGTAAACTTCAACCCATCGTTTCAACTATGAAAAGTGATACGGACCTCATCTCTATCAAATTACATCTTTTCTAAAAACCAATCAACTAACTCTTTATTATTCACAATTGTCCAAGTATGTGGAGAAGAGCCTTTTTCGTAGTCCTTTCTTTTCTGATATGTTGTAATTAATTCAACTTCTTTATTTCCAATAAGTCTCAATGAATTGTAGTAACCAGCAAGGTCAATGCTATTTATTGTATTATAATCTTTTGCTCTATTTTCAAAATTATCCATTTGTGATTATTTATACCCATTGATGCGGTTGTGTTTTTATATTTTCAATAATTCTTTCATGTTTTCACCAAGTATCAAGTCCTTTTCTTTACTTGAAATATCAAGGTTTTTTATTCTTTCTATATTTTTCCTTAAATTATTTTTTCCATAGGGTGTATCTGTTCCCATTGTAACATTTTTAGCCCCTGCAAATTTAATGGCGGCCATAAGTCTTTTTGTTGAAGTTAACTGTAAGGTTGAGGAATCGAAGTATAGGTTTTCATCTTTAAATCCAGATTTTATAAATAATTCCAATCCAAATAAATGAGCAATGATTAATTTTAGTTGTGGATGATTTCTTTTATATTTAATAATTTCCATAACATCGCTATCCGAAGACAAATGAATAAATAATGGCATATCATTTTTTTCAGTCCACTCAGCTATCGTACTGAAGAATTCGGAATCAATCGAAAAATTTTCCCAACATTGATGTAATTTAACGCCGCTAAATCTCCATTCTACCAGTTTTTTATCCAAATATTTAGCTGGGTTTGCAATCTGTTGTGTTATCCAAACAAATTGTATTACTCTTCCAACTGTCTTTTTGGTCAACTTATAAACGTACTCATTTCCTTCAGGAATTTGAACTATTGCACCTGTAATTTTCATTACAAACTTTGTTAGATAATTTGTGATTTTAACAACATTCCGTGATGGAAATATTTCAGCAATATTAGGTAGTGAATAGTTTTTTGAACTTTCTAATTCTCCCGGAACAAGAATTACTTTATCTACTCCTGAATTATTCAGTTTTTTAATAATGCTTTCTGGTGTCAAAAATTCTCCACAAGCATGAGCATGTCCATCTATTATCATCTGATTTTTTATTTACATTTTTCTGTTTTATGCATCGTTTATCAACTCTGTCAAATTGTTCTTTTGCAATGCTATTGATGTGATAAACTGAAAATTCTCCATCGGGTAGATAAACAAGCGAAACGGAATCAGCTTGCTCAAAGGTCAACTTTTGTAGTTCGCTCCCGAAAAACTCCCCTCTTTTAAGTTTACTCATGAATAATTTTGGTTAGGTTAAATGGCTAAAGATTCTGTGAGTTGATAGATTTCAATTTTGATAGGCAATATACAAATATAGGTACTATGGTCATATGTATTACATATTGTTATGTTATTTGCTATGCTTATTCTCATGG
>CALDOI010000148.1 GCA_937912115.1 uncultured Bacteroidota bacterium | reverse complement strand
AGGCGGTAGTTCCACCAACAGTAAAATCCCAGGCTAGAGGAGCATCAATATCAGCCCCAACAACTCCATTATTTTGTCCGGTGTTGTGTAACGACCATTGCATATCAAATAGTGAATCGTTTGGCATGGTTTCATCACTACCTCTTAAACTAATAATGTGATTATTTTGAACATTTGCGATAGATCTATCTGCTGCCAACATGTTGATAATTGCGGAATTCGAATTTCTTGTATTATCAAATGTAAGTAAATAAATATTGAACCTTTGGGAGATAACTTCCTTTTGATTGAGACTATAATTGTTCAGAATTATTGGCAAATCCGATTTGTTATTCAATTGCACAAGTACCTCTCCTGAAACATAATCCGAATCATTAGAATTTTGGCCTGAACATATTGATATTGAATAAAGTGATATTAGGATAACTATAATAGTAAGTTTCTGCATTTCAGTATATTTTGTTTATGTAGGACACAAAAATAATTAATTTGGTTGGTTTGAATATCCTGATTAATTATTATTGAAAACTATTGGCAATAAAAAAAGCCCGAAACTGCTATTAACATCTCCGGGCTTTAAGTTATTTATTTTTTTACTATCTACCGATCAGTACTTTGCGACTATATCTTGAATCGCCTTGCTCAATTGAAATAATATAAACGCCCACTGGTAGTTCTTTATTCTCAAATTGATAAACCCAGCCGTTATTAGCAACAACCCTCTCTTTTCTAAATATTTGAGATCCTAGATAATTTACCATTGAAATCGAAACCGGATCATCATTATCTGAGCTAATCTCAAGTTTAAACATCCCATCATTAGGGTTGGGCAGTACATTAATTTGTATTGGCTCTCCAATATTTTTTCCAATCCCTACAGTATTATCAACTATAATTGTCAATACTTCTGATGCATCACCATCACTACATTGATTAGCTGCATAAACTGATAACAAAGCTTCGCCCATATATGATGTATTCCACTGAACAATGGCTGAAGTATCAATACTTATTATGGCACCAGCATCAATGGGATCAATCATCCAGGTATAGCTCGTAGCAGAACTTACTTTATTTACAGCATACTCTGTTTCAAAAACCTGGTAAACATCAACATAATCTGGACCCAACGGCATTTCTGGAGCATCTGGTCCACCAATAAGTGTTAAATTCATACTATCTTCATAGTCGTCTCCAGCAGCATCAATAATTGTAAGTGTGAGTGTAACATCGCCATTGATAATATCCTGAGGCCCTGCTGTATACTTTGGCTGAAGAATTGTTTCAAAATCAAAGATTCCATCACCGGATGTTAACCAAAGTATATTTGTGTAATTTGTGGCAGATCCCATACATTGAAACTCACTTTCTTCACAAGTTTGATCATCCGGCCCGGCGAATAATGTTGTAACCAGCATTGTTGGAAGCTCAATATAATCTATCCATGCACAGTCTAAACCGGCAACGCCACCGTAATCTTTCGAATAAACCCATTTGAAAGTATGATTTCCGGAAGAAACCGGGAATGACTCATGTGTCCAGCTCTCTGCCCCTGACCAGCTAGCTATTTCTGTATTATCAATATAGAATATAAGTTTATCAAAATCAGGCTCACTGGAAATTTTTTTCCAAAATTTAATACTATCACTTGCCATTACATTATAAGTGATTTTAAATACTGATGTTTTGTTATCACCAATTACCCCCGAACGTGCATGGAAATCACCCTCATATGGGTACCAACTAGTAATTTCCCATGGCTCGTTTCCGGCCGATTGCCAGTTGTATTTACTAAAATCGCCTGTTTCCCAGTCTTCGAGGAACATGCCAATTTTTGGATAATAAGTCTGGTCAACGGAATAACCTGCAGCTGATGCATTAAATAACATCTCTGCAATTATGGCATTAGGTGCATCATCAGCAACGGTTACATTAAATATAGCATATGAAGCACCAAAAAATCCAAGAGTTGAAATAACTTGGGTTCCAGAATTTACTGTAATATAAGGATTATAAGGTGTTAAGTTGCAAGCCACATCCTTAATAATACAATGTCCGGTATTTGTAAGTTTAAATTTCATGTCTACAGTTTCGCCCGGATCAAGTCGGCCATTATTATCGCCGGATTGAGAATCGTCAATGGTTAATATTCCAGGTGTTATTGTTGGAGCATTTACTATTGTAGAAAAAGTACTTGTCCAGGTAGAATCATGTTCATCACAAGCTAATACATTAAAGTCTAGCTGATGCTGATCAGGGATTCCATCACTAATATGCAATTTAAATCCAAAATCACGAGTCACCATACTATTCATTAGGATTGTATCATAATTTTCCACATCATCAATAAAAGTTACCCATTCATCGGATGATAAAGTAACATCAACACCTATGGCGTCTTCGCTCCCCAAATTTTTCATTGTGAGCGAATAAAGAATTTCTTCATCAAATTCTGCTTTATTATTACCATTCCCAAGTGTATCATTCATTACATCATCTGCATACATGCAATATGGACCATCGGGAGGAATAACACTAACCTGAGTTTCATAACGGTAGTGATCTTGCAAGGTAATTACAATATCTACTATAACGCCTGGTTCCTGTGGGGCTATTGGTATATCAACAGGTGATCCGGTTCCCTCTGCCAAAGCAATTATATCTTCACC
>CALDOI010000147.1 GCA_937912115.1 uncultured Bacteroidota bacterium | reverse complement strand
GACACAAATTCGTTGATGGTAGCAAAACTAAATGCTATGTTGCTTGGCGAAGCAGTATTGAATCTTAATATTAATTTCCCTCTATTAAGTTATACTGATGAATATGAGGTATCTGGTAATATTAGTGAACTGGATTTTACAAAACTCAATTCAATGACCCAAAATCTGGCAGGAATAACCATGAAAAAAGGAACTGGGGGTGTTGATATTCCATTGATCAGAGGAAATAATGTTAGTAGCGATGGCTCAATATTGTTTAAGTATAAAAAACTTAAGATTGAATTATACGATCGTGACAAAGCTCAAAACACATCTGGTTTAACCGGTAGCATGGCAAACCTGCTGCTCAATGATATTTTCATAAGATCGAATAATCCGGGTTTCCTCGGTAAAACACGACAAGGAGAGGTGTATTTTAAAAGGAATACGCAAAAATCAATCGTTTACAATATTTGGAAAAGTGTATTCAGTGGGATCATGTCGACCATGGGTTATAATAACAAAGAACAACGACAAGAAAAAAAAGCAAGAAGACGATCTAAGAAGTAGCTTGCACTCAAATTTTTAGATGCTAAACCCAATTATTATCAGATACAATTATTATCTTTGACCCCATTGTAAAAACTAATAATTATATAACATATGAAATCAATTTCAACGGCAATAATCATTGTTGCCATATTATTAAATCTTCCTGCTTTTGCTGATGATGAAAAAAAAGAAGAGGTAAAAAAAGGATATGAATTTACAACTGTTATCGATATAGAAAACACGTCTGTAAAGAATCAATATCGTTCAGGTACATGCTGGAGTTTTTCGGGTCTGGCCTTTGTTGAAGCTGAATTACTCAGGATGACTGGTAAGGAATACGATTTATCAGAAATGTTTGTAGTTAGTCATACATACTCTGACAAAGCTGAAAAATATGTAAGGTTAAACGGAAATTTAAACTTTGGTGGTGGTGCTGAGGTTACGGATGTATTTAGAGTTATAAAACTATATGGCATGGTTCCTGAAACAATATGCACGGGGCTGGAGTACGGTGAAGATAAGCATACTCACGGTGAGTTGGATGTGCTTCTTAAAAGTTATGTAGATGCGATTATACAGAATAAAAATAAAAAATTAACACCGGTTTGGCACGATGGCTATAATAAAGTTCTGGACACTTATTTAGGTGAGCTACCAACAAAATTTGAGTTTGAAGGAAAGGAATTTACACCATTATCATTTGCTGAATCAACGGGTTTTAATGCTGATGATTATATTGAGATTACATCCTACATGCATCAGCCTTATTACAAGGAGTTTCAAATGGCCATACCTGATAACTGGTTATGGGCATCAATTTATAATGTGCAGCTTGATGAGATGATGAATACCATCGATAATGCCTTGGAGAATGGTTATACCGTTAACTGGGGTGCTGATGTGAGTGATAAGGGATTTGGCTGGAAAAAAGGTGTGGCAATAATTCCTGCCGAAGAAAAACCTGATTTAAGTGGAACTGAAAAGGAAAAATGGGAAGCCTTAACAAAAAAAGAAAAAGAAAAATCAATGTATTCTTTTGATGGACCGGTACCCGAAAAACAAATTACTCCGGAAATGCGTCAGGAGCACTATGATAATTACCT
>CALDOI010000146.1 GCA_937912115.1 uncultured Bacteroidota bacterium | reverse complement strand
TTGGGTGGGCCCAATTATGAAAAACAAACAAAACAAGCACTGCAAATATAATAATTTATTTGCGTTTGTCAATATGATAAGGAGTTTTTTTTCATGGAGAGTATCCAAGATCAAGCAGATGCGATTATTAGCAATAAAACTAACATAAAATATCCACTACTGATTGTACATTATTTGTATCTGTATAATGTGTATTATTACTATTAATCGATGAAACGTGGTGAATTAAACGACTCACTTCTTTTCTTAAATCGAGCAGTAATAACCACCTCATGTACTCCCGAGTTATAAGTTGTAAAACTTCCCGATCCCATATCATAGGAGTAACTAAATTGGAAGCTGGAACTTATTTTTACCCCAGCTCTAATAATTAATGATGTTCCTGAACGATAAGCTATTCCGGCATTGAACAGATCGTTATATAAAAAATCCATCGAAACACCCAGTGATGATATAGTCCCGCTATTAAAAAAATTAATTCCCGGAATTATTGAGACATATTTAATAATGCCAACCGTATAATTTGCATAAACATTATTTTGCATAGGTATTTTGAACAATGTGGCTTTACTATTAAGTATGGTTATGTGGTTTGACGCCAATCCTATGGTCAGTTTTTGATAAGTATATTCTAAACCAAAGTCGAAATCAGGATGAATTTCATTTTCCATTGAAACGGGATTGTTTTGTTCATTTTCCTCAAACCTAAGCTTTGAAAGATCAAAATTCCGAGAATATAAACCTGCACCCAACCCCAATGATAGATTGTGGCCACCCTTAAAAAATATATGATAACTGTAACCAAGTTTTATATTTTGGGTTAGTGTAGCTCCAACTGACTGACTTAGGATATTTAAGGATATTCCCATGTTACGCTTATCGAAAAAATTCGAAACATGTGCCCATTGCATATTGGGAGCATCCTCAAAACCAACCCATTGCTGATGAATCCCAAGATATGCATTTATTGATCCATTATTTTCAATAGCCGCTGGATTTCGCGCAACTGCATTAATTCGATAATTATTAAACAATAAATCAGATTGTGAAGCTGAAATTAAGGCCAAGCAAAGCAATACCACGAAGAGGATATATTTCATTAAGTTCATTACTTCTCCCCTCCTTCCATTTTTTTAGCTTGGGATACTGGGATTTTACTTCCTTTATAATAGCTAATTACAAAACAGTCAGTGTATCCATTTCCGCGCAGTTTATCTTTTAACAAGTCTGCATCTTTAAATGTGATTCTATCTCCTGCCTCATACTTCCAAATTGTTCCGGCCTCAACTTGATAAATAACTATTTCATCGATTTCATTCACTAATTTTTCAAAATCTTTGTTAACATCCCTCTCAATTCCCGTTGAAAGGAGTTGTACACGATAAACTAATCCATCATTGTAATTTATGTTAGATTCATTATTGGAAACATTCTCATCATCGATTATGCTAAAAGTAGTACGTCGATTTGCCTGATGCTCATCTTCATTTTTTGCATCCTTAATAAGCAGCATGCTTTCACCGTATCCTTTGGCAATTAACCTCCCTCTGTCAACCCCATTTAAAATCAGGTAATTTACCACCGAGTTTGCTCTATCAGCACTTAGCCTAAGGTTATATTCAGCCTTTCCTCGTGAATCGGAATGCGCGTTTATTTGAATAGCTATATCAGGTGTTTCACGAAGCATTGAAGCAAGTTTATTTAACTCTATTTTAGAGGTTTCACGAAGAGATGCCTTATTAAGATCGTAATATATATTACTTAAGGTGATTTCGTTCTTTGTTTGGATTTGAAGTAACAGAAAGTCCATATCGTACCCGTTTTCTTTCGAAAACACCATTGGATTATTGACTTTTGGTAAGGTACAAACCCTCGATTCGGAGAAAAAACCACTCTCCCCTGTTTTTACAGTATAAATGGTATTGGGTTTTAATCCTTCAAATAAGTATTCTCCAGCAAAATTAGTTTTTACATATGTAGAAAAATCTCCTTGGCTAATAATAGAAACAACTACATTTGAAATTGGATTATTTGTTTCCCTATTGGTTACAATTCCCTTAATTCCACATGGATAGGATTTTTTGGAAAGATTGAAATCAACTTCTAATTGTGGCGGCGCCTTGAATACCAAATCATTATTGGAAGTTACAACAACCTTTTCATAATTAAAATATCCATCCTTAACCACTGAGATTCTATATTTTTGATATGCATCAAGCGAAATTTTATAACTCCCATCTTTTAAAGTAAATACCGTATCCACAAAATCACTTTCATTTGTTGAGATAATCATTGCGTCAGGTATAGGCTTCATATCTGTCTCGTGGTAAACCTTTCCCTGCATAGTAATTTTAATTGGGAAACCATTAAATTGATAAATATCATCACTTGTTTTGAGGTCACGGTTTGAACTGAAGTATCCTCCCCTACCGTTTTCACTTATTACTAAGCAAAAATCGTCAGCTGCACTATTTATAGGTAGTCCAACATTTGTAGGTTGACTAAATTCTAGTCCATCCTTAATACTAAAATATATATCCAACCCACCATATGAGTTTATTGCATCAGATGAATAAAACAACAAAGTATCTCCATAAACCGACGGAAATATTTCATTTTTACTTGTATTTATATTTTTACCAAGATTAATTGGAACTCCCCAAAATCCATCAGTTTTTCTTGTAACCTTCCATAAATCTTTATTCCCATAACCTCCGGGCAAGTTTGATGTGAAATACAATGTGTTACCATCCTCACTAATATATGGATGACCGTAATTATAATTTGTATTCATAAAGGAAACCTTATCAGGTTTCGACCATTTTTTATCTACAGGATTAAAAGCGGAGCTGTAAATTAAACAACCTACGGGTTTTTCAACACATGACGTCCAGTACGCTATATTATTAATTTCATCAAATGTAAACGCACCCTCATTATTTAACGAAAGCAGATTTTTAGGCAGAGTTTTAGGGCCAGACCACTTATGCCTTTCATTGTCATAATTCGTGTAGTACAAATTTGAAAAGCCCTGACCAGTTCTTCCATCTGTCCTTTGACTTGCTTTTTCTTTTCTGGTTGATGAAAATACAATTCCATTATTCCAACTCCCCACCGAGTAATCACTATAGTCACTATTAATGTCTGCCACTTTTGATATAACGCCTGATGAATCCGCCGTTTGATCAACCAGTATCAAATCAATTGCATCTATTCTTAGTTGGATTTTCTTATTTGCCGGATTTTGTGATTGAGTTTTTTGCAAAACACTCTTTGCATCATTATACTTTCCACTGGCTGCTAATACTTGCGCATAATAAAGATATGCTTGTACATCATTTGTATGATCCCCAATTGCATCCTCAAACCAATCAGCTGAATTTTCATAATCATTCATTTGATAATATGAAAGTCCAATTTGATATGCAATATGTTGTTGTTTAGTAAGATCGTCTGTTTTCCTTAAAGCCTTTTTATAAAGATTAATTGCCCCAATAAAATCTCTACTTTTGAACATTGCATCAGCATTAGTTATTACCTTATCCTGTGCAACTGCTGTAAAAGCAATGCTAATTAATAGAAAACCTATGGACATCAACCTCATCATAATCACTCTATAACAACTGTTACTGAACCTTTTATAGTTTTTAATATGGCGCCATCAGCATTATAAATGTGGCGGATATAATAATAAGTACCCGGAACAACTAAACTTCCATTAAACCTGCCATCCCACCCCGAATCACCTTTATATATTTCACCTCCCCAACTTGAGTACACTGTTATGTTATGACCTGTAAGAAATCGATCATTTATACCATCACCATTAGGTGTAAAAGCATTTGGGGCATCTTTTAATTCAATATAAATACTCTTAGTATCACTACAACCTGTCTCGGTATAAGCTACAACAATAACTGTATCGGAAAGTTGTCCAGCATCTCCATAATACAATGTATTTGACTCACCTGTTTGCAATAATACATTACCAACATAAAACTCATAATTTTTTAAATTGTGAGGAGAACAAATAACAGACAATTGAATTTGATCATTAGATAAAGATATTATTGGTTTTTCACTCACTTCAACAATTTGAGTAGCGGTATCGCTACATCCATTCAGATTGTATCCTTTTAGCACATATGAAGTTGATATCTGTGGTGATACTATTATTGAAGGAGTATATTCAGGTGGTGTGGTATTCCATTCGTAGGTGTATCCACCTGATCCCGATAATTGAATTTCATCACTCTGACAGATATAGCCTTTACCGGCTATACTAATTAAGGGTTTGTCGTATATTATCAAACCCGATACGCCTAACATAGTATTTGTACAGCCTGATTGTATACCAGTTGCAACAACAGAATAGTTTCCGGTACCATCAAATCCGTTAAAACTTAGAGGTAATCCAGATCCTACTAATACAATACTTGTTGGATCAGCATCTTTATATAACTCATACTCAACATTAATTTGAGATGATTGGAGTAATAACCCTAATGTTTGATCATTTTCACAATATGTCCCTCCTCCATATAGCTGATATTTCTCAGGTAATAGATCAACATAAACTTGTACAACGTTTTTCATTAAAGAAGTGCACCCGTTGTTATTTTCAGCTTTAACCGAATAGTTTCCTTCAGTTAGAATTGATCCAAAGTTTATTTGTGAACCAGTTCCATTTACATAGGCGCCTGTTGATACTGCATTATGGAACAAAGTATATACTGTATTTTGAGAAGTATTATCCATAAAGATTTCAACTCCACCAGTTCCACTACAATAACCACCACCTCCCAATAATTCATATGATATTGGTATGGGAAGCATATTCACTAGCAGTGAATCTTTAACACTATTGTCTCCATCGGTTACAGTCACCTTATACCATGTTGATACACCTGGATTTATGGTTATTTGGGAAGATGTTGCATTAAATCCAGAAGGACTGGATTCCCAGAAATAGCTATAATTTCCATTACCTCCTCCTGGTAATGCAAACAAAGAAATCTGGTTTCCAGGACATATCTGATTACTCTCTGCAATTACTTCAACCAACAAAGGTCCTCCCGTTATAAAAACAATCATACTCGTAGGATCACTCTGGCATCCGGTGTTCTCATCAACTACTTGCAAAGTAAACATTGATGTAGTTGACAATGCAACAGTTGTAGGATCGGGGTCAGATGGGTTTAATAATTTTTCTGTTGGAGTCCAATGATAGTTATAGAAACCTGAACCACCAATTGCTGAACCTTGCAAAGTTGCATAACCTCCCGATGTAATACTTATATCAGCTCCGGCATTTGCTATGGGCTGAGGGTGCTGACTAACCACAACTGATCCCGACATCTGCTGATAGCAGCTTGTTTCAGCATTCGCAGCTATTACAATGTAGTTACCATCTATCTTATAATCACCAAAATCAATTGACAATCCATCACCAATTACTGTAGCCACCTCAATATTTTGATTCCTATAAAGAGTGTATTCAATAAGCTCTTGTGATCCGGATAGGCTAATATTTACACCTACTCCATTTTTACAATACCTACCGCCACCTACTAGATGAAATATTTCAGGCGTAGGAGTTACTTCAACAATAACTGAATCGATTATTGTTGAATCACCATCAGATACTTCAACAATATATGTTTTCGTTTGGAGTGGATTATCAATCGGAAATTGACTATTTGAATAAAAACCAATGGGATTTGAATACCAATTATATGTATAGTTGCCTGTTCCACCAGTTGGCAGGATGCTTAAATAAACTTCTTCGCCCTCACAAACAATCATTGGAGTTGCATTAACATTAACAACTAGTTGAGTATTTGTAATATATACCACTGTAGAATCAGGAGCACTATAACACCCTGTATTACCATCGGTTACAACCATTGTAAACAAGGTGCTTTCTGTAAGTGGCACTGTAATTGGATTTTGTAATAATGGATTATTAAGTAAATAACCGGGAAACCAATTATAATTATAAAAGCCTGAGCCCCCGTTAGCACTTCCCTGTAACTGTGCAGTTGTATTTTGAAGTATATATTGATCATTACCTGCAAAAGATACCGGGTTATCTACAGACTCAACTTGCACAGTATCTAGCATAAATGAGGAGCATCCCATTGTATTATCCGTACCAATTGACCAATAATAGCCTTCATCAAACTGAAATCCAAAATTTATTGTATCGCCTGATCCAGGAACAATAATTCCAGTTGTACCAAACTGATTAAAAAGCTCATAAGTAACTATCTCCTCAGAATCATCAATCATTATTTCCACACCATCAACACCTTCACAGTACAACCCGCCTCCAAAAAGATTGAAAGGTGTTGGAGAAGGAGTTACATTAATAATAATAGAATCATTAATAGTATTTGTACCATCATTAATAATCACTGTATATTTTGTTGATACTTCCGGAGTAACAACGGGATCATAGCTATTAGATGAAAATCCCGGAGGATCAGAAAGCCACAAATAAGTATATGCCCCAGATCCACCGGATGCTAAGGCAAATAACTGGGTTTGATCACTTTGACATATCGATGTATTGGATGAATATACGTCTAGAGATAAAGGACCTCCCGACACAAAAACCACCATTTGATCATTATTTCCTATACATCCTGTTAAAGCATCGGTTACAACCAAATCAAATAGTGTAGTTTTTTTTAATGGTATGGTCAAAGGCTCTTGGACATGGGGATTTACAAGAGAGTCAACTGGCATCCAGCTATAGCTATAATAACCACTTCCACCAATTGCAGATCCGTTAAGCATTGTTTGATTCATCCATTGGACAATTTTATCATCTCCGGCACTTGAAATTGGCTTTTGGTTGACACCAACCGTGATCGTACCATTCATTTGTAAATAACAACTATAATCGGGATTAGCAATAACATAATAATCACCCTGATCAACGAACTCCCCAAACAAAATTTCATTTCCATTACCGATAACATCACTTACAGGATTATTGGGAAAATGATATAATCGATAAAGTACTCCCTGATCTGAATCATCCAAAAATATTTCAACGCCATTTTCACCGATACAATAATTTCCACCACCAGTAACAGTATAAATATTTGGATTTTGCAGAACCTGAATATAAATTGAATCGTAAGCATAATTTAAACCATCAAATACCTCAATAAAATACATTGTGGAAGTTGTAGGTTGAACATATGGGTTCATTTGTGAAGAGTTAAAACTACCTTGACTTGATGTCCATGAATAGGAGTAAGTTCCAGTACCACCATTAGGGAGGGCCATTAAATTAGCACCTTCACCGTTGCAGATACTATAAGATGAAGATGAAGCAGTAACTGTAAGGTCACTGCCAATAGTAAAAACAAATACAGTATCTTTTTCAGATTCGCATTGTGTTTGATTATCAATTCCATTAAATTCAAAAAGTGTTGTTTGTGAGATTGGGTAGGTTGCAGAAGTTTGGTTATTAGGGGACTGGCATAATACAATAGGCTCCCAGCTGTATAAATAACTACCCGATCCTCCAACAACCTGACCACTTAATGTAGTTGTTGAATTTGTTGTAATTATTTTATCATAACCTGCATTAGCTGTGGGAAGTGGATTTATTGATACCGTAACTTCACCCGCCATATTATTGGAACATTGGGTAATATTCTCCAACGCAAAAACCGAATATTGACCTCCTTGTTCCTGATTCCCAAAGTTCAGTGGGAAACCTGTTCCCAGCACATTTACATTTGTTGAAACACCATTATATAAAAGCGTGTAAGTTGTATTTAATTCAGAGTTCTGAAGGATTATTTCATCGGACTGCTGACCATAACATATTTCACCTCCACCGGCTACAGTATATGATAATGGTAGTGGAACTATCGTTATTGATATTTGTTCACTTATTAATGAATTACCATCATTAACCGTCACAGTATATATCGTTGATACAATTGGCGTTACAATTGGATTATACGTTGATGATGTAAAGCCTGAGGGATTTGATGTCCATAAGTAGGTGTAATTTCCAGATCCGCCTGTGGATAAGGCAAATAACTGAGTCTCTTCGCCCTGACAAATTGTTGGATCACTACTGGTTAGTTGTATTGAAAAAGCACCACCAGAAACAAAAACTATTGAATTATCTTCATCACTAGTACATCCTGTTGTGATATCAGTTACAACCAAATCAAACATAGTTGTGCTATGAAGTGGAATAGTAAGTGGTAATTGAATATTAGGATTAATCAGAGAATCAGAAGGAGCCCACAAAAAATTATAATTACCACTGCCAAATTGAGCATCACCAATTAATACCGTTTGGGAGTTGTATTGGATTGTTTGATCAACACCTGCTAAAGCAGTAGGGTTTGGATCAACTTGAATTATTGCATCACCAACCATTGGCAATTGACAATTATTTCCAGAGTTGCCAACAACATAATACGAACCACTTTGAGTAAACACTCCATAATCCAGCACTTGTCCTGTACCGCTCAATTGAGAAATTGGTTCATTTGGGCTTCTGAATAAACTGTAAACACTACCTGTTTCTGATCCCGATAGTCCAACTGAAACACCAAATCCTCCATCACAATAATTACCACCACCTGTAATATTAAATAATACCGGCAAGGGTAAAACTTCAATATAAATAGAATCGAAAGCATGTGAAATTCCATCAAAAACATCAATAATAAAGGTTGTATTTACCAAAGGATGAGCTGTTGGACTTGATGATGTTGAAGAATACCCCAAAGGGATTGAAGACCAGGAATAACTAAAGTTACCTGTTCCTCCTCCTACAATTGCATTAAGATTCAATTCTTCGCCATGGCACAATACAGACGGTGCAGCCGAGGCAACCACGTATAGATCACCTCCTTGTGTAAAAACATACATTGTATCAGAGCGGGATGTACATTGAGTTTGTATATCAGAGGCAACTAGTTTAAAAAGGGTAGACTGATTAATAGGCTGAGTTAGTGTATTTTGAGATATGGGTGCAATACATAAATAGGAAGGCTCCCATTGGTAATTATATGATCCCAATCCACCGGAAACGGATCCTGAAAGTGTTGTTTGTGTTGAAGATGCTATTAGTTGATCAGGTCCGGCATAAGCCTGAGGTAAAGGATTTATGGTAATCACAGCTTCACCCAACATATCGTTTTCACATAAAGTAGTGTAATTAGATGCAAAAACAGTATAGTTTCCATTACTATCCCAATTGCCAAAATCAAGTACAAAACCTGTTCCTGATTTAGATAATCCGGTATATTGTCCATCGTTTAATAGTTGATAATCAATACCTGTTTGACTACCCTGAAGCACAATGTTTGATGGAATTTCACCATCACAAACATCACCTCCCCCAGCTACAATGAATGGGATTGGTTGTGCGTTAGCTGCTATAGTTATTGAATCAATTATTGTAGAAGTACCATCGCCAACGATCACAGTGTAAGAAGTGCTGATGTTAGGAAACACCACAGGATTATAAGCTGTAGAAACAAATCCAGATGGATTCGATGTCCACAGATAAGTATAATTTCCTGAGCCTCCCGATGCCAGGGCAAATAGCTGGGATTCATCTCCTGAACATACAATAGGATTACTATTTACCAACTGGAGATTAAACTCTCCACCTGTTACAAAAACAACGGTATTATCTTCATTACTTTCACAACCAGTTGTGTTATCAGTAACCAATAAGTTAAACATAGTAGTTGCCCTAAGAGGGGTTGTTAATGGCTGTTGAATATTGGGGTTAATAAGTGAATCGGTTGGTGTCCACAAAAAATTATAGTTACCGCTACCCAATTGGCCACTTCCATTTAATACCGTTTGAGAATTATATGATATTGTTTGATCTTCGCCGGCAAACGAAACCGGATTTTGATTTTTAATTATAATTGACTGACCCAGCATTGCTTCTTCACAATACACATTCATTATTGAAGTTGCATAATAATTTCCACTTTGCTCATAAACTCCAAAATCAATTGACTGTCCGGTACCACCTACTTCTTTAATGAGGTTATTTGGACTTCGAAATAAGCTATAGCTTGCACCCGTTTCTGATCCGGATAATCCAATTGATACACCATCTCCACCTTCGCAATAATCACCACCTCCAGTCATTTGATATACAGCGGGTAAAGAAAGTACCTCAACAAAAACAGTATCATAAGTATTGCTTATCCCATCATATACATGAATAAAATAACTCGTGCTAACATTGGGATAGGATGCTGCAACAGGATTTGAAGAATAAAAACCAACGGGTGATGATGTCCATGAATAAGTATAATTTCCAGTTCCTCCACCTGTAACTGAAGACAATATAACTTCACCACCTGAACAAATTGGAGTTGGAGTAGCAGTTGCAATTGTGTATAAATCGCTTCCACTAGTAAATACCATAACCGTATCGGGAGTAGAAAGACATTGTGTTTGCAAATCAGAAATTGCCAGTTTAAACAATGTTGTTTGACTTATGGGTTGAGTTAAAGTATTTTGACTCAATGGTGAAATACAAAGATAGGACGGTTGCCATTGGTATGAGTACGAACCTGAACCACCAGTTACTGCACCGGATAATGTTACATTAGAACCGGCCACAACTAGTTGATCGGGACCTGCATTTGAAACTGGTAATGAGTTAATACTTACAACAGCATTTCCTATCATATCAATTTCACACTGAGTTGAGAAATTTTTGGCATATGATGTATAGGTACCATTTTCATTATACGTACCAAAATCGAGTGCAAATCCATTACCGTTCATTGTCATACCTGTATATGAACCATCTTTTAACAAGTAGTAATCAACTCCTATTTCGCTGCCCTGAAGAGTTATATTTGCCGGGTCGACACCTTCACAAACAATTCCACCTCCCGATAATGAGAATGGTGCTGGCGATGGATTAACAATTATTGTAACAGAATCTGATAATACTGAGAGGCCATCATTTACAGTAACTATGTATGTTGTTGTTTGAGTTGGAAAAATAATAGGATTAAACGATGTTGAGCTAAAACCAACAGGATGGGATTGCCAGAAATACGAAAAACTACCACTACCTCCACTTGCCATAGCATATAATTGCACTTCTTCCTCCGGACAAACTGGGTACCCGGAAGTTAGCACATCTATACTAATCTGTCCACCCGTTACAAATACGATTGTATTATCTTCAATACTTGCACAACCATTATCATCAACAACAGTTAGTTTAAACATGTTAGTATTATTTAATGGGACAGTAGAGGGGTCGGGAGATGTTGGATTTACTAACGAATCAGAAGGGGTCCATGAATAAGAATATCCCCCCGATCCACCAGATGCAGAGCCATCTAAGGTAGTATAACTTCCTGAATTTATTAAGGTATTTGGACCTGCTTCGGCTACCGGCAGTTCATATAATCCTACTGTAGCAACTCCAACTTGAGGTGATAAACAACCTGTTGTCTCATTTTTAGCGATTATATTATAATCACCTTGCTGGATATTATTTGGGAAATTTAATTGTTGTCCATTTCCAATTATATTGGATATAACAGATTGTTGGTAGTATAATAAATACTTTATCCCTGTTTCTGAGCCATTCAATAATATATCAACTCCCTGTCCTCCTGAACAATAACTTCCACCATTACTTATAGTATATGTTTGTGGCAAATTAAAAACATTAATTGAAACAGTATCTGTTATTACTTCCAATCCATCAGAAACACTTATTATATACAAGGTTGAAACAAGAGGAGTTACCAAAGCAGTGGGTGATGTTGATACAAATCCAGGAGGTGAGGATATCCAAGTGTAGGAGTAATTTCCAGATCCTCCGCCAGCTACTGCAATTAAATTCACACTCTCTCCACTACAAATATTATTGTTACTCACAAAGGCTTGAATATTAAGGGGGCCACTCCCTACATAAACTATTGAAGTATCAATAAGACTCTCACATCCACTTTCTACATCACTTACCTGAAGTTCAAAAATAGTAGATACATATAATATATTTGTTTGGGTAGTTGGGATGGTTGGCGACACACATAAACTTGATGGCATCCATTGATAATTATAATTTCCTGAGCCTCCCGATGCTGTACCTTGTAATTGGGTATAGTTTCCTTGAACAATAGAATGATCCACTCCGGCATTAGCAATTGGCAATCCTACTATTGCTATTTCAACCACGCCACTCAACTGTATAAAACATCCACTAGTGATATTTTCGGCAATAACAGTATATAATCCTGAATTGCTTTGTGGACCAAAATTTATCCCTATACCTGTACCTAAAACTGTTATCCCTGTTGATTGTGCATTGTGGTATAGTGTATACTTTACTCCAGTTTCGCTTGTAAGCAAATAAACGTCTGGATAATCCTCACCTTCGCATACAGTACCTCCACCATTTAGTATAACATCTTCAGGAAGTGGATTTACAGAAATAAATGCCACAGCTGCCATATCAATACTACAGGAAGTAAATTGATTATAGCCCACAACTGTATATGTACCCTGCAGAAGTTGAAATCCAAAAGCTAATGAATTTCCCGTACCTTCTTTTACGACACCAGTTTCAATACCATCAAGCAATAGATTGTAGGATATTCCCATTTCCGAACCATTAAGTCCAATTGGAACTCCCGATCCTCCCTCACAATAAGCACCTCCGCCGGTTATTGCATATAGAACCGGAGTTGGATCAACACTAAGAATTGCTGAACCTGATGTATCCGGACAGCTAACATTTTTAACAATACAATGATATGAAAATCCATCCATCCCAGTAACAGTATAAACACTCAAATCAGGAGTGTGAGCACCTTCATAAAATGAGTTGTTTTCGATATTCAGCCAACCAACCCCGTTGTATTCCTGCCATTGGTAATTAGTTCCATTAATAACTTCTACTGAAAATATAGCAATATCACTTTTACAAACTCTCTGATTTACCGGTTCATATGTAAATATAGGAGGTTCATATACACCCAACACAGCTGGTAAGGAGGTGTCTTGTACGTTGTTTATATCATTAACAATACACCGATACAAATATCCGTTTAATGCAAGATTCGCATCGTTGATTGTTAGATTTGGTGTGTATTCTCCATCAATATAAGTAAAGGTTGAGTTAAGATTGTACCAGCCAATTCCATCATTCTCTTGCCATTGATATCCAGATGTGTTCACTGCAATAATTCCAAAACCCGCTGATGTTTCAACACATACTGAAGTATCCTGTGGTTGGGTAACCACAACAGGTTGAGCTATTGCGCTATATGACATAGAAAAAAAAATAGCGAATGCTAAAAAACTAGCTAAGCAAATTTGCTTGCAATTAAATGCATGCTTCAATATCTGAAAATCATTTTTCAATTATCTATAATTCAATAGTTTTCCTTACTATTCGGTTGTTAAGGAAGGTAAAACAAAGCTATTGGATATTGAGAGTTAAAGCTTAATTAATTCAAAAAGTAATAAACATAATTATGTTAACAATAACTCTGTTAATTCAGGAAAATATTTAATGACTAGTGACTGATTATATGTCTGTTAGATATACTTTTTCATTAATCAAAAATCCATCAATTCAACATAGTTATCGGACAATCTATCATCAATAATATGATTTCCAGTTGTTATCATCTTATCACGAGAAAACAGTGGGTTTATGGTTGTGAATTTTACACCTTCGTTAATATAATCCATTTCCGATATTATGTTTCCTCTAGGGTCGCTTATAAATGAGTTACCACAAAAAGTAATATCGCCTTCGGTTCCAATTCTATTAGATGTAATTACATAGTATCCATTCATTATTGCTTGTGCAGGAACAACCTTGTGGGCATTTTGAGTAATTAGATTAGATGGATGAACTATAAAATCGACACCCTTTAAAGCCATTATTCGCCATATTTCTGGAAACAAATAATCAAAACAAATTAGGATTCCAAACTTATACTCCCCTATCTCAAATATAGGTAGACCCAAATTACCCGGTGCGAAAATGCTTTTTTCATCCATAAAAAGATGAATTTTACGATATTTCCCAACCGAGCCATCAGGTTTTACAAATATTGCTGAATTAAAAAGTTCGTTACTCTCTTTTTCAAGATAACCACTAACAATATTAACCTTATTGTCTCGTGCATAGTCCCTCAGAAATTCTACATATTTCGAGCAAGTTGGTTCGGATGCTATTGAGTAAGCATGATCCCTATTATCAAATTTATAACCTGTATTTGCAAGCTCGGGAAGCACAATCAAATCAGCTTTGGAAACCTGACCTAAAAATGACTCTATCCTCTGTAGATTGTATTCGCAATTACCAAGTTTTGGATTTGATTGAATTTGAGCAATTTCGAGCATAACTAATTTCTAAGTATTAAAAATGAACCATCATCCTCGAGTTTAATTATTGTTGATGACT
>CALDOI010000145.1 GCA_937912115.1 uncultured Bacteroidota bacterium | reverse complement strand
AGATGTTTCACTCCGTAAACTTCGTTCAACATGACAAGAATAACGTTGAGTCGTTAAAACGCTCCCATATCTTGTCTTTATTCTGGTTCAGATAAAAAATAAGTGGGCGAGCAATCGATATCCAGACAATCACTCAACCCACTTATCACCAAACTAACTCAAAAATTATACTCTACAAATTGAACAAGTCAATCAGGTCAACAACTCTACATGAGTAACCCCACTCGTTATCGTACCATGATAATACTTTCACAGTTTTGCCTTGTACCATTAAACTTTCAACATCATAAATTGAAGAATGACTGTTATGAATAATATCAACACTTACAATGGGATCTTCCTGATATTCAAGAATCCCTTTCATTGGACCGTCAGCAGCTTCTTTCATGGCAGCATTTATTTCGTCTTTCGAAGCTTCCGTTTTTAGGTTTACTACTAAATCAACCAACGAACCTGTAGGAGTTGGAATACGAATTGCCATGCCATCAAGTTTACCGTTTAGATCAGGAATAACTTTACCCACTGCTTTGGCAGCGCCTGTTGTTGTTGGGATTTGACTTAAAGCCGCTGATCGTGCTCTTCTTAAATCAGAGTGAGGTGCATCAAGGATTACCTGATCATTAGTATATGCATGAATGGTAGTCATTAAACCATTTTCTATTCCAAATCTATCATTAAGTACCTTAGCAATTGGTGCTAAACAGTTTGTTGTACATGATGCATTAGAAACACATTGATCATCGTCCTGTAATTCATCATCATTAACACCAATAACAATCATTCTGTCAATTTGATCCTTGGCAGGAACTGTAAGAATAACTTTTTTAGCGCCATTTTTAAGATGATCACCATAACCACCTTTGTTGCTCTCTTTTTCTCTAAAAATACCAGTCGCCTCAATAACAACATCTGGTGTTTCAGCCCATTTTATGTTTATGGGTAATCTTTCGGCAGTAACTCTTATTTCTCTTCCATTTACGACCAAACAGTTTTCGTTATATGTTACTTTTCCATTAAATTTACCTTGTGTTGAATCGTATTTTAGTAAGTGTGCAAGAGTTTTTGTATCAGTTAAATCATTAATCCCGACAACTTCCATATTGTCTCTTTCCTCAACCAATTTAAATACATTTCGCCCAATTCGGCCAAATCCGTTGATTCCAATTTTAATTTTAGTCATAACTATAGTATTAAGTATTATTTCTAATTGGTAGGCCTAATATCAAATCTAAATAATTATTATCCTTACCTTTGTGAGGTATACCTCATTTGTTACTAGCAAAATTAAGCTAAAATAAATTATCATTTTTCGCATTTAATATCAATATGGCAGAAAAATTTAAATCAAAAGCCCTTGAGGCAAATCTGGCTGAAACCAGATACAAAGACATAAATATTAAGCCTGAATATCAGCGCTTTATAAACCTGTCAATAAAGTACTTTGGAATCAATAAACGTGCAAACGATTGCATTGTTGAATATCAACACCCTTTTTCCAACAGAAAATTTGTTGCCGAGGAACTTAGGAAGATACTATTGACCGATTATTGGTATTATATTGGTTTAGATAATCCCAATAATGCCTTCAAGGTTCCTTTAGAATTATTGAAAACTCTTCTTATGGAAACTAAAAGTTCAGATTTTCATGTTATGATTATTCGAACTTTTCTCGAATTTATACAAAAACTTGGCAAAGAAAAAAGAAATTTTTACGATACTATCGAAAATTGTTGTACAGCAATTAGAAATGGTCTTAATGAGGATCCATTAAGTTTCATTATAGCTTCCAAGTATTTCAACAGATACCTTAAAGATATTGCAAGTATTGAACAGTTTAAGAAACAAATATTATCAACTAACCTTATTATCTACAAAAAAAATATAGAGTATTGGGAAAACACTACAAAAATTGAAGATTGGATTCAACAGAATCCCAACATAATTAAAGTTGATAATTTAGTGATAGTGAATGATCTTGGAAAACCTTGGTTTACTGAATTAAATCAAAAACTTGAAAAGATTGATAATTGGCAATCACTGGCAAGCGAACTGCCTGATTACGATGAAATAGCTGATAAATTTGCTTCTTCAGTTTCATTGTTTCCGACATTTATCGAGAAATTCTATTATAGCTTCTACCTCCTTCACCTTGCCGGGATGGAGGCTCATAAAGAGAGAATTATATGGAATTTAAACAGTATGCTTAAACAAACTATTGAAGAAGTTGACAAGGACAATATTGTAGACTTTATTGATCGGATATTTAGTTTTTGTGAAGGGCTTAGAACCGAGCATACATCATCAGTTCTTGATATACTTCTCACTCTCGGCAAAAAGATTATAGATATTGATAATTCACCCGAGAGTAAATTAATTCATTATTTTGAAGATAAAATTATCGACTTTGGGTTTGAAACCCCCGGTATAGTGTATGTTAATGAAGACTGGCAACTTTCGGTTAATGATAGTCACATTAAAAACATAAGCGTTTGGTTGGGGCTAATTGAATATTCGCAGCTTGAAATGGAAAGGTTGCTTTCGGTGTTGATAGTTAATCTTCAATTAGGCGGTATTTTCCTTAGTGATACTGATCTATTTCAGAGGGAAATAACCAAAATTCTAAACTCCAATATCGCTCCTTTCTATAAAAGAGTAAAACAACTAACACGAATATTCCCTGTATATTTCAACGAGATAGGTGCCGAGGGTGAGATTCGCAAGGTAACAACATCGATGGATGAAATATCCCATCGTAAAGATAAACTAATCCATTTTCTACGTAAGCAGGTACATACCGAAAGTAATAATACACTAATCGGGTTAACAAAAAAGATTTTTAATTTCTGGTATGATGGCGATATTGTTGCTATCAAACATATGCTCCCAAAAAATGTTTACGAGTCCATTGATATGAAAAGTGAGTATTTTGCTCCGGTTCATAATATGGTTACTGAGATGTGTAACATTAGTAAAAAAACACCAGATGAATTGCTCGCTTTAAAGGAGGCAGATTTTGAAAATATCCTTGATAAACTAAATTCGGAAAATGATCGTGATATAGAAAGGTTACGTGATATGCGAATGTTATATGCATATCTTAAAGAAAAATATTCTTTTGAAACCGTTGATATTTCAAGTGTACTTAAAAAGTACTCATACATTAACGACTCAGACGTTATACTTTTTAAGCTTGCTTTAGACAAGGATGATTTTGGAGCTTCTTTGAGGCTAATTTATAAGTTTATGAATAATCTTAAGGAGATTATCTTTAATGAAAAACCTAGTCAGGGATGGGAAAATATTTATCATAAACGACATATTGCCATTGGTATTCCATCAATGTATGGAACATACCGCGAACCCAAATTTGAGGCTCTTGGATTAACCTTCCGTCTCGAAAATGTTGCCACACGATTAATGGAAAAAGTTGTCGATCAAATTAACCTCAATTATATTTCAGCAAAAACACTATCGGATATTTACGACATACTGGAATTTTTCAGAGAAGGACTTGAACTAGATGGTATAACTAATCAAAGTTTTAATTCAAATTTGTTAATGCTAAAATATAGTTTGCGATCACAAAGTTTGTCATTCGATCAATACATAAATATTTTTCAGTTTTTAGCCGAAGATGTAAAACGTACAATTATTAAGTATTTTTTAAAATCGTACGAAATACCATTACGAATTGTGATCCCACAACTATTCGACAAAGATAATAAACTGAGTGCTGATGAAGAAGTTAACCTTGTTAACAAGATGTCGGAAACATTTTATCGCGATGTAATTGCCGAGGCTTTCCTAATGCAGCCTTTGGATAACTTTATAGCCCGCATACTCAACTCGCTCAGAGCAATGGCCGATAATATTAAACCAGAAATGATTAAAGAGGTTATGTCGTACAATTCTGATTTGGTTATTGCACGCCTGGGACAACCAAATCCTCAGGTTGATAATCAGGTATTCCTGGGATCAAAAGCTTATCATTTGAAAAATTTGAGGATGGCAGGTTTTCCAATACCTCCGGGATTTGTTTTAACAACTGAAGTATTTAGAAAACATAAAGCTATTTTTAAGCATCCTGAATTACGTGATGAGATATATCAACTTATTCGTGAACACCTTAGTAAAGTTGAAAATGCCGCAAAAAAAGAATTTGGAAACCCCTATAATCCCCTTCTACTTTCTGTTCGCTCAGGAACTGCCATCTCAATGCCTGGAGCCATGGATACTTTTCTAAACGTTGGTATGAATGATGAAATAACTGAAAGCCTAAGCAGAAAATCTGAATTCGAATGGTCGGCATGGGACTCGTACCGCCGTTTATTGCAAAGCTGGGGAATGGCCTTTGGCTTATCACGCGATGAGTTCGACAATGTTATGGAAAGCTTCAAAATAAAGTTTAAGGTTGATCACAAAACTGACTTTAGCCCTAAGGCAATGCGCGAAATCGCAATAGCTTATAAAAAAACAATTAAAGATAATAATATTGATTTTGAAGAGGATGTTTTCAAACAATTAATTATTTGTACCAATTTTGTCCTCGAGTCCTGGTCATCCGAAAGAGCAAAAGTTTACCGCCAACATCTTGAAATTGCTGATGAATGGGGAACAGCAGTTGTTGTACAACAAATGATTTTTGGGAATATGCATCATAAGTCGGGTACGGGAGTAATTTTTACACAAGACCCAACGAAAGAAGAACGTGGTGTGAGCCTTTATGGTGATTACACCTTTAGAAGCCAGGGAGAAGATATTGTTGCTGGGCTTGTTAAACCAAAACCGGTGAGTAAAAATCAGGTATCCAGCACAGGCGGATTTGATTCATTACAAGATTTATGTCCAAAAATTTATACCAGACTTTATGAAATGGCCATTCAACTTACGGAGGATCTGGGATATAGTCCTCAGGAGATTGAATTTACATTTGAATCAGAAAATCCTGAAGACCTTTATATCCTCCAAATCAGAGACCAGGATATGGCTTCAAGGCAATCTATTAATGTATTCAAAACAACCTTGGATACAATGAAATTAGTTGGAAGAGGAATTGGTGTTGGTGGTGGTGCAATGAATGGACGTGTGGCATTTGATGAAAACGATATTACTAGATTAAGGGGAACATTCCCTGATGAAAAGATTATTTTGGTAAGACCCGACACAGTTCCTGACGATATTGGAATGATTTTCGAAACCGACGGATTATTAACAGGAAAAGGTGGTGCAACTTCGCATGCAGCTGTTACTGCCGTACGACTTGGTAAAACATCTGTTGTAAACTGCACAAGCCTTCAGGTTGATGAATATGAAAAACAATGTAAGCTCAACGATGTTATTTTCAAAGCTGGTGATAGTATATCCATCGATGGTAATATAGGAAATGTATACCAGGGTAATTATCCCATAGAAAGCAGACAAGAGTATGCCGAATTTAAGTTTTAATTTTTTCTACACAGATTAATAACTACTATTGTTATTAATTAACAACAGTATTTGAAGCTCTTTTATCATAAACCGTTATTTAGAAATTAGTCTAAACAACAAATATGAACCATACATGTAAATGTAATTTACATATTTCGTACCTTTGCAACCTCCAAAAAAATAAGGGCATATCAATATATCAAACAAATTTATATGCTGAATGTAAAATAAATTACTCATTACTATGGACAAAATTCGTGTAGCTAACCCTGTTGTTGAACTGGATGGAGACGAAATGACCCGAATAATCTGGGCAATGATAAAAGACAAACTAATTTTACCTTATCTTGATATCGATTTAAAATATTATGATCTTGGTATTGAGGCCAGAGATGAAACAGATGATCAGATAACAATTGATGCTGCCAATGCCATAAAAAAATATAGTGTAGGCATTAAATGTGCTACTATCACACCTGATGAGCTACGTGTTGAAGAATTTGGTTTAAAGCAAATGTGGCGATCACCAAACGGTACTATCCGTAATATACTTGGAGGAACTGTTTTTCGTGAGCCAATTATGATGAAAAACATCCCACGATTGGTTCCAGGTTGGACAAAGCCAATTGTAATTGGCCGTCATGCATTTGGTGATCAATATCGTGCTACTGATTTTGTTACAAAGGGAAAAGGCAAATTGACAATTACATTCACTCCTGAAGATGGAGGAGAAATACAATCATATACCGTACATGACTTTGAAGGAGATGGAGTTGCTATGGCGATGTACAATACCGATGAGTCTATCAAAGGTTTTGCACATTCATGCTTCAACATGGCACTTGACAAAGAATGGCCATTATACCTAAGCACTAAAAATACTATCCTTAAGAAATACGATGGTAGGTTTAAAGATATTTTTGAAGAAATATATCAAAACGAATTTATCGATAAATTTAAAGCTAAAGGTATTATATACGAACACAGACTTATTGATGATATGGTAGCTGCTGCTCTTAAATGGGAAGGTGGCTTTGTATGGGCTTGTAAAAACTACGATGGCGATGTTCAGTCTGACACACTTGCCCAAGGATTTGGGTCACTGGGGTTGATGACATCTGTATTGATGGCTCCCGATGGAAAAACCATTGAAGCCGAGGCAGCACATGGTACAGTAACACGTCATTTCCGTGAGCATCAAAAAGGGAATCCTACTTCCACTAACCCAATTGCATCTATATTTGCATGGACAAGAGGGTTGGCACATCGAGGAGAACTTGATGGAAACAAAGAACTAATTGACTTTGCCAATACACTTGAAAAAGTATGTATTGACACAGTTGAGACAGGTAAGATGACAAAAGACCTTGCTCTTATTATCCATGGAAAAAATTTAAACACAAGTCATTATTTAACTACTGAAGATTTTCTAGATGCACTTGACCAAGCATTAAGATCAAAAATATCCTTGTAAACCAATAACACAAATTAATGAACAAACTTAAGAGTAAATTATACGAAAAAATTGAAGCTCATCGACCCAGGATTAAAAGATTACTAGATGAACACGGTGAAACAATAATTAATGACGTAACTGTTCAACAAGTGATTGGTGGTATGCGAGGTATTAAAAGTCTCATAACTGATATTTCATATCTTGATCCTTATGAGGGAATCCGATACCGAGGTTATACTTTACCAGAAGTTTTCGAGAAACTACCAAAACCTGTGGGAAGTAAAATGCCATATGTAGAAGGTTTATTCTATTTGTTGCTAACAGGAGAAATGCCTACCGAAAGCCAGGTAGCAGACGTTATTTACGACTCAGTAAATAGAAGGCAATTACCAAAGTATGTTTACGAAGTAATTGATGCATTTCCAAATAACAGCCATCCGATGGTAATTCTTTCGTCTGCAGTAATGTCGATGCAACGTGAGTCTATATTTAACATTAAGTATCAACGTGGGATGGACAAGCTCGATTACTGGGATCCAACATACGAGGATGCATTTAGCCTAATAAGTAAGCTTCCTGTGATTGGAGCATACATTTACAATAAACTATACACAAAAAAACAAAACGTATATCAGGATCCAACTCAAGATTTTGGAGGTAACTTTGCTTCAATGCTTGGTATCGACAAACCTTATGATGATGTGTCGAGAATGTACTTTATACTGCATGCTGATCACGAAAGTGGTAACGTAAGCGCTCATGCCGGCCATCTAATTTCAAGTTCATTATCTGATGTATATTATTCAACTTCGGGAATGATTAATGGATTAGCAGGTCCCTTACATGGTTTAGCTACTCAGGAAGTTCTTAGATGGATTCAGGATATAAGAGGTAGGTTAGGAAACAAGGTTCCAAGCGAAAATGACATGAAGAAGTTTGTTAATGATACATTGAATGGTGGTCAGGTTATCCCTGGTTTTGGTCATGCAGTATTAAGAAAAACTGATCCACGTTATTCAATACAACGCGACTTTTCATTGGAACACCTTGCTGATGATGAGTTATTCCATTATGTTGATATGCTTTATAAAGTTGTTCCTCCAATACTTAAAGAACAAGGTAAAGCAAAAAACCCATGGCCAAATGTTGATGCACAGTCAGGTGTAATTCAGTGGCATTACGGATTAACCCAGTATGATTTTTATACTGTTCTATTCTCCATAGGAAGAGCTCTTGGAGTATTATCAAATATTATTTGGGCACGTGCATTGGGTTATCCGATCGAAAGGCCAAAATCGATTACTACAGATATGCTTGAACAAATGGTAGGTATTAAATAGAAAGTCCATAATTTAAAATACAAAAGTCCTTTTCGGTAATTCCGAGAAGGACTTTTTTTATTTAAACCCTCAATACATTTCTCCACAAATTGACGAATTTCAATATTTTCGGATGGATTAATCTTCCTTGGTAATATTACTGGTTTTTTATTGAAGCAACATCTTTAACCGCTTCAATGGCCATATTAATATGATCTTCAGTATTAAAGGGTCCGATACTTAATCTAACAGCTCCATGAATATCTACCGTGTTAAGAAGTTCGTGAACTTTTGGTGCACAATGCAGGCCTGTTCTACATGCAATATCAAAATCAACATCCAACATAGTTCCAACATCCCCAGCTTCAAAACCGTTAACATTAAAACATAAAACAGGATTTTGATTTTTAGAATCTTCTGCACAATATGTTACAACACCTGGGATTGACTGAATACCAAGTCTGAGTTTGTCCCATAATGCCATTTCCTGTTTATGCAAATTTTCCATTCCCTGATCGAGAACCCATTTTACTCCGGCATTAAGTCCGGCAACTCCAACAAGATTCAGTGTACCGCATTCAAGCCTGTAAGGGAAAGCTTCAAGGTGAGTTTTAACTGCCGAACGAACACCTGTGCCACCAAAGCGAGTACCTTTAACAGGAACTCCATCCATAACGTACGATCCACCTATACCTGTTGGACCCATTAGACATTTATGACCTGTAAATGCTAAGGCGTCAATCCCCATGGCCTTCATATCGATTGGAATAGCCCCTGCACTCTGACTACTATCAACAACAAAGTAAACTCCGGCATCCTTACAAATCTTGCCTATCTCAGTTAGTGGTTGTATAGTCCCAATTACATTTGAACTGTGGTTAACAACAACCATTTTGGTATTTTTCTTTATTGCTTTTTTAATATCATCAGGATCAATATATCCATGACTATCAAAAGGCACATGGGTTACATTAATTGTGCCATCCATTTCCAGATGATAAAGTGGTCGAAGAACTGAGTTATGCTCCAACATTGTAGTTACAACATGATCACCTTTCTCCGAAAGTCCCTGCAATAACATATTGAGAGTATCACTGGCATTATAACTAAAGGTAAGTCGATCCGGATCATCTCCATTGAAAAGAGAAGTAAGCAATTTGCGGGTTTCGGTTACCATTTCTTCGGTTTCAATTGCCGCATCAAAACCTGATCGACCAGGATTTACACCATGATTCCTGTAAAACTCATCCATAAAACGGTAAACCTCTTCTGGTTTTGGGAACGTGGTTGCTGAATTATCGAGATAGATTAATTTGCTCATAATGCCTTTATTTCTAATTTATTAATATTTGGTTTTTCTTCTGATTTCTTTTCAAGAATCAATGAATCTGCAACTATTTCTCCAAGGGTCATAATTTTTATTCCCAGCTTGAAGGTTACATTTAGTTGTTGAAGCTGATCGACACAATTATGACAAGGTGTAGCAACAATTTTAGCACCAGTTGCTCTAATTTGTTCTGCTTTTAATTTACCAATTGCCAAGCGCCTTTCGTTGTATTCGCTCATGGCAAGTTGGCCGCCACCACCACCACAACATATATTATCAAGGCCATGGGGCGTCATTTCAACGAAATCCTTCACACAAGTATTTAGTATATAACGCTGTTCTTTCCATATTCCACCGCTCCGAGCCAGGTTACAAGGGTCGTGAAGCGTAACTTTTTCCTGTATCTTTTCAGGATCAACAACTACTCTGCCTTCTTTAAGATACTTTGCAAGTAATTCAACAGAAGTTAAAACATCGAAAGGATACTCTTTTTTAATATAATTTGGACCTTCCCAACGAAAAGCTCTTGATCCATGACCACACTCTGCAAGCACACATTTTTTTGCTTCCAGATTTTCTACTTCATCATATAAACGCTGTGTAATTATTGCAGCTTCTTCATAATTACCTGAATAATAAGCATAATTAGTAACATCGTACATCTTTGTAGATATTGTCCAGCTTTCATTTGCAGCATAAAATACTTTTGCCATTGCTGATATTGACAAGGGGAAAAATTTTGGCTCGCGTGGATTAAGCGTGTAGAGTATTTCTTTTCCTTTTTGATCGAGATATATCTTTGCATTATCATCATCCACTTCAAATTGAAGATCCTCTTCTAACCATTCAAGTGTTTCAACAAAATCAGTTTTAGATATCGACATATTATTGCCGGATTCCAAAGCAGAATTTATTGTTGATTGTAATGTATCTGGCACCATTCCCATATTGGATAACATCTCTCTGCCTTTTTTTATCACGTAACTAATATCCACACCAATTGAACAATGACTTACACATCGGCCACACATAGTACAAGCTCCAAATAACAAGTCGACCATCTCATCCGCCATTTCATCATTAAGATCCTTTGCACCAACTAGTTTAGGGAACACCTTACCTCCAAAGGTTTGGTAACGCCTATATATTGAAGCTACTAAATCAACTTTTGTAGCGGGTATAAACTTAGCTTTGGGGATAGCATTATAATAAACACAGCTATTTGCACAAAGACCACAATGCACACAACTATTTAAATGGGTTATTAATTTTCCATCATGCTTTGCACTTAGAACATCTAGTCCCTTTTGGATTTTTTCTTGAGTTAATTTCTCCATATTATCCTTGTTTTGGAGGCCAAACACCTCTCCATCCATAAAAGAACCCAAGATGATAGCGGGCTGCGAAAAAATATACCGTGTGTTTCAATTTACCAATTGGCAAATAGAGGAACAATATGCTGATTAATATATAGTAAGCGGGAGATACAGTGGAAACGATCAATGAATATGCAGTTATAAATTGAATTAATGTTACCAGTAAATTTGAGATGTAGTCATCAGGATTTGATAGTGCACGTAACTGCTCTTTTACAATTCTCTTGATGAATATTCCTAAGCCACTTAATCCACTAACCAATAAAACAGTCGAAAGTAGGTAAGACAGTAATCCATCAGGAACTATACCAATAATAAACATTATAAAAAGGAATAGCGATAAAAAAGTGCCAAGATGATAAAGTATTCCTGCAATATAGGTTGGGAGATGTAGAAAAGCTGACTCCTTTTTCAGAGGACTCATAGCACTTGTATAAGAATACTTTATAGCACCTGCAACATCTCCACTTTTTTGTGAATAATCGATGGGTTTACCAAAACGAATAAGTTTTACTCCATGAATGAGGCAACTAATAATACATATGATAGCTGATACTATTGCTAATAATTGATACCAATACATAATTGTAGTTTTTTGTTAAACACAACCATCTGGCTTGGGAAGTCCGGCTACTCGGCATGCACCTCTGGCTGGTCCCAAAGGAAATAACTCATAAATCTCCCGTAATCGAACTCCGGTTTCTTTGCATATATGTCTAATCATTGGAGCCATTCCTTTTTCTTCATAGTTACTGCGGATGATTTTAACAATTGCCCAATGCTTATCATTCATTTCTCCAATTCCATCATGATTGGCTATTAGCTGTGCTACTTCTTCATTCCATACCTCTGGTTCTGCTAAGAACCCATCTCCATCTACCTCAAAAACTCTTCCTTCAATTTCTAGTGTTGGCATAACATTTTTTGTTTTAATTGTATAAGTGGTTTAGCTTATTCCATTTCTTCATCAAACTTGGTGATAACTTCATCTGGTGTCATTTTTGAGTCGGGCAGTACAAAATCAGGACAAAAATTTATTGCATTTTTTACAATATATCTAGTGCATTCACTCCAAGCTGTAAAGCTTCCTTGACAATATTTCTCAATATAATCAGTGTGATTATTTACCAACATTTTTGCCCTCATAGTATTGACAAAAAAACATGTCGGCATATTTGGACAATTAGGTTTCATTTCTGCTTTTTCAAATCAAGTGGAAAATTATAAAAAAATATGATAATTATCATGTATGCTAAATATCTACATTCATTATATATGTAGAGAATAGTGAAAAAGCACATTCAATTTATTACGACATAAACGATTGATAAGCAGATTATAATTTGATTGAATGATGGGTGTATTAAGGAAAAAACAAAGAATTCAAGAATACTCAGTTTATATTCAATCTTAATAATTTAAATTTACGGTATGACTGATATTATGAGGCATTAATACTTCATTCATTACGGCATCAATAATTGTGAAATTAATCCGTTATTGGTAATTATGATTTATAGTGCATCTATTAATTCATTCTAGTATCTTGGAACATCTTTAATTTCATTATAGTATTCTTCAACTCCAATTTCTTTAATCCTCGAATTGATGGTTACGGATCGATTGTAAAGATGCTCATCAAAACCTGTGTTGTCACAAGGAAATTCGGAACACTGGTAGCAAAAATCAACTTTTTTAGTTTTATGACAATCTCTAACATTACAGTTGCTAAATAACTTGCATTTTTCGTTTCTGCACCCTTTGCAATCTACAGAAGCAAAATATGATAAAAGTTTTTTAAAATCACCGTATTTTTCAAATACCGGTTCATCTAACAGGTCCACAAACCTTTGTGCGTATATATCAAAATCACCCAACGACTTACGAAGCTTATTGCTAGTCTTATTGATGTCTCCATCAGCAAAAGCAAAACAATTGCCACAATGCAAACCACAGGGAGCCAATCTTTTTTTTATTTGAGAATAATTCACTCTATTTTTTTTCAGGTGATTCAATCGTAAATTCATTACGCACATTACCAGTATTTACTACCGATTCAGGCTCAAACAATAGAATGTGGGTTTCTATATGAGCAGTTGGTCTATGATTAGTTCCTCTAGGTACAATAACAAACTCACCTTCACTAATATTCTCAATCCTATCACCATAATCCATACTAAGAACTCCTTTGATAACAAGAAATAACTCATCCTCATTTTCATGATTATGCATTACAAAGTCTCCCTTTACCTTTACCAATCTCACCTGTTGATTGTTTAATTCACCAACAATTATTGGATTCCAGTATTCAGTTATTAGATCCAGTTTATCCTTGATTACAACCTTTTCCATAGCAATATTAAATTCTATTTTAATGAATAGGACGTGCCACTTATTTCCTCTATTCCCATACTCTCTTTTTGTTGATTTCTTCTTTCATGCGAAATGCATTTTCCAAATCTATATCATATCGATTTGCAATAGCACATACATATATTAGTATATCCGCAAGCTCTTCTCCCACATTGAAAGATTGAGAGTTTTTGTCGGTACTGATTTTTTCAGTTTTGCGAATTGCTTTAAAAAGTTCTCCAACTTCCTCACCAAGCAATAGGCATTTTTGCAATACTGTTTGATCAATAAAACCTCTTTCATTCTCTAATTCTGTCACATATAACTGAATATTGGCAAGTGTTGCTGTTGATAATTCTGGCATATTCTTAGTTTAAAATTTCAAATTTACTGAGTTAATTAATACCTTTTAAATGTCAGTCTATCTGTAATATACTATTTCCAAATATAAACTGGCCTCTTCATTCATTTTTCATTTTCATTGATAAACCAATGATACAAGACTTTTTCCAGCAGTTAGTTTTATTATTTCCCTTTCAATAATCTCCATATTTTTTTGATTCAAAATCATATTGATATTTTGAGCCATGGATTTTCCATTTCTACAATACAGGATTAATTGATCAAAGTTAATACACTACTCGAATGTTGTAAAGATACAAAATTGTTAGATGGGGTATGCTTTACTAAAAGCCAAGAAATGTACCGATTTGGTAGGTTAGAAATGAAACCATGTAGGCTAATGCTGTTGTGTAAATTGTTAAGAACAAAGACCATTTCCAGTCACCAGATTCATTTTTTATGGCTGCAACAACAGCAATACATGGAAAATAAATAAGGATAAAAAGCATAAACGATAAAGCTACCAATGGGGAAAACACATGCTCCCCTTTCTTGGGGCCGCTATCATATATCTGATTTTGTAATTTACTAACTAATATCTGATTATTTTCAATATCATCACTTGACTGATAAAGTACTCCCATGGTGCTAATTACAATCTCTTTAGCTGCTGAGCCTGCTATTAAAGCTATCCCCATTTTCCAATCAAATCCAAGAGGTTGGATTACAGGTTCAATAAACTTGCCAATTTTACCTATATATGAATTCTCCTGTTTTACACTAAGTTTTACTGAATATATTTTGCTAATGGAGTCAACAAGAGCTGTTTGATTCGTGGTATTATCAGTTAGAATTAATTGT
>CALDOI010000144.1 GCA_937912115.1 uncultured Bacteroidota bacterium | reverse complement strand
AAGGCATGCAATCACTCTTTGTAGAACACGATGATTTAGTAGTTGAAAGTTTTGTAAATAGTATTGCAAATGATCATTTGCAGATTATTGGCACAGAATTAATCTTGGGATCGAAGCACATATTTGTATTTGTTTCACTGCCTATACTATTTACAAAGAACTCGAACGGTTGTTAAAGAAAAACGAAATCGACTTATCTCCAGAAAAAGCCATTAACGAAATTAAAGAAATAAGACAGCTACAATATATTCTGCCAAAATCAAAACAGCATAAAACTAAAATTTTGCAGCCAACGACATCGCAGACCCTACTCCTGAAAATGAAAATCTGAAAAGTGGGTGACCCATCGCACAAAACAGGAAGTTAACTGGCATTCAAATATTTAGAGCCATTCACACATTCCTAAAATGATGTTAGGTTTGCAATCTATACCGTTGGCAAATCATTGTGCCTTACTACCTCACCAACATCACAGTTCCCTGTTTAATTTTAGATTGTAGTGGCTGAATACCAAATTCTTCGTAAACAATTTGGTAAACGTATGCACCCGGCATACACTTGCTGCCATCGAATGTGCCATCCCATCCGTTGTTGATATCTATTGTTTCAAATAACTTCTGTCCCCAACGATTATAGATGCTCATTTGATATTTGTTTACGTAATCGTATTTAGGTATTGCACCAAAGGTGTCGTTTAATCCATCACCATTTGGGGTGAAGGCATTGGGTAGGTAAAAGGCATCACCGCCAAAGAGGATTTGTACTGAGTCTGCCGACTTACAACCTTCAAATGAGGTCAATTCAACCTGATAAAGTCCTGTAGTGTCTATTTCAATGCTTGATGTTGAATCTCCTGTATTCCATGCGTAAACTGATGCCCCTTGCCCTGCGTCAAGAATAAATCCCGGCTCAACCCATAAAGTGTCATCTGGGGCAAATGCAATGGCAAGGCCTTGGTTAACAATTAACTCTATGCTACCACTTTCTATACAGTTAATGGTATCGGTTACGGTAAGGGTGTATGTGCCTGCCATGTTTGATGTTACTGCAGTGAAAAACAGGTCTCCAAGATCACTGGTGTAATTATTGGGATCATCCCAATGGGTTAATGCTACTCCTGTGCCACCACTAACAATTGGTGTTATCCATAAAAAACCTTCATCACACACTTCTTTTGTGAGGGGCATGTGCTTGATTTCAGGTCGTGAATAAACAATTACAAACCCAAATTGGTAATATGCATTTATCAATTCCATGTTTTGATTAAAAAATTGACTTTCTCCCTGCTCTGCAACCCAGTTAATCGGTGAAAGACCTTCAGATATCGCACTAAAAACTAACTTAGTCATCAGTGTATTATCCGGTAGGCTTAAAGGTGATGCTCCCTGCCAACTAATATTTACTTCTCCAATATCGGGTATAACTGTTGCTTGAAATCCTGCCTCCAGTTCAGGATTTACTTGAATATAACCATCACACTGTAGCAAATTCTGATCATATTTTAACACAACATGAAAACTATATACATCATTAAAATTATTTAATAATAATGGGCTTGCAGTAGCATTACCAATACAAGTATAACCATCACGGCTATCGCTTCAATTATTATTGATATTATACGCTCAATTTCAACTACAAAAGTAGTATCACAACCAAAATCATCTTTCACCATACAGTAATAAGTTCCTGCAATAAGCCCATTAAAAAGGCCATTGTCATTTTGAAAGGTTATTCCTCCATCAACGGAATAGTACAATAATCCTTGTGCAATTGTGGCTGATATATTAATCTGCCCATCACTAAGATTATCTGTTTCAGGAACAACATTAACATTATTAACCTGAGGCCCGTCAATATTCATTATTATAACAGGATTATTCTCATATACGGTTTCACAACCACTTTGGTCCTTTACTCTAACAAAGTAATCGCTCTCTGATAGTCCTTCAAAGAAATTATCATCATCTACCCAGGTAGCACCATTATCAATTGAATATGAAAAATCAATACCTGCTACTGAACTAGCTGTAATAGTTATTGAGCCATTATCCTGAAAACAGTATGAGTTTGTTGATACAACATCGGTTATTAAAATATCGCCCGTATCGTTAATGGTGTATGAGTTAGATACGGTTGTGCATCCATTTCCATCTGTTACTTGTAAGTAATAATTACCAACAACCAATCCTGTAATATCAAGTGCTGTACTTATAAGGTTACCATTACCATCAAACCATTCAAAACTCAACGGGTCAATACCCTCAACCTGAATGCCAATAATACTCCCGTTACTACTACCACATGAAGCAGGTGTAATAATCATATTGTCTTCATTAAAAACCGCTCTTTCGTACCATGCAACATGTATTGTATCAGAGCTACTACAGCCTTCTGTATTAGTAATATTTACCCAATAGGTTCCTGTATCCGAAACTGTAATACTGTTTATGTTTTGACCAAAAGCACCGGTACTCCACACATACATACCTTCATCGCTACCTGCGTTAAGGTTGACTAACGTTTGTTCGCAAACTATTATATCAGGGCCTAAATCTGGTTCAGGAGCATATGCAACTTCTACCTCACGACTTGTATGCTCAAATCTTCCTGATGGATACCAAACATCTACTTCCACTTCATATATTCCTCCATATGTGAAGGTGTGTACGGGATTTATTTCATTTGAAATATTATTTGAGCCTGATCCAAAATCGTTAAAGAACCAACGAATGGAATCGGGTACAGGATTAAAATTGGACGTAAATTGAAACGGAGTTCCGGCACATAATCCTTCAAATTCGAAACGGTATAAATAATCCATAAATATATTTGGAAAAGAAAGTGACGTTTCACCCGGGTATGTATTTATTGCTTCCGATTGATATTGACAAGCTGAGCCTAATACCCATGGTTTATTAATAACACCAATATAATCATAAGTATATTGAGTTACATCACCATCTTCAATACAATAAATCTTGCCATCTGTACCTAATTGAAGTGCACGGCCAAATCCAGTTCCAATATCGATGGCAGTTGTGATAAATAAAGACATATCCTCAACATATTCCATATTATATTGTTTGATAAGGCGCTGATAAGAGCCTATAATATTATAAGAAATATAAGCGAATTTTTAATCAGGTGAGAACTCTAAACCATACATATTAAGGCCAATGCTTAGTTCATATAGTAACTCAATTACACCAGTCTCACTATTAAAACGGCAAACCTCAGTTGTCATTGGTGAGCCATAATTGGCAAAAAGATATTTTTTACTATAAGATAGTTTAAATACCCCAACATCTCCATCCTGTCCTATAATATCTGGTGCAGGATACAACGATGGGATATCGTTTATTCCTTCAGGAGTAATCAAATACACAGCATAACTGTCTTCTCGAAATTTACGGGTAATTACCCAAATATCCCTTTTATTTTTATGTAAAGTAGCAGTAACTTTATCAGAAGCATCCCATGCGTGTGCCAGTATAACATCCCTTACAATAACAGCACCTAAACCGTTGTTTTTACTTATATCAACAATGTTATACGACAATCCCATACCATCCTTAAGATCTGGAACTCTAAAAACAAAATACAAGGAATCGGATTCAGGCCATTGAACAATTAAATTACTCTGGAGACCACTGCCACTATAATCAAAATCATAACCATTTTCCATATAAGTGTGTTGATATGTATATACAGTATCAGCAGTTGAATAAAACAACAGGTTACTAATCGAATCACAAACTGTACCCACAGCTCCATAGGGAACATGCGTGTGTCCATCATATAGTACCTCAGGTTCTCCCGAATTAAAATTGAGGCCACTATTATATCCAAAATACCAGCGATCGGCTTCTCTTTGGCCATAAACATTACTCATTAAAGTAGCAATAGTAATGAGTGTTAATATTTTATTCGCTATTTTTCGAAAAAGCATATCATTATTTTTTAAAAATCCATTTCAGGGATAATTCCCTGAAATGGATTAATAAGCCTATTGTAATGGAACTTGTATATTAAAATCGTCATAACAAATCTCTGCACAACTTTTCGTTACAGTCACTGTGTTTTGACATAGCTCCTCTTGTGAAACAACACATCTTTTTATTACTTGAGCCGACAAATCGAAGCATTTTTGCCCCTGATCAACAGTGCATCTGTAACATCAAAAGTATGAGTATAAACACCTGAGGCCTTTACAACACAATCCAGTGATAATTCAGTTTGTGTACAAATATTAGTAATCTTTAGGCAAACATAATATTCATGACCAGTTATTTGGGTACAATCATCGCAACCATCTGTCCATACAACCGGGACTTCCCAATTTTGGGCATTAACTTCATGCATACTTACAAAACCAAATAGCAATGCTATTGCTATAATTCTTTTGCGGTTATTTTGAAAACCAGATATACATTTATGGGCAATATTATAGAGCATCAGGTTAAGTGCTTTTTATTGTAGCTGCCTCAAAGATA
>CALDOI010000143.1 GCA_937912115.1 uncultured Bacteroidota bacterium | reverse complement strand
ATTGTTGTTCTTATGAAAGATGAATTGGAAAAAATGAAAGAACAACTATTCAATATTCTTTAATAATGCTTGATAATATTCAGAAAGGAAAATTGTTGATATTTTCGGCTCCTTCGGGCTCAGGTAAAACCACATTGGTTAAGTATATAATGAGTCAGATTGATACATTGTCGTTTTCGATATCGGCAACCAGTCGTAAGATAAGAAGTAACGAAGTTAATGGAAAGGATTATTATTTTTTATCAGTTGAAGATTTCAAAAAAAAGATTGCCAATAATGAATTCGTTGAATGGGAGGAAGTTTACAAAGATAGATTCTACGGTTCACTAAAATCAGAAGTTGAGAGAATTAGAAATCAGGGCTTGCATGTAGTGTTTGATGTTGATGTAGTTGGTGGGGTAAATATAAAAAAACTTTATGGCGATGTAGCGTTGAGCATTTTTGTGATGCCACCATCATTAGATGCTCTAAAACAAAGACTTCTTGGAAGAGGAACTGATAATACTGACGACATACAAACTCGTCTTGACAAGGCAGAATATGAACTAACATACTCTAATAAGTTTGATGTGATCATTATTAATGATAATCTTGAACAAGCTAAAAAAGAATCACTTGAAATAGTGGGAAATTTTATTACATACAATTGAGTAATTATGAAATCAGTAATACTACCTTCATATAACAGAAACATTATCAGAGCAATGTTAGGGCTCAAGACTGAAGAGCTTGATAATCCTATCCCAGGCGAAAACGATGTAATTATTAAAGTTCATGCTTCATCGGTAAATCCATCAGATATTGCTTTTATTCAGGGTATCTACAATGTTGTTAAATCCCTACCCGCTGTGCCCGGTTTTGAAGGATCGGGAGTAGTAATCGATGCTGGAAAAAATGCAATAAATTTTATCGGACGAAAAGTAAGTTGCTTTGTGCAGGACGATAGGAGCGGTACATGGTCGGACACAATCATAGCAAATATTGAGGACATTATTCCTTTGAAGGATGAAATGGATATGGATCAAGCAGCCTGTTTTACGGTGAATCCGTTTACTGCATATGGAATGTTTGAAATCGCATTACAATATGAAAGTAAGGCAATAATTCAGAATGCTGCTGGAAGTCAGGTTGCTTCGTTTATTCGGAAAATGGCATTAGTTAATGGAATTGAGGTAATAGATATTGTTAGAAAAAAAGAAAATGCCAATAAGCTTATTAATGAAGGTGCAAAGCATGTACTAGTTGAAACGGATGAGGATTTTGTTGAACAACTTGGAAATTTATCGAAAAGTTTAGGAGCAACAGTTGCCTATGATGCAGTTGGCGGAAGTTTGTCGGGGTTGATGTTTAATGCTTTATCAACTGACTCGGAGTTGGTGATTTATGGTGGGCTTTCGGGTAAACCGATAGCTGAAGTGGATATAATGGATTTGATTTTCAATAATAAAATTATCTCAGGATTTAACCTGATGGATTGGAAAGCAGAAATAGAACAAGATGAATTTGAAAGGATCTCCGAAGAACTTCAGGACGGATTTATATCGGGAAAGTATCATACAAATATTAGAGGGTTTTCATCTTTGGATGATATTGTGAAGGGATTAAGAAGCTATATTTCGGATATGAGTTTGGGGAAGTTATTGATTAAGCATTAAGCTGAGTATAAGATTTGTAATGGAAGCACAAAAGAAAAAAACTGGTTTGCTATTTGGGTCATTTAATCCGATCCACAACGGACACTTGATTCTGGCTAATTTTATGGCTGAGTTCACCGACCTGGATGAAGTTTGGTTTGTTGTTTCTCCTCAAAATCCATTAAAAAACAAAAATAGCCTGCTTGCCGATTATCATCGTCTTGCTTTGGCCAGACTGGCAGTTGAAGATCATCACAAACTCAAAGTATCTAATATTGAGTTTAATATGCCCAAGCCCTCATACACCATTGATACTTTAACATGGCTTGATGAAGAATATCCGAACCGAGAGTTTATTGTTATTTGTGGAACTGATATATTTGGGTCATTTCATAAATGGAAAAATTATAATGAAATATTAAATCAGTATAAGCTTTATGTTTATCCACGACCGGGATACGGTTTGGATAAATATATTAATCATACTTCAGTCAAATTATATAATGCACCTTTAATGGAAATATCATCAAGTTTTATCCGTAAGGCAATAAAGCAAAAAAAAGGAATGGATTACTGGATGCCTGCCAAGGTTTACGAATATATTCTTGAAATGCATTTTTATGAAAAGTAAATAACAGAGTAAACAGTTTCAGCCTTGGGCGTTTGTGGCTGTAGTTTAAATCATGTAAAATTCCTTAACCTTTTCACAAATCATATCAACAACTTCAAGTGGGAGTTCGTAAAACAATGGTAGTCTGATAAGCGTTTCAGCAAATTTGTCGGTATTTTTTAGTTCTTCTCCCGTATGTAGTTTTTTGTAATAGGGGCTGTTGTGCAGAGGTAAATAATGGAATACTGCCTGAACCATATTATTATTCAGATGGTCAAGTAATTCATCACGTTGTTCTTTATTCTTTGTCAAGAGATAAAAAACATGACCATTATTGGTGGCAAAGTCAGGAATATCTATCAATTCAAAGAATCCTATTTTCGCTAAAGGAATCAAATTTGAATAGTATCTATTCCATATATTAATTCTCGTTTGTTGTATGTCATTGATGTGTGAAAGTTGGGCAAAAAGAAAAGCAGCAATCATATCCGATGGTGAATAGGAAGCGCCAACATCTACCCATTCATATTTATCGATATCACCACGTGAAAATGCTGAACGATTAGTTCCTTTTTCCCAAACAATTTCAGCCCGATTAATATACTTTTCGTCATTAATTACTAATAGTCCTCCTTCGCCACTACTGATGTTTTTAGTTTCATGGAACGAAAAAGTTGCAAACTCGCCAAAGCTCCCAAGTGGTTTCCCTTTGAAGTATGAGTCGATAGAGTGCGCCGTATCTTCCAGTAAAATTATGCTATGTTTTTTGCAGATGCGTACAGCTTTGTCCATATCAACAGCAACACCACCATAATGCATAACTACTAAAACTTTTGTATTTTCAGTAATCAGTTTTTCAGCATGATCAAGATCAATATTTGGGTGATTATCAAGACTATCAGCAAACTTAATTTTTGCACCACGAAGTATAAAAGGACTTGTTGTAGAAACAAATGTATATGAAGGCATAATTACTTCATCACCCTCTTTTAATCCCATTAGTATGGTTGCCATTTCTATAGCATCGGTGCATGAGCTCGTTAAAAATGTTTTCTTAAACCCATAAGTACGTTCAAAATACTCATGACACTTTTTAGTATATAATCCATTTCCTGAAATGTGCCCAAATGATGCTGCACTTGTAATATTTTGTATCTCTTTCCCCGTAAACCAGGGTTTGTTGAATGGTATCTTCACTTGATAAAATGGATTAAAAAACCTTAGGTTGCAAAATTAATTATTTTTTGCTTGTTTTAGGAAAAACGTATTGTTCAATAATTATCCACTTTTGTATTGATTATTGTGTTACCACTTATTTTTTCAAACACATATGCACAGAATACGGGGATAAGTCCCAAGAATAATAAGAGGGGGAGAAAGAACAAACTAATGCCAAAAAAAGAAAAAGCTATTGAGGATCTTGAAAAAAGCGTTAAAAAAGGTAAGGAGTTATAGAAAATGTCAGCTTAACTCAGCGCCTTAAAATATAATGTTTTAAGACCATTATTTTCTTCAATTCGGGCAATATTTCCGGTGTCTAATTTTTTGGTAAGAAAATCAGCAAAGTCGCTTTTATAATCGTGTTCTTCAAATTGAAGAATAGTATCATCGTTACCCGTTAATTTGAGAAATGCACCCCTAATAAATTTGGCTTTTTTAAAGTACGATTCTTTTGTCATTACATAAAGCTGGTTTTCAACACCTTCCTGTCCTTCGCATAACCGAAAACCCAATAATTTGTTATATCGCTTGGCTCTATTGTTGGTTGATAGTATGTGAGCGTATGCGGTTAAACCAAAAGTCATTATACCCAGTTCGCCAAAAATAAGTACTGCCAGAAGTGGAATATGCGTGTTTAGATATTTCTTGTCCCAGATGAATATTCCTGTTTCCATTGAATGTTCTTCCCAATTGATTTCTTTACCATTTATAAGGCCAATCTTTTCTCCCTTGTATTCAATCACAAAAAATAAGTTGTTGTTATTGTTTATAGACTCGAACCACTTCTCCTGCATTTCGCGAGAAATATGTTGACGGTATTCCATAAATTGACTTACGTCGGATGAATTCCTGTGTTTGCGAACAAGTTCAATGTCGGCATGAACCAGTCTTCTGAATATTATATTTCCTTTAGTGATTATCATTTGCGGTTTCTATTCTTCAAATGCACTTTCAAATGCATCTTCAAAATATTTGTCAATTGAATCACATCCGTATTCGAAAATGCGATGTTGATTATCAGTGTTGGTATAAACAAATTTCAACTTGTTTTCCTTTGCAGTTGATAACAACGACATAGCCTCCATCCTTATATCTTCAATATTGATCTTTTGTTTTACGCCCAGTTTTTTGAGCAGATCGATAAGTTGCTGGTATGATAGCCTATTAACTTTAGAATTGAATTTGGGCTCAAATTCCTGAATCACTTTTTGAGTATTTGTAAAACTGCCTCCCGATTCAATTGGGAAAGAAGCCGGTAGAATAATATCGGCTCTTTTGGCTGTTTTGGTCATAAATGAATCTTGAACCATTACAAAGTCTGATACTGAAATCCAACCTGCAATTCTAACAGGATTCTTTGCTGTTCCCATTGGATCTTCACCAAAGATAAATAGATTTTTTAGCTTCCCTTCTTCTAAATTAATAAATTGACTTTCATTTATGGTTGATGGTAATTCATCAACTTTCCATTTTTTCTTCATCAATTTTATCAATTTAGGGTCATCAATTGGCTGAGTCCCTACACCAAGTTTCGGGCAAATTCCCATATCGAATAACCCTTGAGAGTTGTTTTTATCCTTAAGCGCAATAAGTCCGTTTGAAGTTTTACCAAGTTTGCCAGTAATCATACTTAAATTGAAAAGCTCGTAACTTGCATTTGCCGATATTTCTTTTTCTGAAAATACAATAACTGCGTTCATTTCATTATTGTACGATTTAGCAAATTCAACAACGGTATCCATAGTAGGAACGCCACTTAATTCAACAAGTTCGCCGAAATTTTCTTGCATTACACTATTCCGATATTCTTCGTAAGCCTCGCAATTATCACCAATATACATAGCATTGTGAAAATTGTTAGCAACCAGGTAATAGTTTACTGCTTTTATAAAGTGATAATATGAGCTAACTTTAAGTATATTGTCAACTTTGCGTTCCATCGAACTATTTTCGTGGATAGTAATTAATTCAACCGGGATATTATTATTGAATTGTGCATTGTTTATCATGAAGCCAGCAACTGCATTATCTTCATTAATTTCTGATCCCAGGAGATAAATTTTACTTGCACCTTCAATTTGATCGAATGGAACATTGCTTCTGGAGTTGAATGTATATCCATCACCACGATTTATATAATGCAGGCTGGTAACATTATTAGTCTTTGCGCCTGCTCTGGCTAGTTTCTGGATAAGGTACATTTCCTCATTAGTGAGCCTGGCTCCGGCAAAAAATGCATTGTCATCAGGTTTAACCTGTGTAATCTTCTCGGTAATTATATCATATGCTTTTTTAAAGCTGATTTCTTTAAATCCACCTTTTACTTTAAGTAAGGGCTTGGTAATACGCACATTATCGTTAAGATAATTAAAGCCAAATTTTGGGTATTTGCAAATATTTCCATCTGGATTTACAATACCCTCACCTCCCGACACTTTCATTACGAAACCACTCTTGTGATTAAGAACGATTTCACAACCAACTGAACAGTAATTACAAATTGTTACTACTTTATCTGTTTTTATAGGGCCAGGTTTAAACAATACATTTTCGCTAAGTGCGCCTGTTGGACAAGTTGAGATACATAACCCACATGATTCACAGGTAGAGTCCTGAAGTCTGTCTGCCATGCTGGGAGCAACGTAGGTATGGAAACCTCTATTTACTAACCCAAGGGCATCTGCCCCAACTACTTCTTTGCAAATCCTTATACATCTGGAACAAAGAATGCATTTGTTGTTGTCGATTTCTATAAATGGATGACGAAAATCAACTTTGTACTCATTATATTCACCGGCATATTTATTTTGCTCAACACCATACTCGGTGGAATAGTCCTTAAGATCGCAATTAAAAACTTTAACGCAACCACATTCTAAACATCGTTGAGCTTCGTGTATGGCGACCTCTTCGTTTGTGTAGCCCAGTTCAACCTCATTAAAATTGATTCTGTTATCTGGATCAAGGGTTGGCATTTCTTCTCTCAATTGCACAGGATATTGACCTTTAAAAACCGAACTGTCTTGAAGTTTGAAGTTATCTTTCTTGCTTAAAAACTCATTCTTTGGAGCAACGATCTCATGGTTATTTAGAAATTGATTACAACTATAGGCAGCCGTTTTTGCCTGAGCAATAGCTGCTATAACAGTAGATGGGCCTGTAACGCCATCTCCGGCAGCAAAAACAGAATTAATGCCGGTTTGTAGAGTATCCGGATTAGCTTCGATATCACCCCACCGGTTTATTTTTAATTCACCTTCATCTGTCGAACCATTAATATCTGCTAGAAAGTCGACAATTGTTTTTTGTCCGATTGCAGCAAGAATATAATCTACCTCTAAATCAAATTCTGAACCTGATATTGGAACAGGCCGTCTTCTTCCTGATGCATCAGGTTCACCCAACTCCATTTCCAAACATGTTACGGATTTAACTTTACCTTCTTCATCTTTGTTTACACGAATTGGGTTTGTTAGCAGTTTATATTGAACACCCTCAATTTTAGATTCGTGAATCTCAATTGGGTTTGCCGGCATTTCTTTTTCAGTACGTCGATAAATCACATAAACTTCTGTTGATCCGCACCTTATTGAAGTTCTACAGCAGTCCATGGCTGTATTACCACCACCAACTACAGCTACTTTTTTGCCTGTAAAGTCGAAAGGTTTTCCTGATACTTCCATATCCTTCAGGAAATCAATGCCTGAAAACACATTTTCAGCATCGTCACCTTCACAACCAATTAGAGTTCCTTTTTGTGACCCGATAGTTAGAATTGTGGCGTCGTAATCATTTTTGATATCCTTGTACTTAAGATTATCTCCAAATTTCTTGTTATAGAAAATATTAGCACCAATTTCAGTAATATTATCAACTTCTTTTTGAAGAATATCATTTGGTAATCGATACTCAGGTATACCGTATCTGAGCCAACCGCCTGCTGCAGGAGCTGCTTCAAAAATATCGGCCTGATGACCTAGTTTCTGAAGAAAGAAAGCTGCAGATAATCCACCTGGACCTGCTCCTATAATTGCAATTTTTTTACCTGTTGAAGGTTGAATTTCAGGAACATATTTATCATCAGATTCCAGATCCCAATCCGAGGCAAATCTTTTCAAATAATCGATACCAACAGGAGCACCTTCATCAAGTTGATTTCTTCTACATCCAACTTCACATGGACGAACACAAATTCTACCACAAATAGCAGGAAGCGGGTTTGTTTCTTTAATCAAAGCAACGGCGTCACGATATTGACCTTTGTCGATGTGAGAAATATATCCTTGTATATCAACTCCAGCGGGACAGGTTTGTATACAAGGTGCAGTACAGTCGGCATAATGATTGCTGAGCATGAGGTCGAGGGCGGTTTTGCGACCTTTTCTTACCTTATCGTTATTGGTTTCAATATTCATTCCTTCGGTTACCTTGGTGGAACATGAAGGTTGCAATCCTCGTAACCCCTGAACTTCAACAACACAAACATAGCATGAAGTAAATGGCTTAAGTCGGGGATCGTGACAAAGGGTTGGTATTTCTATATTATTTTTTTTGGCAACATCAAGGATCGTTTCACCACTGTTTGCCTGAGTTATTTTCCCGTCTAATGTTACATTAATAGTATCACTCATTTCTAATATCTTTCTTTATTCAAAAAAATTAAAAAACCTTAATTGCATCAAACCTGCATTTTGCGAAGCAGGTACCACATTGAATACAATCTTCCTCACGTATAAAGTGTACCTCTTTGCGTGCTCCATCAATTGCATCTGTTGGGCACTTCACTGCGCAAATAGTACATCCTGTGCACTTATCAGGAATTATTTCAAAAGTTAGTAAGCTAGTACATACTTTGGCAGGACATCTTTTGTCGTGTATGTGAGCCTCATACTCATGTCGGAAATACTTAATCGTTGTTAGCACCGGGTTTGGTGCCGTTTGTCCCAACCCACAAAGTGAACTGTCTTTTATTTGGTATGATAGTTCTTCCAGTTTTTCAATATCTCCTTCTTTGCCCTTACCTTCGGTAATTCGGGTTAAGATCTCAAGCATTCGTTTTGTTCCAATTCGACAGAATGTACATTTGCCGCATGACTCTTTTTCAGTAAAGTCGAGGAAGAATTTAGCAACATTGATCATACATGTATCTTCGTCCATTACAACCATTCCGCCTGATCCCATAATGGCACCTGTAGCATTTACCGAATCATAATCTACAATTGTATCGAGTAGATGTTCAGGGATACATCCCCCGGAAGGGCCACCCATTTGAACAGCTTTAAACTTCTTATTGTTTTGAATTCCACCCCCAATTTTAAATATAACGTCTCTTATGCTCATACCCATTGGCACTTCAGCTAGTCCCGAACGTGCAATTTTACCCACAAGGGCAAAGACTTTTGTGCCCTTGCTTCTATCGGTTCCATATTTGGCATATTCAGCAGCACCATTTATAATTATCCATGGGATATTTGCCAATGTTTCAACGTTGTTGATGTTTGTTGGCTGTTTCCATAAACCTGAAGCGGCGGGGAATGGAGGACGTTTGCGAGGCATTCCACGTTCACCTTCAATGGAGGCAATCAACGCAGTTTCTTCACCACAAACAAATGCTCCGGCACCTTCTTTTATATAGATATCAAAATTAAAACCGTGAATTCCAAGTATATTGTTACCAAGGTATCCCTTTTTACGTGCCTGCTCGATGGCGATTTGCAAACGAACAATTGCCAGTGGATATTCAGCTCTACAATAAATAACACCTCCAGTTGCCTCAATGGCATAGGCTCCGATTATCATTCCTTCGAGAACGGAATGGGGATCACCCTCAAGCACCGATCTGTCCATAAATGCACCCGGATCACCTTCATCGGCATTACAAATAATATATTTTTCCTGGGCTTTGTTATTATTTGCGAATTTCCATTTTAATCCAGTTGGAAAACCACCACCACCTCGTCCTCGTAAGCCCGAATCGATTATAGTTTGAATTACATCAAGACGCGAAACCTGATGCCCTGCAATTTTTTTAATTGCTCGATAACCATCACGTGCTTCATACTCGTCAATATTTTCCGGATCAATATAACCGCAATTTCTAAGGGTAATCTTTACCTGATCATCAATAAAAGCATTGTCGTCGGTTTTAAAAGTGTCGGCTTTAACAACATAGTCTACTATTGGTGTGTTTTTTAAAATGTGCTCTTCTATTATTTCGGATGCTTTATTTTCGTCTATTTCGCCATACATGTACGATCCATTGCTGTCAATAACCTCAACAAGAGGTTCACGGTAGCACATCCCAATACAAGATGTTTTTTGTAGATCGAATGATAGGTTGCCAGATTCTTGAATGCTTAGAAACTTATCGTATACTTTTTTTGCTCCGGCTGCAATACCACAACTTCCAAGGCCAACTATTATTTTTGTATTTTCCATATTAATTAGATTCTTGTCGTTTGATATCCCTAACAATTTTAATAGCTTTATCTCCGTTCAGTTTTCCATAAGTTTCATCACCAATCATCAATACAGGAGCTAAGGAACAACACCCCAGGCATGCTACCGATTCCAAAGTAAATAAACCATCATCAGTTGTTTCTCCATCGCTCACTTTTAATGAATCTTGAAGAGCAACGGTAAGTTCTTTTGCATTCTGAACATGACATGCGGTTCCATGACAAACCTTAACCACATGTTTACCAGCTGGTTTTAATCGAAACTGAGCATAAAATGTAGCAACACCGTACATGTCACTAAGTTCAAGTTGTGTTTCTTTTGATACTTTTAAAAATGCATCTTTCGGAATATATCCATATATTTCTTGAACTCCCTGTAAGATTGGGATCATATTTCCCTTTTTATTTTTGTACTTTTCTATGAGGGAATCAATGGATGAGAGATCTACTTTTTGCTGGTCAATTTCTCCAATATTTGTATTGATTCTTGTTATTCGCATCTGATTATTTCGATTAAAAAAATTAGTTTGTAAAAATAGGAAATTGTTATGTTACTGCTTGAAAAATAAAAATTTATAATGTATCTAAATAGTAATATTTAATAGATGTTTCCATAAAAAAACCACCTTCATAATTTGTGAAAGTGGTTTTCTAAGTTAAATAGCTATTGAGCGATAATATTTATGCTTTTTTATTCTTTTTTGGTTTTGCCGATAGCTTTTTGTGCATCGCATTTGCCGCTATTCGTCCAGCACCCATCGCCAGTATAACTGTTGCAGATCCGGTAACAATATCACCTCCTGCATAAACATTGGGTATGGAAGTTTCGTTGGTCTCTGGATTTACTTCAATATACCCCCATTTGTTTAACTTGAGGTTGGGCGAAGATTGGAATAATATTGGGTTTGGGCCGTTACCAATTGCGACAATAGCGAGATCACATTCCACAGTAAAATTTGAATTCTCAATTGGAATTGGCCTTCTTCTTCCCGATGCATCGGGTTCACCAAGTTCCATCTTTATGCACTCAATGGCTTTTATCTTGTTACTGTCGGTGCCAATATATTTTACAGGGTTATTTAATAATTTAAAAATAATACCTTCTTCTTCAGCATGATGAACTTCTTCACCTCTTGCAGGAAGTTCTGATCGTGATCTCCTGTATATAATTGTTACTTCTTCTGCCCCTGATCTTTTTGCTGTTCTTGCGCAGTCCATGGCAACATTACCCCCCCCAATAACTGCTACCTTACTACCGGCTGGCATGGGTGTGTCATATTCCGGGAATTTGTACGCTTTCATTAGGTTCATTCTGGTGAGATACTCATTTGCTGAGAACACATTTCCCAGACTTTCGCCTTCGATATTCATAAACACAGGTAAGCCTGCCCCAACGGCAATAAATACTGCGTCAAAGTTTTCGAGTAGTTCGTCAAGCGTAATCAATGGGCCTATAACATGGTTTGTTTCAATCCTGCAGCCCATTTCCTGCAAGTAGTTAATTTCGAACTGAACAATGGATTTAGGTAATCTAAATTCAGGAATTCCATATGTAAGAACTCCTCCCGTTTCGTGTAATGCTTCAAAAATGGTAACTCCATAACCGTGTTGCCGCATATCGGCAGCAACAGTAAGACCTGCTGGTCCTGATCCAACTACAGCAATGCGTTTACCATTTTCGACACCAATTATAGGAGCTTTAACTAAATCCATTTTGCGTTCATAATCAGCAACAAAGCGCTCAAGCCTGCCAATTGCAACAGGCTTATCTTTTACACCAACAATGCAATGTTTTTCACATTGATCTTCTTGAGGACAAACTCTTCCGCAAATAGAGGGAAGAATATTTTTTTCTTTAATCTTCTTAGCAGCTTCATCAAACTTCTCTTCAGCTATTAGAGCAATAAAAGACGGAATATCGATATTTACCGGACAACCATCAACACAAAGGGGCTTTTTACATTGTAAACACCTTCCTGCTTCAAGTAAGGCCAATTCGCCAGTATATCCATATGGTACCTCCTGATAATTACTAACACGTAATTTCTGGTCTTGTTCAGGCATATCTTGCCTGGGTATCTTAAGCTGTAGTTTTCTTTCGTCAGATTTTGAGAGCCCGTGCCACTCACACCCACTTTTTGTGCATAGGTAGAAGGGCATCAGTTTTGATAATGCTGATATCATTACTTCACCAACATTGGAGCCACAATCACCACATTTTATTTCAGAATTAAGAATACTTTGGTTACATTTTGGACAAATTACATCATCCAGAATGTCGCCTTTTTTGATAGGGACAGAAGTCTCTATCTCAAATACATCAAGATACGGACTTAATTTAAGCTCCATATCATTATTTTCATATCGAGCTTTAAAAACAATACTCTTTTCCTCTTTCTTTTCAACATTGAAACTATTGTGACAATGAGGACAATAAGTATTTAAATAGGTTTTAAATTTTAGATATTTTATATCCTGATCAAACATAGTATTGCGTATTGATGTTTACTAGTTATTTTATTTCAAGTAATGGATTATTATGAGCAAGTTATCTTATGGAAAATAATAATGAATCTTTTTCATCTTTGAGGTAAATTGAATTTCGGTTTTGTAATTCATCGAAATCTACTTTATGTCCATCAAAGTCGGGTCCGTCAACACAAGCAAAACTGGTTTCATTGCCTACTTTTACTCTACATCCGCCACACATTCCGGTACCATCAATCATAACCGGATTAAGACTTACAATTGTTGGTATATTAAACTGTTTGGTTAGTTTAGTAATATTCTTCATCATAATTATTGGCCCGATAGCATATACAAGTTTTATATCGTACCTCTCGCTTAAGTATGTTTTCAATGGTCCGGTAACAAACCCTTGTTTCCCCAGACTCCCATCATCAGTAGTTATCACTAATTCGTCACAAATATTCCGCATTTCATTTTCGAGAATAAGCATTTCCTTATTCTGTGCTCCAATAATGCCAATAACATGGTTTCCGGCTTCATGATATGCTTTTGCAATGTGGTGAAGTATTGCTACTCCGGTGCCACCCCCAACCATAATAACTGTACCAGTTTTCTCTATTTCAGCTGCTTTACCTAAAGGTCCAACAACATCTTTTATAATATCACCAGCATTTAGTGATCTCATCAAGGCAGTTGTTTTGCCAACTACCTGAAAAATGATTGTAATTATCCCGGCAAAGCTGTCTTTGTCGGCAACTGTTAACGGGATTCTTTCTCCAGTTTCATTAACTCTAAGAATTATAAACTGGCCAGGTTTTATTTTTTTTGCAATTTTAGGTGCACTAATATCAAATCTGATAATAGTACCTTTAGCCATTTCTTGTTTTCTAACTATTTGAAACATAAGTAAAAATTAGTTTTGTTATTAGTTAATGAAATCTGAAACTTATTATCTACCATTCATCACTGTCATCGAGACGAATGTCGAAAAGATCCTCTTCACTTAGACCGTGCCACTTGCACCCTTTTTTGGTACATAAATAAAAGTCGAGCAACTTGGTTCGTGCACTAACTGCAATTTTAGCAACAGGAGAACCACATTTCCCACACTCTCTATTTTCCGAAATTAAAGTTTTATCACAATGTGGACAGGTAACATTTTTAATGGTTTTATCTTCGGGTAGAAATACTGTTGATTTTGAGGAGAATACGTTTAAATATGGACTCAACATAAGATATCCTTCTTCGCCATTGAGTATTTTTACCTTGAGCATTCCATCTTCAATTAAACTCTTCTTGCAGTGTGGGCAATAAGTTTGTAAGAATGTACCTGAATTAATAATTTCTTTCTTTTCGTCAGGATCTTTTTTCTTAATAACTTTCTTTTTTAAAATACGCTCTCCTTCAAAGTTAGAATGTTCAGCACCAACACCGTACTCTTGATAAAGTTTGTTAAGTGCAATTGACAGGTTGTCAAATTCTACTTTATGATCTTTACAACCTGTTCTTGAGCAGATACTTACCTTGCCCCCCATGTGAAGATAAAACGGGATCATTGGAGCCGTGCATGTTAAGCAATTTGAATCTGAAATTATTTGCGCCTTACAATGAGTACAAAAGAACTTAACAACCTCATCAGGAATTAACTCGATGTTGGCTTTATAATTATAGCTTCCATATATTGAACTAAGGTTAATGGCACCTTTTTTATTAGCAACTTCGATATCTAATTTAATGCTTGATTCATTATCAATTAATTGATCATGATTCATCAGTGAATCACCACACATAGGGCATTTCACTTTAAATGACATTAACTCATACATATTATATATTTTTTAATTTATTTGGTTTTCTCGTAATATCCCTACAATAATAGAAAAAAAAACTATTGAATTGGTTGATTGTATTGAGTTTTTACTAAGCCAAAAAACAAATTTAGAAGTAGTATTTGATCTATATTTTATAATTACATACTAATATTATTTACGGTAAAATTTAATATCTTTTTGTAATCCAAAGATAGTTTGGTAATTAGCAATATTTGAGGTTGATTGAAAGATATGATTTGAATATAAAGCCAAATGTTATTTTTGAATTTTCAAAGAAACAATAAAAACATTATTTAAATTTATTCTAAATAAAAGATAATGTTTATTTTTGCAACGACAATGAAATGAACAGATTCAATATTCAAAAATATAAATTATGAAAATATCAAATAATTCAGCAGCACAGGTTTCATATAAGATACTTACTAATGATAATAAAGGTGAAATGATTGAATTCGCTGATGATAGTAACCCAAGACTATTGATTTTTGGTAATAAGACACTTATTCCGGGTTTTGAAACCCATATGATTGGTTTGCAAGCAGGCGACAATTTTGAATTTTCACTTAAAGCCAATGAATCATTTGGCGAATATCGTGATGATCTACTAGTGGAGGTTTCAAAAGAGGCATTTATGATTAATGGTGTGCTTAAGGAGGATTTACTATATTTAGGAAACGATATTTCGATGCTTGATAATAATGGTAATGTTGTTTCGGGCAGAGTAATTGATATTCATCCGGAAAATGTACAAATGGATTTTAACCATAAACTTGCCGGAAGTGGATTATATGTAAGTGGAAAAGTACATAATGTACGTGAGATTACCGAAGCAGATTTAGCTCCCACGGGAGGGTGTGGGTCAGGCTGCGGTTGTGCAAGCAAGAGTTCGGATTCCGAATCTTGTTCAACAGAAAAAAATACACATGAACATGCATATGAAGATGATTGCCCAAGTTGTGGAAATCCAGCCGAATTACGTGGTAAAGGCCATGGTAATTGTGGATGTTCATAACTATTAAAATATTACTCTTTCACACTTACTTTTAATCAGATAATTAATAATTTTACATATTATGCTTAAGATAATTAAATTCTCTTAAGTATGTGTATGTAAGAATATTATAATTATCTGACGACATGAGTATCAATTCCTATAATCCATTTTTTGAAGCGCAAAAACAATTTGATCGTGCAGCTGATAAGCTTGACCTTGATCAGGCTACCCGCGAACTATTAAGAAACCCCTTACACGAACATCATTTTTTAATTCCTGTTAAGCTTGATGATGGCTCTGTAAAAGTTTTCAAGGGTTATCGAATACAGCATAATGATGCCCGTGGTCCCGTTGAGGGAGGTCTTAGGTTTCATCCTCAGGAAACTGTAGATGCTGTTAGGGCATTATCCATGTGGATGACATGGAAAACCGCTGTTGCTGATCTTCCGCTCGGAGGAGGCAAGGGAGGTGTAATATGCGACCCTCATAATTTAAGCGATACTGAGCAAGAAAGATTGTGCCGTGGTTGGGTACGACAAGTGTATAAAATCATAGGCCCAAATGTTGATATTCCTGCTCCCGATATTATGACTAATGCTCAGCATATGCTTTGGATGCTTGATGAATATGAGGTTATCTCGGGCAATAGAGCTCCGGGGGCTTTTACCGGAAAACCGGTTGGTATGGGTGGTTCTCTAGGTCGTGAAGAAGCTACCGGTTATGGAGTAATTATAGCAGTTAGGGAAGCTCTTAAAGAATTAAATATTAGACCTTCGGATACAATTGCCAGTTTGCAGGGATTTGGAAGAGTAGCGCAATACGCTTTCGAGTTATATAATCAAATGGGGGGTAAGGTGATATGTGTTTCAACCTGGGATCATTCAGATCAGAAAAGCTATGCATATAAAAAAGAAGCAGGAATAGATCTTATCGAACTCCGTTCAATTACTGATAAATTTGGAGGGATAATGAAACAAAAAGCCATAGATCTTGGATATGAAGTGCTTGATGGAGCAGCATGGCTTGAGCAAGAGGTAGATATATTAATCCCTGCCGCAATTGAAAATCAAATAACCATCGATAATGTTGAAAGTATAAGTTCAAGGGTTAAGATACTGGCTGAAGGTGCTAATGGTCCTACAACACCAGATGCTTCAGAAATTATTGAGAATAGAAATATATTCCTAATACCCGATTTTTTGGCAAGTGCAGGTGGTGTTATTTGCAGTTATTTTGAGCAGGTACAGAGTAATATGAATTATTATTGGGAAAAAGATGAAGTATTAAGTAAACTGGATATAAAAATGACATCTGCATATATAGCAGTTAGTGATTTTGCAAGAGATAATGACCTGTGCATGCGAGATGCAGCTTATGTAATTTCGGTTGATAGAGTTGCAAATGCTTGTCATGATAGGGGTTGGGTTTAGTTTTAATATCAAAAAGAAATGGATAACAATAATATAGTAGCACTGGGAAGAAGTAGTTTTATAAATCCGGAAAACCGTATAACTTGTATTGGTACAGGATCATTTGGCGGTAAGGCAACCGGCCTTATTGAAATTAATGATGTACTACGCAATAATATTGACATGAACAATTATAAAGGAATAACACTCGATATTCCTTCAATGACAGTAATTCGTTCTGATGTGTTCGATGATTTTATGAAAAGGAATGACTTATATAATATTGCCCTTTCAAACTCTACAGATGAAAGAATTGCTCATGCCTTTCAAAAAGCCAGCCTTCCATTTGAAATCCTGGGAGATTTGAGATCCCTTATTTCTCAGATAAATACACCACTGGCAATACGATCGTCAAGTATACTGGAAGATTCGTTACATGAACCTTTTGCCGGAATTTATGGAACAAAAATGACTCCTAACAACCAGCCGGATACTACTACCAGATTTAACAAGCTTGTTGAAGGTATAAAATTTGTTTTTGCTTCTACATATTTTAAATCGGCCAAAGATTACATGCTCGCAACAAAACACAATACCAAAGATGAAAAGATGGCCGTTATAATTCAGGAAGTTATTGGTCAACGTCATGAATCAAGATATTATCCAGAGTTATCCGGTGTTGCGCGTTCATATAATTATTATGCATTTGGCAATGCCGATCCGGAAGATGGTACTGTTAGTCTTGCTTTGGGGCTTGGTAAAACCATTGTTGATGGAGGATTGTCATGGTCATTTTCTCCAAGCTACCCTAAGTCAGAACCCCCTTTTGGAGGGATTTCAGATATGCTTAAAAATACTCAAAATACCTTTTGGGCTGTAAATATGGGAAAATCACCTACATATGATCCGGTAAGTGAAGCAGAATATCTGGTAAATGAAAATATAACAATTGCCGAAAACGATAGGACATTAAAATATGTTTCTTCAACCCTGGATTCCAAATCTGGCAGAATTATAACCGGCATAGGAAAAAATGGTCCACGAGTACTAACTTTTGCACCTATTCTTAGGTTGAATGATATTCCTCTTGTTGATATAGTTAAAGATATTCTTAAGGTTTGTGAGGATTCAGTGGGGGATCCGGTAGAAATAGAATTTGCAATGACTTTTAATAATGATAAACCACATCGTTTGGGTTTCTTGCAGGTAAGGCCAATGGTTGTATCGAATGTGGAAGTTGAAGTAACTTCTGACGAATTAAAAAGTGACAAGGTTTTTTGTTCATCACCTTTTGTGCTCGGTAATGGCGTTAATGCTGGCTTGTGTGACATCGTTTATCTAAAAACTAACAAATTTGATGCGGCAATAACTTATAAAGTTGCAACGGAATTGGAGGAAGTAAACAGAAGACTTGCTAATGATGAAAAACCTTATTTATTGATAGGTTATGGTAGGTGGGGAACTTCTGACCCATGGGCCGGTATTCCTGTTAATTGGGGGCAAATCTCAGGGGCAAAGGTTATTGTTGAAGCTCCGCTCGAAGGGATGAATTCCGAATTAAGTCAGGGTTCGCACTTCTTTCATAATATTACCGGATTTGGAGTTATGTATTTCTCAATACCCTATTCAGGTGAGTTTCCAATTGATTGGGAATGGTTGGAAAATCAACCATCTGAATTTGAAACAGACTTAATTCGTCATGTACGCATAAAAAATCCAATCAGCGTAAAGGTTGATGGGAAAAGTGGTCGTGGGTTAATCAATAAATCATTATAATGATATGAGTGATAATGAACCTTTAGATAAAATTATAGTTGAGCTAAGGGAAAGAGCTAAAGAGCTTAATTGTTTGTATGAAATTCAAGAGTTATTGAATAGAACTTCTGTTATTAATACTGAGGTTTGGGAAGGAATTATCAAATCAATCCCTCCAGGATTTCAGTTTCCAGATATTTGTGTTGTAAAGGTTATAGCATTTTCAAATAGTTTTCAATCAAAAAACTTTAAGGAAACCAAATGGGTATTGAAGTCAGATATATTTGTTCAGGATGAAATGGTTGGAACTATTCTGGTATATTATATTGATGAAAGACCCATGGCCGACGAAGGTCCATTTTTAAAAGAAGAGCGGCGTTTAATTGATAATATTGCCGAAAGAATTGGCCTTCAAATTCTTCATCAGCAATTAAAATCAATATTTGAAGAACACCAAAAGTCTGATCAACGTAAAGACTGGTGGGCTGTGTTGGATATGTTAAAACAAACCGATCCAAAACTTCTTGTACGGCTATCACGTAAAATGGTTAACTATTTGTGTTGGACAGGTGTTTCAGAAGCTAATGGTTTATTGGAAAGGTTTAGTCCGTTGGTTAAAAGCGAAGGTGGCAAACTTTTTTCAGAAATTAATAAGCCATATCAGCGTCAGGTTGGTGTAAATATGATCGAATTATCATATGAAATATTTGAGGTAGCAGGAAAACATATTGAAGAAAAGAAGATATTAGATTCTATACAACGATGGACGAAAGAGGATAAATCGGATTTTTTAACCGAGGTTATGGAAGACTCCGGCTCAACTCTCGCAAGTATTAGTTCTGCCATTGAGCGTTATCACCATCTAATTCCTAATATGTTGGAGCTAACCGCTTCACGCGAGAGAAGTATTAAAGTAGCACTTATCAGGAGAATTTTAACAGATCAGTCCGATTTTATTGATGTTGCAAAACATGTTGTTGAGGTTGATAGCTTTACAGACCTGCTTCACCGCATAATTTACCCAACAAATAGTCACGGACAATTGGGAGGAAAAAGTTCAGGGCTGTTTCTTGCAAAGCAAATATTGTCAGCCTCAGCAAAGGAATATGATTTTTTTAATAAGATAAAAACCCCGGTTACCTGGTATGTAACATCCGATGCCTTATTGAATTTTATGACATACAATAATCTGGAGGAAATCGTTGAGCAGAAATATAAGGAAATAGGTAAGGTTCGTCAAGAATACCCTTATGTATTGCAAGTGTTTAAGAATTCATCTTTTTCACCCGAAATTGTAAAAGGACTTTTAATGGCTCTGGAAGATTTTGGCGATGTTCCTCTTGTGGTTCGAAGTTCAAGTTTGCTTGAGGATCGCATTGGAGCAGTTTTTGCTGGTAAATACAAGAGTTTATTCATAGCAAATAAGGGAACCAAAGAGGAACGGTTGGTTGAGTTAATGGATGCTATTGCCGAAGTTTATGCTTCGATATTTGGCCCCGATCCAATAATCTACCGACTTCATAATAATCTTCTCGATTATCGTGAAGAAATGGGAATTTTAATACAGGAAGTAGTAGGCACAAAAGTAGGCCCTTACTTTTTCCCTTCATTTGCCGGAGTTGCTTTTAGCAGAAATGAATATCGATGGTCACCACGAATTCTTCCTGAGGATGGGCTTGTTCGACTAGTTCCTGGTTTAGGAACCCGTGCAGTTGATAGGTTAAGCAATGATTATCCAATTCTTCTTTCACCAGGTAAGCCCGGACTTCGTGTTAATGTTACAATTGATGAGGTTGTTAAGTATTCACCAAAATTTATTGATGTAATAAATCTAGAGTCAGGATCTTTTGAAACTATTGAAATAGATTCGCTGCTTAAACGCTACGGTAAAGATTACCCGGCCATTAGCAGAGTTGTGTCTGTTTTAAAAGAAAATCATATTCAACCGGCCAGACCTCTTGGTATAAATTTTTCTAATAGTAGTTTTGTAGTTAATTTTGAAGGACTAGTAAAACGAACGGCTTTTTTAAATGAGATAAAAGATATACTTTCCGTTCTGCAAAAGGCTTATGGTAACCCCGTTGATATTGAATTTGCTCATGATGGGAAAGATTTTTATTTGCTACAATGTCGCTCTCAAAGTCATGGTCAGCGAAGTGAACCTGCACAGTTACCCGAAAATATTGAACCGGATTCCGTTGTATTCTCTGCGAATAAGTTTATCTCAAATGGTACCATAAAGGGGATTACTCATATTATTTATGTCGACCCTGTTGCCTATGGTGAATTACCAAATCAACAAGCTCTTTTAAATATTGGTATTGCGGTTGGCCAACTTAATGATTTACTGTCGAATGATAAATTTATTTTAATGGGCCCAGGAAGGTGGGGAAGCCGAGGCGATATTAAGCTTGGTGTAAGTGTTACTTATTCAGAGATTAACAATACATCGATGCTAATTGAAATTGCCAAAAAGAGTGGTGATTATGTTCCTGACCTTTCATTTGGAACTCATTTTTTTCAGGATTTAGTTGAAGCCGATATTAAATATCTTCCTCTTTATCCCGATGATGATACAACAATATTTAATAAGGAGTTTTTTGAGCATTATGAGAATTCGTTATACTCACTTCTGCCAGAGATGAAAGAACTTGGCAACGTATTAAAAGTGTTCGACTTATCGAAAAAAAATAATGTTTTGAACGTATATATGAATGCCGATAAAGAAATTGCAACGGCCATAATTGATAAATTGTAATCGTTGGTCTATTAACCTTTGTTATTTAATAGTGTTATTGAAAATATAAAAAAATGATACCATATTTTTCATAAATTTGTACACTAGCTAGGCACAAATTTTTTAATGAAATGTTATTTTCATTTAGGCGGGTTACCGCAATTTTTATTTTATTAATACTATTCAGTTTTATAACTATTAAAAGTTTTTCTAATAGTAATGATCGCGCTGATTCATTGAGGGTAATTAACCTTTGTGATTCGGCAATTAGCAACTTGCCAAATTATGATATTTGTTTTGATTTTGTTGATAAAGCTCATGAGCTTGCAGACAAAATAGCATGCGATTATTGCCTTGCGCAAGCTGATTATACTAAGGGGGTCATTTACTATGAATCCTCAGCCTACGATAGCGCATTATATTATTTCGATAATTCCTTAATCACTTTTCTTAAATCAAATAATACCCAATTAATTATTGATAATTATGAGTACATGAGTTATTCATATATGGGGTTGTATAATTTTGATGAGTCCATTAAATATGCCAGGTTGGGTTTAGCAACTGCCGATACATTAGTAAATAAAATCAACTCTGCCAATATGTATCTATTAATTGGCTCTTGTTATAATGAGATGGGTTTATATGAAAAATCAACATCTTCACTGATTGAAGCATTAACTTTATTTGAGGTGGAAAGCGATAGTAGTGGAATCAGCTCAGCGTTTATAAATCTGGGGATGATCTTCTCCAACGACAGCAATTTTGTTGATGCTTTTAATTATACTTCACGTGCGCTGGAAATTTGTGAGGATCAGAATGATATGTATGGAGTATCAGCTTGTTTAAATAATATTGGTGATATTTATAGTTCTCAAAAAAAATTCCAACTAGCATTAGAATACTTCAACCGCTCACTGGAAATAGACAAAGAATTGGATGATATCGAAGGGATAGCAATTGGTTTAAATAATATTGGTGATACATACAGAGACCTACATGATACAATATTAGCAAAGAGTTATTTTTTAAAATCCCTGGAAGTAGGAAGAGCTAATAATTATCCGATAGTTTCAGTTGTGTTGGCGAATTTAAGCGAACTTCATTTAGCCAATGGTAACTTAACGCTAGCTCTGGATAATGCACTTGAAAGTCTCAAGCTTGCCGAGTCGGTTAGATCAAACGAACAAATTATTAACTGTTATAATTTGCTAAATAATATTTATGCTGCATCAGGCGATTATAAAAACGCATATTATTACTTTGAGAAATATCACAATATTCGTGATAGTGTTTTTTCTTTAGAAAAGAGCAGGCAAATTTATGAGATTACTTCTAGGTATAATGATGAGAAACAGAGGCTAGAAATACGAAATCTTCAAAAAAAATACACAAGCGAATCGCATATCAGAACAACATTAATACTGGTAATATTTGCGATTTCATTTTTGATAATTTCGATGATTATATTTAATATTATTAATCGTCGAGCAAGACGATTGGTAAGGAAGCAAAAGGTTTATTATGAAAAACTTCTCGATAGATCGGAGGATTTTATATTTGTAGTTGGTAGTGATGGATCAACAAAATATATAAGTCCGAGCTATGAAAGAAGAATAGGCAGAGATATATCAAATCGAATTGGAAAGAGTGCATTTGAATTTATCCATCATGATGATATTGGATTAGTTAAACAAGAATTTAACAAACTTATTCTTGATAGGAAGTCGAGAAATATTGATTTCCGAATGAAAAATGCATTTGGTGAATGGATTTCGGTATATGCGCACGGACAGAATTTGCTTGACGATCCATTAATAAATGGGGTAGTTGTAAATTTCTGGGATATTACCCAACGAAAAAAAAATGAGGAACTTATCAGAAAAAGTGAACTTAGATTCCGACAGTTATTTAATGCCTTCCCCGATATTTACTTTCAGTCAGATGCCAAAGGTATTATTACTGATGTAAGTCCATCGGTTTTTAAAATTACTGGCTATACCCGGGAGGAAGTGTTGGGTGTTAGCTTTAGAGAATATCATCATTTTATTAATGATTGGAAAAAAATTGCGGCAAGGTTTGAAAACAATAATTCAGTAAACGACCATGACATTAAGTTTAAAACCAAGGATGGAAGAATTATTTACTGCTCATTTACTGCTGAAATAGTATTTGATAACGATAGTATACCAATTGGAATTACAGGTGTGATTCGTGATATTAGTTTCAGAGTTAAAGGTGAGAGGAAGCTCCGTAAATCACAAAATGAATTAAGGGTAGCAAATAGCGCAAAGGAAAAATTGTTTTCAATAATTGCACACGATCTTATTGGCCCCATTGGAACAAATAAGTCAATAGTTGATTTAATAGTAGGGCAGGTTGACGAATTAACGCATGAAGAAATTATTACACTCATTACATCGTTAAAACCATCATTGGACTCCACTTATTCGCTTATCGAAAATCTTTTATCCTGGGCAAGGATTCAACAGCACAGTTTAAAACCAAATTTTGAAGTTATTCAATTAAATTTTATAATAAATATGGTGGCCGAATTGTTGCATGGTCAGGCACAGCGTAAATCCATTCAACTAGTTGTGACTGCTGAAGAACAGATATCCATTTATGCAGACAAAAATCAGATTGATATTATTATAAGAAATCTTGTTTCAAATGCCATCAAATTTTCAAATAGGGAAAGCTTAATTAATATAGGCATAAGTAAAAGTAGCGATATGGCCGAAATATCCATTTCTGATAAAGGAATAGGAATGAGCCAGGTGCAAATAAAAAATATATTATCAGGAAAGTACAGTGATAAACAACATAGGGGAACAGACAATGAAAAAGGGACTGGCTTTGGGTTAGTAATTGTAAATGAGTTTACAAAGAATAATAATGGACACTTATCTATTGTAAGTAACCAAGGAGGAGGAACAACATTTAAGGTATTCCTACCATTAAGCACCTAATTTCATGAGTTCTGTATATTTTGAATTTGATATTATTGTAATTAAGAATTGTTCAATAATAAATAATCACATATTTGATATACAATTGAAATCCACCTTCTTAGAAAGTGGATTCTTTAATTATTTATATAATACAATTTTGAAAATAACTAAATTTGAACATTACTAGTTTACCGAGTTTTATTGTAATAACAGGATTAGATAGTTTATAAGCAAATAATTGATTATGTTTTCTTCCAAAGCAGACGTGTTAAGCCAAAATTTTTATTTTAGTGAAACGCCATTTATAAACCTGATGAAAAAGCGAATTTATCAGGTGCTATTAATATCAAGCGTTTATGATGCCTTTATGCTCGAGGAGGATGGGAGAATAGATGAGCAAATATTTCATGAATATACTTCACTAAACTTACGTTATCCGCCACAATTTCTGAAAGCGACTAATGATAAAGAAGCTATAAGAATACTTAAGGAAGAAAAAATTGATTTAGTGATTTCAATGCTCAGTCCCGAAAAAAAAGCCACTTTTGAATTAACAGATCATATTAAAAAAGAATATTCTGATATCCCAATTGTTATGCTTACCCCTTTTTCTCGTGAGGTGAGTTTGAAAATTGAGAAAATTAACCTCAGATCCATCGACTATATTTTTAGTTGGCTTGGCAATGCTGATATTCTACTGGCAATTATAAAGCTAATTGAGGATAGAATGAACGTAGACAATGATGTGGAAGAGGTGGGAGTGCAAACGATAATACTTGTTGAAGATAATATTAGATTCTACTCAAGTTACCTCCCAATTATGTATAAAATAATCTTCAAGCAATCAGAGTCATTTGTGAATGAAGGCCTAAATGAGCATCAGCGAATGATGAGAATGAGAGGTAGACCCAAGATACTACTCGCAACAAACTTTGAAGACGCATATAATTTTTACGAGCGGTACAAGAAAAACCTACTTGGGATTATCTCTGACATAACTTATGCACGTAATGGTAAAATTGATAAAAATGCAGGAATAGAGTTGTGTTCAATTATAAAAAAGGATAATCCGTACACACCCATGCTTTTGCAATCGTCCGATCAGCAAAATTATAAAAAAGCAAAGGAATTAAGAGTTGGGTTTCTTGATAAAAACTCAAAAACACTCACATTTGATCTAAGAGAATTTATTAAGGAGTATTTTGCGTTTGGTGATTTTGTATTTAAAGATCCCAAGTTTGGATTAGTTGTTGCCAGAGCCCATGATTTGAAGGATTTACAGGATAAAATTTTTACCTTGCCGGCAAATTCACTGCGATATCATATTCAGCGAAATCACTTTTCTAAATGGCTCCGAGCACGAGCTTTATTTCCGCTGGCAGAACTATTTAGGTATTTTAATAGTGAGGACTTCGTAGATATTAACGAGGTACGAACATTTATATATAATGCAATATCACAATTTAGAATTTCAAAAGCTCGTGGAGTAATATCATCATTTAATCGTGATACATTTGATAAGTACTTCAGTATATCACGTATCGGGCAAGGATCAATAGGTGGAAAAGCAAGAGGTCTTGCATTTTTGGATTCTTTGGTTAAAAGAAATAATCTTTATAATTATTTTAAAAAGGTTGAAATATCCATTCCTAAAACCGTTGTAATTGGTACCGATATATTTGATGAGTTTATGGATCAAAACAGGCTACATTCAATTGCATTATCTGATAAACTAAGTGATGATGAAATATTGGCCCGTTTTTTAGATGCCAGTTTACCTGAACATACAAATGCCGATATTTTTAAAATTGCAAGTTCAATTGAAAGCCCTTTAGCAATACGTTCATCAAGTTTGCTCGAAGATTCACACTATCAGCCTTTTGCAGGCATTTATAATACATATATGTTGCCGTTTCGTAAGGGTGGTCCGGAGGCTATGTTTAACATGATGCGTAACGCCATTAAGGCTGTATATGCATCGGCATATTATGCAGATAGCAAGGCATATATGCAAGCAACATCCAATGTTATTGATGAGGAAAAAATGGCCATTGTAATTCAGGAAGTAGTAGGAAGTAAATATGGTAATAGATACTATCCAACAATTTCTGGGGTTGGCAGATCAATCGATTATTACCCCTTAGACCCTGCTGTTCCTGCAGATGGTACTGTAAGCATAGCCTTGGGCTTAGGAAAATATGTAGTTGATGGGGGACTCTCCCTTCGTTTTTGCCCAAAATATCCAAAAAATATTCTCCAAACGTCCAGCCCCGAAATGGCAATGAAAGAAACACAAAAACATTTCTATGCGCTAGATTTAAATGAACGTGATTTTGTAATACAACCTAACGATGGTACTTGTTTACTAAAACTTAGGATAAAAGAAGCTGAGAAAGATAATTCGATTCGTGATATAGCATCAACTTATATAATGTATGATAATGTTGTTAGAGATGGCTATAATTATAATGGCAAGAAATTAATTACTTTTTCAAACATATTAAAACATAATACATTTCCGTTTGCCGAGATAATAGGTAAGATACTGAAGCTTGGTGAAGAAGAAATGGGAAATCCGGTGGAAATAGAGTTTGCAATAAATATGAATGTTCCAAAGGGTGAAAAAGCATCTTTCAAACTACTGCAGATAAGGCCTGTAGCGTCTAAGGATGAAAGCGTTCATATTGGAGATGATGAAATTGATAACGCTGATTCCATAATTATTTCCAAATCAGCGCTAGGAAATGGAATTATTGAAAATATTTTTGACATAGTTTATGTGCGACCACAAAATTTTGATGCAGCTAAGACCGGTGAAATTGTTGAATATATTGAAACTTTAAATAGTATATTTATAAAAGAGGATATCAACTATATACTAGTTGGGCCTGGTAGATGGGGTTCCAGTGATCCATGGCTTGGAATCCCTGTAAATTGGTCTCAAATTTCTGCGGCGCGATTAATTGTTGAATCGGGTCTTGAAGACTATAGGATTGATCCCAGTCAGGGTACACACTTTTTCCAAAATCTTACATCCTTTAGAGTTGGATATTTTACGGTTAATCCATACATTGGTGATGGGTCTTATGATATTGATTTTTTAGATAAACAACCGGCAGTATTCGAAAATGAATTTGTGAGGCATATTAGGTTTAAGGATAATCTGGTTATTAAAATTGATGGCAAAAAGAATTTGGGGATGATCCTAAAACCTGATGGCAATTCCAATCAAACTAATTTGTAATCATTAATCAACAAATTGGCTGTTAAACAAGAATGAATGGGTAGTACGCCAAGTATATCTCCAATATTTACATCATCAAAATAATTATCTGGCATTTTAATAATACCATGTTCCTGCGAAAGTGAGCATACATAAGCACCAGGAATAGGCTCACCCCAACCAATATTCGTAAATTTTACAACATAACCATATAACTTGAAATTATTGTCGGCAGATATAAATTCCTTTGATAAATGAATGGCACCACCATATATAATAATCTCATTTCTTTGTTTATGCGTAGCTACAACAGGGCATGCCACCGTAACAGCTATTTCATTAAGTGAGCATGATCCGATATGATATTGCATAACATCGTAATAAGTGAAGTTGCCCGGTCGTATTTCATCAAATCCCTCAAAATTATCAGCGATACTACACGATGGAGTATCACCATAAGAAACTATGATGTCAGGAAAATTAACTATATGTTTTTGCTTTAGCTCATTAAGTATCCTATTGCTTTTATTAGCTATATTTAATATCTCACTTTTCCCTTTGGCAAAATAGGTATGACCAGCATGTGCTAAAAACCCTTTGAAGGAATATTTATTATTGGCCATTGTTAATTTAATAATACTATCTATCTCCGGGTTGTCCTTTTGTAATCCCGTTCTGTTGTAACCGGTGTCAACTTTAATAAATATACCAATGGGGTATTTAATTTTATCGCTAAGGTTTGATATTGAATAAACTGACTCAACTAGAACATTGAGATTAATTTTTTTTGCCAGAGTATTAATATCATCTATTTCAAGAATATTTATTGGGAAAGCAATTGTTATATCATTCCATCCATGGTTAGCAAAATAATTGGCCATTGATACAGAAGAAACAGTAATCTTATTTATTCCCTTTTCCTTAAAAACATCACCAATCTCCTTTAATTGATGAGTCTTAAAATGGGGTCGGAATATTGTTATGCTAGTATCAATCTTTTTTTGCATCCTGTCAATATTATTTTTGACTTTCTGCAGATCAATTATTAACGTAGGCTTTTTAATTTCCATGGACTATTGCGAAATGATTACTTTTTTTGTGAAGATTCTTATTTCTGTTTTCACGGTTAATATATATACACCAGGTGTTATATTTATTATGGGGAGGGTGAATATTTGCGAACCATGAGTTTCAATATTTTCAGAGTAAATAACAACTCCTAAACTGTTTGAAATTCTTGCAACTACTGATGAACACAAGTTTTCTGGTAGTTTTATATTGAATAAGGTGTTGGATGGGTTAGGCCATACTATTATTTTTGATTGACTATTGGCTGATTGATTATTTATATTTGTAATAATGCTATCCGGGCAAACCGTAAAATTGTTACCTGATTCATACCTGAGCTTTGCCGGGATTGTTCCTGTACCCAATTGATTTGGAAACCCTACCGAAGGCCATGGGACGAATAGACTCCAAAAATCTGGTTTAGCAACCAGATAATAGCTCGAATCATTAAGTGTGGTTGTTCCGGGAGGAATAATATCACCCTTTACATTATTTCCATACTCAAAATGGTTTTCACCTGTAAGGGTATACATACCATGTAAGAACTCAGTATTGCTTACTTCGTTACCAACAAAGTTTTGGGTGTTAGTTTCCTGTATATTGTTAGTAGTCATAATAATCCCATATAGTTCAGCGTGATTTCGGAATAGTGTATTATATGGTCCCGATGGTCCCCAGTAATGATCAATTATTATATTTTGAACAATATTGCCTTCCCATAAATTAGAGAAAGCATAGTGACCATGGAATGAGATGTCGCCTGAAGCATCGGGTATTGGCTCCGACCTATGGGGATCAAGTGAATAATTATATGAAAAAATATTTCCATTCGATCCTGTTTTTATCATCATTGCATGACGAAGATTTTTAAATATATTATTAGTTATCACGCATTCGCTTGTGTGTTGACTAAGGGCAACCCCGTATCCCCTCATCCCAACACCATCAAAGGTAAATGCATTATGAAAATAACTTCCATCAATCAATACATTAATGCTCGAATTTATTGAAACATGAGCCCCCACACTTGAGTCACTTTCAATGCCGCGAATTAAACAATTTGCTGCCATGTATGTGTAAATATTCGCTCCAGCTCCTTCTTCAGGTTCATCAACTCGGGTTATTTTAATGCATTGTATTCCTGAATTTGATATTGGTACAATGGGTCTTACTTCAGGTTCAAGATCAGAGTCATAATCAATTCTAAGCCCACTTTCAATATGTAGTTTGTTGCTTTCAATTGCCAGTACTCTTGTAATCTGCCCTACTGAATAATCAGCCCATGAAATAGGAACAATATCCCAATCTCCATTCTTTTGTCTAATCTCAATGTAGTCGCCCACAGTAAATTGGCTAATATCTTCAACAGAAATTAGGTTATTTCCTTTTGTTAACCCTTCGATAATTGCAGTAAATTCTGATGATTGTGATTTAGAAATTGATATACAGTTCACAGCATTTTCACCCATATCCAATAGAATGGTTGATTCGTTAGAACCACTACCTTTTAAGATACAGCTGTCGGGCAATGTAATTTGGTTTTCAACCAGATATTTGCCTGAAGGAAAATATATATAACCCAAACGCCCATTCAGGCTCGAAATGGCATTCATAATTGCTGGTTGATCGTTTGAAACACCATCACCAATAGCCCCGAAATCCATAACATTTATTTGAATGGTTGGCTGAATGAAACTCATATTTTGTGTAACGGATTCCCAATTAACACGTCTCTCATTAGGGATTACCTGTGCTACTATGTTGATAGATAGTAAATAAGCAAATGTTGCAAATAACAATTCTTTCATTTTTGCGTTCAAATTGGAGTATAAAGGTACTATTTATTTACCTTTGAATAAAACTAATACTATTATGAAATACGTATATCATATTTTTTTTATTGCTTTTATTCTCACCGTGTTTGGGTGCCAACAGAATAATAATGAGATTATTACTGAAAAAATTCAGTATGATGTGAATATCAAAAGTCCTGATCCGGAATACGACTGGTGGATACAAAATCTTGTTGGTCCACAGCGTGATAAACTGGTAAAGACTATTATTGATGGGGCAAAGTCGGGTAAATTCAAAGCCTATGATTATTTTAATAATCCAATTGATAAATTTGAAGTAGAGGCTATATTCTCTGACACGATGATTGTTACTATGATGAGAGAAAATCCCCCTTACGAGCTATTTGATACGGCAATAATTTACAATATACTGCCTGAAGATATAATTCGTTTGAGATTTTTGGAGGAGTGGAGTATGGATTCTCAAAATCTACATTTTGAAAAGAAAATTATGGGGTTAGCTCCTGTAGCCAGACGGTTTGACTTTAATGGAATTGAACGGTGGCAGCCCTTGTTTTGGATTTATACTGATAATGAGTTTATTGATGAACTAAAGAAGAGTAAATAAAAAAAGTTTAGTGTTATTGGTAATATGTTTTAGGTTTGACACTTTATAAAAGCTACTAACATGTAACAAATAACGTATAACAAATAACGTATAACAATAAAAACCATGAAAATAATTTCGCTAAACGATATCCCTAAAAATAAAGTAGAAATGGCTGGAGCTGTAGGAGCTTCAAAACAAGTGCCATTGTCGAAGGATGACGGAGCACCGGTTTATTCGTATCGAGTTTTTACCATGGAGCCGGGGGGTAATACTCCATATCATCAACATAATTACGAGCATATGAATTATGTTATCGAAGGTGAGGGTTTCCTTGTAAATGAGGATGGCGTAAAGCAACCAATTAAAAAAGGTGACTTTGCGTTAGTATTACCAAATGAAAAGCATCAATATCGTAATGGTTCAAATGAAAACCAATTTGTTATGATTTGTGGTGTTCCCAAGGAATTTGAATAAGAATAAATTATTCTGATGATTTAACCGAAGTACTTCTTCGTAATAATACCTCTTGTCCTTCAATTTGATAACTAGTTAGTTCACCGTTAAAATTATAAGTTTTGGAGGTATAAGTTTCACTTCCGGTAATTGTATTAAAAACCAAAATGCCTCTGTCGAGTACTTTAACATAGGTTGGGTCGGGAGATGAATTATTATTATTTTTCTTATTTGATTTGAACGCCGATGCAAGTCTCTGGAATTGATTATTAAAAACATTTGCAAAAAGACTTTTCTTTTTTGTGTTTTCGTCAGATACAATATTCGGTTGTTGATTATCAAAACCGGTGGGGTTAATGTGCTTATTATTTATATTTTTAGATAATAAACGACCATATTCATAACCATTAACCAGAGGTTCAAAATCTATTTTGCTCTTTATGTTTGAAAGGAGAATAGTATCTTTAGTTTCCAGATATTCAGTAATTTCATTTGAATTGATGACAACTAATTTTCTATCTGTAAGTTTAATATCAACTTTGTTTATCGTGAGATAATTATTACTATTGCTTTTTAATTCAATCTGATTAATTGATGTTGAATCTATCCTATATGAATCAGTTTTAAGAATCGAGAGATACCAAAAGGATACAAACAAGATAACAATAGCAGCTGCTGAAGAATACCACACCGGTAATAGTGAATGCTTACGTTTTAGTTGGGTTTTATCTGTGAATACAACATTATAATCGGGGATAAGTTTTAAACTACCGTAAATCTTAAATTCTCCATTGAGTTCCGGGTTTTCTATAAGAAAATTCTTAAGTGAGCTATTTTGCGATGGAGTTAGTTCATTTTCGTAATATCCAATAAAATAATTTTCATAATTATTTTCGTCAATACCATTAGTAACAATGAGTTCCTTTTTTTTTAGTTCGCTTTTTTGAGTAAAAAAAATATTTTCAGTTTCCAGAGTAGTTTCTTTGATGCCTACTAACTCCTCTTTAATATCAGGATTATCTTCCAAAAATGCCATAAAATGCTCCACCTCAACGGCACTTAGTTTACCATCGAGATAGTCGATTACGAATATTTCGTAATTTGATTTATTTATGTCTACTTTGTTTTTCATCAACTAGATAACCATCTCCGGACTTCCAATAAATTTTTTTAAAAATACCCTTGCTCTGTATATATATACTTTTACCTGAGATTCATTTAGATTTGTAATCTCACCTATTTCCTCATACGAATAGCCTTCATAATCACGCAGCATAATCACCGATCGTTGAATTTCAGGGAGTTTTTCAATTGCTAAATTAAGTATCTCCTTTAAATCAGAATAACTATTGAAGGTTTCACCCTGAACGTTCTCAGTATTTTCAATTGATGAATTTCGGCTATTTTTTCTAATATAATCAATCATTGTATGGTAGGCGGTGGTGTACAAATATGATTTTCCTTTTTTTGATTCCACATCCTTTCGCTTTATCCATAATTTCATAAACGAATCCTGTACAACATCATGTGAAACTTCGGTATCTCTAAGGTTTTTTAGTATAAACCTATATACACCATCACTAAAGTCGTCAACACAACTATTATATTCACTTATGGTCATCCTCTACGAGTAGATATTCATCATATACAAACTATGACGATAAAGGTATGAAGAATGTTACAGGAAAGTGTAAAAAAAATTTATTGTTAATGGTGAGCAGTAAATAGAAGGATAATATTCAACTAATTAACGCCTATTCAATTAATCATTCAACTTAAGCACAACCAAAAATGCCTGCTGCGGTACTTCAACATTACCAACCTGACGCATGCGTTTTTTACCCTTCTTTTGTTTTTCAAGAAGTTTACGCTTTCGAGTAATATCACCACCGTAACATTTTGCAGTTACATCTTTACGAACAGCTTTTATTGTTTCACGTGCAATAATTTTTGCACCAATTGCTGCCTGTATTGCAATGTCAAATTGCTGTCGAGGTATAAGGTCTTTAAGTTTAACACATATTCTTCTGCCTAAATCATAAGCATTATCAACATGATTTAAGGATGAAAGTGCATCAACAGGTTCTCCATTTAGTAATATATCAAGCTTAATTAGTTTCGCTGGTCGATAACCACTTATGTGATAATCAAATGATGCATATCCCTTTGAAATACTCTTAAGTTTATCATAAAAGTCGAAAACAATCTCCCCCAAAGGCATATCAACAGTTAATTCAACACGGCTGGTAGTGAGGTATATTTGGTTTTTTAATTCACCTCTTTTATCAAGACATAGTTTGATAATAGGTCCAATATAGTCGCTACTGGTTATTATCTGAGCTTTAATAAAAGGTTCTTCAATGTGATCAATATATTTATATTCAGGAAGACCTGAAGGGTTGTGAACTTCAATAATATTATTCTTATTGGTAACCACACGGTAACTCACGTTGGGCATCGTAGTTATAACATTCATGTCGAACTCACGATCCAATCGTTCCTGTATGATTTCCATGTGGAGCAATCCTAAAAATCCGCATCTAAAGCCGAACCCTAATGCCATTGATGATTCTGGTACAAAGGTTAACGATGCATCATTTAATTGTAATTTTTCAATTGATGCTCTGAGTTCTTCATATTCCTCAGGATCAGTAGGGTAAAGGCCGGCAAATACCATAGGTTTTACATCTTCAAAACCTTTAACAATATCACCACATGGTCGAGCACTATGGGTTACAGTATCACCAACTTTTACTTCCTTCGAAGTTTTTATCCCGGAAATGATATATCCAACATCGCCGGTTCTTAATATGTTGCGCGATTCCTGCTTCAATCTTAATACGCCAATTTCATTGGCTTCATATTCTTTACCTGTATTTACAAATTTTACCTTATCTCCTTTACTTATTTCGCCTTGAAAAATTCTGAAATAGGCAATTATACCACGAAACGAATTAAATACAGAATCAAAAATTAATGCTTGAAGGGGTGCTTCGGGATCTCCTTTTGGAGATGGTACTCTATTAATTATTGCCTCAAGTATATTATCAACTCCATAACCAGTTTTTCCACTTGCTTCAATTATGTCTTCATAATCACAACCAATCATATCAACAATCTGATCTTTAACCTCATCGGGCATTGCATTGTCCAAATCCATTTTATTCAGAACGGGAATAATCTCTAAATTATTTTCAATTGCAAGATATAGATTAGATATTGTTTGTGCTTGTATCCCTTGTGTAGCATCAACAATTAATAAGGCACCTTCGCAAGCAGCTATCGATCGTGATACCTCATATGAGAAGTCAACATGACCCGGTGTATCGATCAGATTTAGTACATATTTTTCATTTTCATGAACATAATCCATCTGGATTGCATGGCTTTTAATTGTAATTCCACGCTCACGTTCAATGTCCATGTCATCAAGAACCTGTGCCTGCGCATCGCGTTCCGAAACAGTTCCGGTATACTCCAGTAACCTGTCAGCCAAAGTGCTCTTGCCATGATCAATATGGGCAATAATACAGAAATTTCTTATTTCTTTCATAGGTGGCAAAAATACGAACATTTCTTATTTGTTTTACAACTTTTATATTATCAAAATAATGATAAACTATCTTTTCGGAAATCATTTATATGTAGTGTATTAGAGCCATATTTTGTCGAATTATCAGCCGGATTAATTAATTGAAATGGAATTAATATTGAGGTATTTGCTTTGTGTTTAAATTGTCGGTAGTTTCTAAATTAACATTAATTTCGCCATTGTTTTTAATCAGCCATTGTTGGTTGGAATAATTATTGATGTCTGATTATATTAAATTGCCATACCATTATGTTAAGTATACTTAAGAAAGTTTTCGGAGACAAGTCGAAGAAAGATTTAAAAGAAATAAATCCCTATGTTAACAAAGTAAAAGAAGCTTATGAATACATCAAAGAGCTTTCAAACGATGAGCTAAGGGAAAAAACCTCAGAGTTTAAAAAGCGAATTGCCGAATATATCAGTGAGGAAGAAAATGAAATAATCCGACTAAAGGACTTAATGAACAACAGTCCTGAAATGGATGTTGATGAGAAGGAGGATAATTATTCGACAATAGATAAATTATCGAAGAAAAGTTACGAAAAAACTCAGGATATACTAAATCAGATTCTCCCTGAAGCTTTTGCTGTTATGAAGGAGACTGCCAAAAGATTTGCAGAAAACTCTGTTGTTGAGGTAACTGCAAATGAATTTGACGGTGAATTAAGCACTTCGGTTGAAAGCATAAGTATTAAAGGTGGTAAAGCATATTATAATAGTACCTGGCTAGCTGGAGGTAATGCCATAACTTGGGATATGGTTCATTACGACGTTCAGTTAATTGGTGGTACAGTACTTCATCAGGGTAAGATTGCCGAGATGGCAACAGGCGAGGGTAAAACTTTGGTAGCAACTCTACCCATGTATTTAAATGCACTTCCCGGTAAAGGTGTTCATCTTGTAACAGTTAATGATTATCTGGCAAAACGTGACTCCCAATGGATGGGAATGTTATACATGTTTCATGGCCTTAAAGTTGATTGTATTGATAATCATCAACCAAATACTCATGAACGCCGTCAAGCGTATTTAGCTGACATAACCTTTGGGACTAATAATGAGTTTGGATTTGATTATTTGCGTGACAACATGACAGGTAATCCTGACGAGCTTGTTCAGCGCGAACATAATTATGTAATTGTGGATGAGGTTGACTCAGTACTAATTGATGATGCCAGAACCCCTTTGATTATATCAGGACCTACACCTAAAGGTGATATTCATGAATTTGATGAATTGAAAGCTGATGTTCAGAAACTTTACAATGCCCAAAAATCTCTTGTATCTAAAATTCTGGTAGAAGCAAAAAATCTTCTTGCAGAAAAGAATGATAATGAAAAGGTTAAGAAAGCCGGTGATGCACTATTAAGAGCATATCATGGTTTGCCTAAAAATAAAGCGCTTATCAAACTATTAAGCGAGGAGGGCAATAAGCAGTTAATGCAGAAAACAGAAAGTTTTTATTTGCAGGAACAAGCAAAAAACATGCATATTATTGATGATGAGTTGTTTTTTGTTAATGATGAAAAACATAATTCCGTGGATCTTACCGAAAAAGGTATTGATCTGCTAACATTGTCGTATGACGATCCAGATTTTTTCGTGTTGCATGATATTGGTGCTACTGTAGCTGAGTTAGAAAGTCAGAAATTGGATGAAAAGAAAATGCTGGAGCAGAAAAATAAAATGATTCAGGATTATTCAATAAAATCAGAAAGAATACATACAGTTACTCAACTACTTAAAGCATATACACTTTTTGAAAAAGATGTGGAATATGTAATTATGGAGAATAAAATTAAAATTGTAGATGAGCAAACAGGTCGTGTAATGGAAGGTCGTCGATATTCTGACGGATTACATCAGGCTATTGAAGCTAAGGAAAACCTAAAGGTAGAAGCTGCTACACAAACTTATGCTACCATTACACTTCAGAATTATTTCCGCATGTACAAAAAACTTGCAGGAATGACTGGTACTGCCGAAACAGAGGCAGGTGAATTATGGGATATTTATAAACTGGATGTAATTGTTATCCCTACAAACAAACCAATAATACGTGATGACCGACAAGACCTTGTTTATAAAACAAAGCGTGAAAAGTATAATGCAGTTATTGATGAAATTGAAAAATTAGTAAAAGAAAAACGACCTATTTTGGTCGGTACTACATCTGTTGAAATTTCTGAGTTATTGAGTAGGATGCTTAATAGAAAGCATATTCAGCATAATGTGCTTAACGCTAAATTGCATCAGCGGGAAGCCCAGGTTGTTAAGGAAGCAGGGCAGCCAGGAATGGTTACCATTGCAACTAACATGGCTGGTAGAGGTACTGATATTAAGTTGGGGGCAGGTGTTGTTCAATCAGGTGGGTTGGCTATTATAGGTACCGAAAGGCATGACTCCCGCCGTGTCGACCGTCAGTTACGTGGACGTGCAGGACGTCAGGGTGATCCCGGAAGCTCGCAATTTTTTGTTTCTCTTGAGGATGACTTAATGAGAATGTTTGGTTCAGGTCGAATAGCTGGGATAATGGATAAGCTTGGTCTTGAAGAAGGTGAAGTAATTCAACATTCAATGATTACTAAATCAATAGAGCGCGCCCAGAAAAAAGTTGAGGAAAACAACTTTGGTGTTCGTAAGCGTTTGCTTGATTATGATGATGTTATGAACTCACAACGTGAGGTGATATATCGCCGCCGTCATCATGCCTTGTTTGGTGAACGACTATCGGTAGATATCTCAAATATGATTTTTGATTTATGTGAACAGATTTCGACGGATTATCAATCAGAGAATAATTTTGAAGGCTTTAAAATGGAAGTGTTAAGAAGTCTTGCCATAGAATCGCCTGTTGATGAAAAAGAATTTTCGGCAATTGATGGTGCTGAGCTTACAGAGAGATTAACAAAGGAGGTTTATACGCGTTATCTTGAAAAAAGAAACCGACTTGCAATTAATACTCTTCCTGTAATTAAGGATGTTTACGAAAACCAAAGTCAATATGAAAATATTGCCATCCCATTCTCAGATGGAAAACGTCAAGTTCAAATTGTTGCTAATCTAAAAAAATCTGTTGAATCTAATGGTGCTGAAGTTCCGGTAGCCTTTGAAAAAAGCATCACTCTTTCTACTATCGATGATCTGTGGAAAGAGCAATTACGTGAAATGGATGAGCTAAAACAATCGGTTCAAAACGCATCATATGAACAAAAAGACCCATTGCTTATATATAAGTTCGAATCTTTCGAATTATTTAAGAAGATGATTCAGAAAATTAATAAGGATGTTGGTTCATATTTGATAAAAGGTGATGTTTATATGAAGAGTAATGATGCCTTGCGTGAAGCTAAGGTTCCACGTGGACTAGATCGATCTCAAATGAAAGAGGAGAGGGGCGACATGTTATCTCAGGCTCACAGCGATATTCAGGGACCTCAAAAATCACAACCTGTAAAAGTTGAGAAACGAGTTGGAAGAAATGATCCTTGTCCTTGTGGCTCTGGAAAGAAGTATAAACAATGTCACGGAAAAAATTTATAATTTAGCAAAAAACTACCACTATGAAAAGGACATTTATCAACGTATTTGTACTGTTTCTTACGATTGGGTTTTTGCAAAATTATGGATGCAAGCCCACGAGTACTAATCCTCAATTTCCCGCATATAGCAGTAACGACGCAATTGTTGACCCTCCTGATATATTTCAGGTTGTATATGATATAAGCTATAATGGCGACCGTTTGGCATATATTACTTTTGATAGCAACGCAGTTTGGCGTGTTGAAAAATTAGGAGATATAAGAACAATGTTTTGGGCTAAGAATGATACATCGAGTTTTATTATTGAAAAGGCAGATACATTAGGACTAAAAGGAGGCGTAACCTATATTTTTGGCGCTAATAACAATAACAATAATGAGTTTAATTCCCTGTTTACACAGTTTAATAAACTAAAAATAGATTACGATACTTATGAGCCTAAGTTCTAGAAGAACAAAATACATTTATTGATTAAAACCACCATCGATTACTTCAATGGTGGTTTTTAATTTAATTGTATTTGTTATTAGTAATCACCAAATATGTATTAAAAGATTGTTTTAATTGACCCGATTAATTTCAATTTAGATTCGTGTACATATTCATCTTATATTTGTAGGAGTTTAACTTAATAATCGCAGCTTATGAATAAGAAATTACATATTGTTACTTTAATGATTGCTGTGTTATTGTTTCAAAGTGTCATTGTTAATGCCGAAAATCCTGTTGAACCTGTTAAGAAACAACGACCTAAAATAGGATTAGTATTTAGTGGTGGTGGGGCTAAAGGCTTTGCCTACATTGGGATGCTTCGGGTTTTTCAAGAAGTAGGATTACATATTGATTATATTGGAGGAACCAGTATTGGAAGTATTATGGGAGGCCTTTATGCCATTGGTTATAGTCCTGATGAGATTGAAAAAATGATTAGGGCACAGGATTGGGATGCCCTTCTATTGGATGATATCCCAAGAAAGTACATTGCTTATGAAGAAAAGGAATTCCTTGAGGGATCGATTATTTCATTGCCATTTAAAAAACGGAAAATAGGACTCAAGCAATCATTATACAAAGGTCAGCAAGTTAATTTATTGCTTAATAGGTTTTTTTCCCCTGCCTGGAATATTACGGATTTCAGCAAACTTCAAACGCCATTTTTTTGTATTGGCACAAACCTGTTTAACGGTAATGCCGAAGTTTTAAAGTCAGGTTACCTTCCGATGGCTGTAAGGTCAAGTATGTCAATACCGGGGTATTTCTCACCTACTTTTTATAATGGCTACTATCTGGTTGATGGAGGTATTGTGGATAATTATCCCGCTGACCAAATACGCAAGGAAGGGGCACAATATATTATTGGGGGGGATGTGCAATCAGGACTTGCAGACAGCATTACTCAACTTAACACGATGACTGAGATTATTGGTCAAATAGTTTTTTTTCACGGAATTAAAGCAAATGAAGAGGCAGAAAAAATTATTGATTTGAATATTCACTTTGAAGTGCCGGCAGGTATGATGGATTTTGCCAAATACGATACAATAATTGCCTATGGTGAAAAAGTTGCAAGGGATCACTATTCTGAATTAAAAGCTCTGGCCGATTCATTAAATGGAATCGAATTTATACCATTAAAGAAATATAATACCCTACCCCTCGATTCATTGAACATTGCAGATGTAATATACAATGGTAACAATAAAATGTCATTGATTTATCTGAACAATTATTTTGGTCGTTTTAAAAATTCAAAGATTTCCATAGATGATCTGGAACATGTTATTACAAGGGTTTACGGAACAAAGTTTTTCGAATATGTATTCTATGAACTTAAACCAATTGGGAACGGTAGGGCAAATTTGATTATCAATTTGGAGGAATCACCCCCTGGCTATTTATCTGCTTCAATTCATTATGACGTTGATTATCAGGGCAGCATCCGTATTGATGGCATTTTTAGAAATATACTAGGCCACAGAAGTAAACTTTTTACTGACTTAATCCTTGGTCCTAACCCAAGGTTCAGGGCACTTTACCTCTTATCGAATGGAGCTAAACCAGGTTTTGGTGTTGAATTTGATATGTACACCTTTAAATTTAATGATTATAATAAGGATATTAAAATAAACACACTAAACTTTTCAAATTATAAGGCTTCGGCTTTTATGGCATCTACCCTCAATAACTTGTATAGTTTTAGGATGGGTTTTGAGTATGAATATTTTAGATTCAAACAAGAGATATTATTTGACACAATATTAACACCGTTTCAAAATTTTAACAGCTATGGAAATATATTTGTGAAATTCAGGGCTGATACTCGCAATAAAACATATTTTGCGACAACCGGTTTTAGAAGCGAATTTAAGGTGTTATATACCATGCCGTTGTCAAAGGGTTGGTCAGAAGAATTATTTACCAACTCTTTTGTATTCTACCTTAAATACGACCATTATATTAACCTAAAGCCAAAATTCACACTTCAACCCGGATTGTTTGTTGGTGGTACACTAAAACAGGATACTCCGCCTGCGCAACATTGGTTTGGCGTAGGGGGGTTAAATGAAATTAACTATGTTAGCAACTTTGTTCCATTTACAGGAGTTTATTTTGTTCAAAAGTTGGGTTTATATAGCGCTATTGCAAGGTTAAAATTGCAATATAATGTTTATGAAAAATTGTACTTAACATTAAGGTCGGATATAGGGGCAACCGAAAGCTTTGTGGAAGATGTGTTTGATCCAGCCAATACAATGGTTGGGTATGGATTAACAGCATCTTATAATAGTTTTATTGGCCCTGTTGAGTTTTCGGTTATGGGTTCAAACCTTAATCCATCGGTGGCATTTTTTGTAAGTATTGGATTTAATTTTTAATAATAATAATAAAATAGTATATGTACAAAAGGATATTATTGAAATTAAGCGGGGAAGCTTTAATGGGTGGGCAAAGCTATGGTATTGATCCTAAGACACTATCAAGCTATTGTGAAGATATTAAAGAAGTAGTTGAAAAAAAAATTCAGATAGCAATTGTAATTGGAGGTGGTAATATTTACCGTGGGTTACAGGGTGCTACAAAAGGAATGGACAGAGTACAAGGAGACTATATGGGTATGCTGGCTACTGTAATTAATTCAATGGCATTGCAGGCTGAGCTTGAAAAGCAAGGCTTAAAAGTAAAACTGCTTTCGGGTATTTTTATCGATCCAATTGCTGAATCGGCAAGTGGTAGAAAAGCTAAGCAATATCTTAATGATGGTTATGTTGTAATAATAGCCGGAGGTACCGGTAATCCATTTTTCACTACTGATTCTGCCTCAGCCTTACGTGCAGTGGAAATAAATGCTGAAGCCCTACTTAAGGGCACTCGCGTTGATGGTGTTTATACAGCTGATCCTGAAAAAAATCCAGATGCAATAAAATATGACACAATTTCATTTGATGAGGCATATGAGAAGAACCTTAAAATAATGGACATGACTGCGTTTACTTTGTGTAAGGAAAACAAGATGCCAATTTTAGTTTTCGACATGAATACCAAAGGAAACCTTTTGAGAGCTATTGAAGGAAAAGATATTGGCACGATTGTAAAGTAGGCATTTTTTAATGTATTAATGTGAATAAAAACATAATATTCTTGACCAAAAAATTGATTGTTCATTAAAGAGAAATATTACATTTGTGGTTATTAAAACCTGAAACAATGGAAGACGAAGCTATTTTTTGTTTAGAAGAAGTCAAAGAAAACATGCAAGATGCCATAAAGCACCTTGAAAAAGAATTATTGAAAGTTAGAGCCGGTAAAGCTAACCCATCCATGTTAGCAGGTGTTAGAGTAGAATATTACGGTGCATTAACTCCAATTGAGCAAACTTCAAATATCAATACTCCTGATGCGCGACAAATAGTAATCCAACCTTTCGACAGAAACACTATTCATGAGATTGAAAAAGCAATATTAAATGCAAACCTTGGGTTTAATCCACAGAATGAAGGTGATATAATCAGAATTAATGTTCCTCCACTTACTGAAGAACGAAGATTTGATTTGGTAAAAAAGGCAAAGGTAATTGTTGAAGATACTAAGATTGGCGTTCGCAATGCAAGACGTCAGGGGAATGATGAGGCTAAAAAACTTGAAAAGGATGGACTCCCCGAAGATGAAGCAAAAAGGTTAATGGATGAAATCCAAAAACTGACCGATAAATATTCCGAGATGGTTGATAAACTATTTGAGGAGAAGGAAAAAGATATACTAACTGTTTAGTCTTTGTTTTCTCCTTCTTTAAGTTCTTTGTCTTTCTTATGTTTTACACTTTTTCTTTTCTTACGCTCAGTAAACCACTTGAATTTCTTGATTAAAGCAAATGCAAATTTAGCAATATTTGATGTAGACACGATTGAAGAATATGCTTTTCCAATTATTTGTTGAGCAATATTTGCAAATGATAGGTTTTGCTCAAGTTCCTTTAATTTATCATTTAATACATCCTTTTGTCTGGTCAACTTTTCGTGTACTTCTTTAATATTTTGGGTATGCATTTCTTCAGAGTCGAAAGCTGTTGAATCAATCGACGATTCAAAGTCTCCAAATACTATATTTCCAAAAAGTTTTCGTGTAGGATTAAAGATTAGACGCTGACGATAAATATAAACAAGGATAGCAAGTATTACATAAAAAACTGCCATCACCATATAGCCTGTTCCAATACCAAGTCCCGTAATCTCCACAAACCATCCCGCAAAGGCAAAGGATAAAAACAAAAGAACAAATCCGCTAAGTCCTAGCAATAATAACAATAGCATTAAATATGAAGACAATACTCCAGCACCCCTAACAAATACAAGCTTGTTGTATGTTATTAGGCTTTCTATATAGGCTTTGAACTCATCTAATGTTTCCCTTAGCGGAGTGCCCAAATTTTCGTATTCCATAAAAAATAAGTTAATTTAACTTATTTGGCTTTTTCTTTCACTTCTTCTATTAGAGAGCTAGTACTTTTTTTAACAGCCTCAAGAGTTTCAGCAGTTCCTTGCTTAACATCCTCAAGTACATCAGTCATAGTTTCCTTGAAGTCGTCAAATTTGTCAAAAAGGTCGTCTGCTAAATCCTTCGATTTTTCCGCTATTCTTTTCCTTGTTTCTTCACCAGTTTCTGGTGCTAATAATAAACCTGCCAAAGCTCCGGCAGCTGCACCTACTATTGCTCCTGCTAAAAAAGAAAAGCAAGAACTTGATTTTTTTTCACTCATATCTATAAAATTTAAAAGGTTAAAGTGTGTTATATATTATATTGATTTTATACAAAAAGGTTACATTCTACTTGTTAAATATTTCACCAGTTTCATTTGTTGCATAAACTGACGAGCAATTACTTTAATTATTGTTAGTGTTGGTATAGCAAGAATCATTCCAGCAATTCCGGCAATTTTTCCTCCAACTATTATTGCAAGAAAAACTTCAACAGGATGAGCCTTTACACTCTTTGAGTAAATTTGGGGCTGCAGAATAAAATTATCAATAAGGTTCGCAATCCCAAAAACCCCAATAACACTAAAAAAAGTGAATAAAAGCATATCATATTCACCGGCACTTAGTGTAGATAATATTGCTAATACTGCTCCGATCGTCATTCCAATTATAGGGCCAATGTATGGAATAATGTTCATTAATCCACCAAGAAAACCAATTAGTAATGCATTTGGCACACCCATTATTAATAGCCCGGTTGTTTCCAAAGTCATCATTATTATTACTTCAATCAAAATACCATGAAAATATCTAACCAAAAGGAATTTAGAATCATGGAGTGCTTTGTCCAAATCATCAATATATTTCTCTGGCGAAAGTATGAGAATTAAATTCTTTGCAAGTTTATCATCTGCCAAAAAATAATAAGTAAGGAAGATAATTATAAATGTACCCATAAATACCGATCCGGTCGTGCTCACTAAATTGGTAAAGAAATTAGTGAATCTAGCTACACTTATCAATTCAATTATCTGACTTTGAAGATATATTGAAAGGGTTTCATCAGCATTAATAACGTTGTACTGAACCAAAAATCTATCCAAATTATTCATCGGTTCCTGGTAATTAGCAATTATATCATTCACATTGATAGTTGAAATAATATTAGCTTGTCGAATAATTAAAGGTACAATTAACACCATAAATAAACTGAAAATAAACATCATAACAATCATTGTAGTTACCACACTTAATCCGTGAGGAATCTTTCGCTTTCGAATATTTATTTTATCAAGATGCCTTACTAATGGTGTTCCCATCATCGATAAAAAAGTAGCAACCAATATATATGCAACAACATCCAAAAAATACCATCCCATAAAAACAATTATGGCAAAGCCAATAATTGGTCTGATATATTGAAGTAAGTTATCTTTCATATTTGTTAGTTTTGTTTACATCGACAATGTAAATTTATAATAAAAACTGATATGTTAAGTCAGTACTTTAAAGTACACAATAGTTTATTTCAACTTACTATTGTTTTTATGCCTTTCCTTATCTCGAGTCTCCTTTTTAACTAAGTTTTTTTTAAGTGCTTCAGTAAGATCTACTCCGGTTTGATTTGCCAAACAAATTAGTACAAACAATACATCTGCCATTTCATCACCAAGATTGTGTTTTTTATCCTTATCTTTAAAAGATTGCTCACCATAGGTACGTGAAATAATCCTTGCTACCTCGCCAACTTCTTCTGTTAGTATTGCCATATTAGTGAGTTCATTGAAATATCTTACCCCTGTTGTGTTAATCCAAAGATCAACTTTCTGTTGTGCTTCTTTAATAGTCATGTTTATAATTTTGATAATATGCTTGTAGACAGGCTAAAATAATTAATTTTGCCAACCATATGGAATCAATTAAAGAATTTAAAAAGGGGATGGATTTAACTGCAAAAACCTTTGCCGGACTAGAGGAATTATTAGCAAAAGAGCTAAAGGAATTGGGTGCTGATGATGTTGAAATAATAAAGCGTGGTTGCACTTTTCGTGGTGATGAAGCTCTTCTTTATAAAGTGAATTACTTATCAAGATTGGCCATTAGAATACTTAAGCCCATTGGTGTTTTTGATGTAAAGAATGATGATCAGTTGTACGATAAGGTGAAGAGGATTAATTGGATGGATGTTTTTAAGCTGAATCAAACATTTTCGGTTGATGCAAATTTGTTTCATTCTGATATGGATCATTCACATTATGCAGCCTTAAAAACAAAAGATGCTATTGTTGATCAATTTAGGGAAAGTACTGGTAAACGTCCATGGGTAAATGTTGAAACTCCACATATTTATATTGATGTACATATAAGTCATAATGTTTGTACTATTTCACTTGATAGCTCGGGTGAATCGTTACACAAACGTGGTTATAAAATTGGATCTGATAAGGCTCCAATAAATGAGATTCTTGCTGCTGGCATGATACAATTGGCTGGATGGAAGGGTGATCGTGATTTTTACGACCCAATGTGCGGATCGGGAACAATACCTATGGAAGCTGCAATGTTAGCCATGAATATTCCTGCTGGTTACTATCGGAAGGAATATGCCTTTATGAATTGGGAAGGTTTTAACCAGGAATTGTGGGATAAAACAAAAGAAGATGCAGATAACAACCTCACCGAACATGAATGTAATATTTACGCATCCGACCGATCGGAAAAAGCAATTGGGATTACTAAACGAAATCTGAAATTTGCAGGACTCCATAAAGATATCGAGGTTAAAGTAGCTTTTTTTGACAGTATCAAACCCGAAAATAGCGGGGTGCTTATTATGAATCCTCCTTATGGAATTCGTATGGAGGAACGTGGTGAAATGAGAGATTTATATAAGGGCATAGGTAATGTGCTAAAAAATAATTTTGCTGGTTGCGAGGCTTGGGTTATTTGTCCTGACTTCGATCAGGCTAAGTTTATAGGTTTACGTCCATCTCAAAAAATCACCTTGTATAATGGTCCCATTGAAACAAAATTCTTGAAGTTCGAAGTTTATGAAGGCACAAAAAGATATGGTGATAATCCGGATGAAAGGTTTTCGAAAGAAGGGAAAAAAGACTTTTCAAAAAGAGATGATTTCAGAGATTCAAAAGACCGACAATCTGATGACGGGAAACGCGGCATAAAAAAATGGGATGATGGCGTTCGTAGCCTGGAGGAAGATAGATTAGATTTACAAAAAACTGAATCTGAAGGTGAAAATGAAAATTATCAGGAGACAAATGTAAAGAGATCTGATGATAGGAAAAAGTATTATAAGAATGATGAATCAAATTCGGATGACAGACGCAATCTTAATACTAAACGGAGCCAGGATTTTGAGAAGCATATGGAGTCGTTAAGAAGATTCACAAATTCTGACAAGAAAAAATCTGACACTAAAAAACCAGCCAGAAAGCGAATTAGCACAAAAAAGCCACCCAAGGCCGAGGGAGGTGACTCAAAAGGTTAAAGCTTTGTTTAGAGTCAATTTTTGAAAAGTGATCTAATTCTGTAAAACAAAAATGCTCCCTGAACAATACCATATTGTGCAAGGAGCAAAATTATTAACTTTTTATTTTATCTGCTATTTTTTAAATTCTTCTGCAAAAAACTGATAAAACCAAGCGATGGTTTCGATGCCATTATAGAAATTAACTACAGTATAGTTTTCATTTGGTGAGTGAATTGCATCCGACTCAAGTCCGAATCCCATTAGAACCGATTTTGTTCCAAGTATATCTTCAAATGTTGAGATAATAGGAATACTACCACCACTGCGCATAGGCACAGGAGTTTTATTATAAACTTTTTCGTATGCCTGTTCAGCAGCTCTGTATGCAGGGAGGTCAATTGGGCAAACATATGCCTGACCACCATGTAATGATTCAACCTTAACTTTTACTGATTTTGGAGCAATACTTGTAAAATACTCTTCAAACATCTTTGCTATCTTTTCATTGTTTTGATCCGGAACCAAACGAGTTGAAATTTTTGCAAAGGCTTTTGAAGGAAGCACTGTTTTTGCACCTTCTCCGGTATAACCACCCCAGATACCACAAACATCAAATGAAGGACGAATTCCGGTTCTTTCAATTGTAGTGTACCCAGCTTCACCATCAAGTTCTTCAACATCAATTGCTTTTTTATATTCATCAATACTGAAAGGTGCTTTGTTAAGCATTTTTCTTTCTTTATCAGTAGCAACAAGAACATCATCATAAAAACCCGGCATTGTAATCATGCCTTTTTCATCAGTCATTGATGCGATCATTTTCGCTAATACATTTATTGGATTAGCTACGCCTCCACCAAAAAGACCTGAATGAAGATCTCTGTTTGGACCGGTAACTTCAACCTGCCAATAAGCTAAACCTCTAAGGCCTGTTGTTATTGAAGGAATATCTTCAGCAATCATACCTGTATCAGAAACAAGGATAATATCTGCCTTGAGCATTTCTTTATTTTGTTCGCAGAAAGCACCAAGACTTACAGAGCCAATTTCTTCTTCACCCTCAATCATGAACTTAACATTGGTGGTAAGCTTATTATTTTTCACAAGAGCTTCAAAAGCTTTAATGTGCATAAATCCCTGACCTTTATCATCGTCAGCACCTCTGGCATAAATTTTACCATCACGAATTTCCGGTTCAAACGGTGGCGAATCCCAAAGCTCGATTGGATCAACTGGCATTACATCATAATGTGCATAAACGAGTACGGTTGGCAATGAATCGTCAATTATTTTTTCACCATAAACAACAGGGTTGCCTGCAGTTGGCATAACTTCGGCTTTGTCAACTCCTGCGGCAAGCAAACTTTTCTTGTAGTATTCAGCCATACGGATCATATCTCCTTTATGTTCCGTTAAAGAAGATATTGAAGGAATGCGAATTGCTTCGAATAATTCCTCCATAAAACGTTCCCTATTATCTTCGATAAATTGTTTTACTTTTTCCATCATTTAAATTTAAAAATTAAGGTTGTAAAGGTAGTAAGATTATACGGAAGTGTTAGCAAGAGTTAGGTTATTTAAAAACAAGGTTTGCATATAATTGGATTATTTAACCTGAAAATCAGTGGCGTACAATGGTGGAATAGTTTGAGTTTCTATTTTTATAACCCTCGACCATTGTGGGCCAACCTTACACCAATCGATAAATGCTAAAAGATCAATCTCCTCACCTTCTGCTTCTATATATACTGAACCATCAGGTTTGTTTCGAACAAAACCGTTAATATTGTACTCATCAGCCTTTTTAGATGTGTGATATCTAAATCCAACTCCTTGAACTTTGCCATAAACTGATATGGATGCTGCTTTTAATTTGGTCATTTATTATTGGTAATCGGTAACTGGTCATTGTTAATTAGTGGTTTTATCAGATGCCAAGTCGTTTGGTGATAATGGAATTGGTTTGTTCAAACAATTGGTCTGGGGTTTGGTTTCGCCAGGCAATTTCGTTAAACTCACCACTAAATGCAATAAAATAATCAATATCTGCATCTTCAAACTCTTTAATTATGAAGTCCCGGAAATTCACACCAACAATCCAACCATCATCAATATTATTAAACCATTCTTCATAATAGTCATTTGTATCGGGATGAAAATTAAGTACATTTTCACCGACAAGGATAAAGTACTTAATATTATTTTCAAGAAGTATTTCAATTACATTCCTGTACAAAAACATGATATCATTATATAATAAATCGTTCCATTCGCCAAGCATTTCGATAATGCAATATTGTGATTCGTAATTAACCATCAAAATTTTGATGAATAGAGTGTTTGACCCAAACTCATCCCATTGGGGATGGATCAAATGATCGTATATGGAATTGGTAAATGAGAACTCGCTATATTCTCTGTTAAAAAAAGGAGATTCAGGGTCGTCAGCAGCTATATAGTTGCCTCTCCAATTATAATATGGTTCAATCTCGTGCATTAGAATAATTTTGAAATATAGTATCCAATAAATGCTAACGATATTCCTACAACATTTGTTGTTAGTATATAAATAATTAGGTATTTGAAACTGCCATCTTTGCCAAGGCTAAATACATCAAATGCAAATGTTGAAAAAGTTGTGAAACTACCAAGAATCCCTACAAATAGGAAAAGTCTAATTCCTGGTGACACATAAAATTTATCAAATACTCCCCATAATAAACCAATTAAAAATGAGCCTGCAAGGTTCACAAATAATGTTCCCCATGGGAAGGAATGAGTATTTGTTTTTTCATATGTAAGAAAAATAAGATAGCGTAGTACTGCACCAATACTTCCTCCAAATGCAACCGCAAGCAATTTTTGAATCATAGGGCGAACTTTATTCCTTGCACACTCTTTAGGTTTTCATACAGTGTTTCAAGTTGTGCCTTGCTGATCAAGGTAACTTTATAATTATAGCTGATATATGTGCCTTTACTGCTTTTTTTGGAGTTTGTAAATTTGTTCTTAACTTTAAGATTATTAAAAACATCAACTAGTTTTTTCTTGTTTTCATCATCAGAACCTGAAGTATACATTACGGCTTTTAATTGAAATGTTACCGGGAATTCAAGTTGAACATTTTCCATTGGCAGATTAGAATTTGTTGAGTTTCCGTTTTCAAGATTTACTAGTTTCGACATATTGTTCTATTAGATTTTGAATATTAATTTAATTCGACCCCACCTGAAATCATAGGCGTTTTTAAACTCCGGTGAAAGATAAAAATTCTGCATCTCCAAACCAACATTCTTGTAATACAATGCAAAGCCAACACTTAAGTTTAGTACCAGTCTATTAATATCCTTATCCTGAATTGTGTATGAATTGGTTTTGCTAAATAAACCTCCCTGAAGTGTGGCATCGTAAAAAACAACATTAGTGTTACCACTTACAAAAAACCAGTATTGTAAAGCGCTTTTATTGGATGTACTACCTGAGTTAGAGAAAAGACCCCTAATAACCGGAGTGAAATTTCCTGCCCTTAAATAAACCCCTCCTTTAATTTTATTGAATATGGTTCCAATGTTTCCTCCGCCAGTTACATTAAATTCAAAATGGGGTGAGCTAACAATTCCCTTTTCAATCTCTATTGAATAGTCAATTACCACGTTGTTGTTTATTTGGTTGTTCCAGCCAATGGGTTCAATATTGTGAATTGATGATTGAACTACAGAACCCATTGATGCAGGGCCAAGCACTCCAAAATTCAAACCACTTTTTATTGAGAAATTATTTTTTACGTTGTAACTTTCTCTAATTTGACCGATGGATAAAAACGCGGAAAAGGGTCGGTCACCAACAGAAATTTCTGCAATATCAGGGTTTGTTGGTGTATAAATATTCTGCTTAATTGAGAACCCAAATAAATCTATATCTGCACCTTTAAAGCCCAATAATAGTTTTGATAATGGTGAAAGTTTTGCTGTAGGAACTATTAGATCAATAACTACCCCGTTAGTATAATAATAATCAGTATTATTAAATATGTCATTGTCAAAAACTACTCTAATTAGTCTTGTTGAACTACTAATATCCTGTGGGCTTGCGTAGTTTGCTGTGTGGTATTCTGATGACTTTCTTTCAATGCCACCTTTTTTAGCTGCAATTTCCTGGATACTTAGTTCTGCAAAATCGCCAACATTTTTGTAAACCTTGGTTGTATATAAAAAAGCTGTATCCGCATTTTTCTCACCTAATGAACTAGACGGTCTATGAACAATATTGGATTGGGTGATATTATTCTTACTTATATTATTATAAAGAATTGATTCATTAGTCTTTTGACCTGTTTGTTGGGAACAGGAACTAATAGTTGTTAATAAAACTATTGTGAAGAGATATGTCCACACACGCTGCATTATGCAAAGATAATCTTTTGAATTTAAAACTTAATTAGTAATTGTGGAGGATTTGAACAAACGCATCTAATTTCAGAATTTATATCTCTTTTAAACACTATGAAGACATAACTTGAAAACTGATTGTAAATCTATATCTTTGTAGATGAGTACTCGAGAGCGCTTTAAAAAAAAATATTAACCACAAAGGAGCACAAAGGACATCACAAAGTCGCATAAAGGATTAAAGATTTTTCATTTCATTATTAGTGCTTTGCATAGACATCCTTATTATTTGATTTTCCTTCGTGTTACTTTGCGACAACCTTTGTGCTACTTAGTGGTAAAAAAAATTTGCATAATTATTACTCAGAGTTTCCCCATGCAATTTACTTATTCACACATGAGTTTAGATGAGTTTGCCTAGTGTGATTATTTAAAAATGAAATATATCAAATATTTGAAAAAATGATTCTGTATAGTCTTTTGGAAATAGTCGTAAACTTGAGTCTAAAATATCTTTGGATATTTTTCGGGATTATATTCGTGCATCATATTATAAATCACATCAAAAACATCTTCAGCATTGGGATTTGAGAAATAATCACCATCTGTACTATACGCTGCCCTATGCGCTTTTGCTGTAAGAGTCTTTGGCTGTGAATCGAGGTGGTAATACCCTCCATCTTCTTCCAATACGATTTGCATCATATATGCAGTTGCTCCACCGGGAACATCTTCATCAAAAAATAATACCTTATTGGTTTTGCTTATCGACTTCGCAATTAAGTGATTAATATCGAATGGAATGAGTGTGCGTACATCGATTAATTCTACACTGATGTTAAAATCCTTTAGCTGTTGCATAGCATCCTGAGCAATTCTAACACATGAGCCGTATGTTACCAGAGTAACATCACTTCCTTTCTGCATTATTGCTGGTATCCCTACAGGTGTTTTAAATTCACCAATATTTTCAGGTTTTTTCTCGCGTAAGCGGTAACCATTTAGGGGCTCAATAATAACTACCGGCTGATCCGATTCGAGATATGTGTTGTAAAAACCTGCAGCCTCAGTCATGTTGTGTGGCACAGCAACATGAACTCCACGGATTGAATTAATAACCATGCTTAATGGAGAACCTGAGTGCCATATTCCCTCCAAACGATGTCCTCTGGTACTAATAATCATTGGGGCTTTTTGACCACCTCGTGTTCGGTAATGTGTTGTGGCAAGATCATCGCTAAGTACCTGTAAACCATATAATAAATAATCGAAATATTGTATTTCAGCAATCGGTCGTAATCCTCTTAATGCCATTCCAAGTCCCTGTCCTATTATTGTAGCTTCGCGTATTCCTGTATCAAAAACCCTGTTTTCACCATACTTTTCCTGAAGCCCTTCGTAGGTTTGATTTACACCGCCAATTTGTCCGACGTCTTCACCAAAAGCAACAACGAGCGGATTATTGGCGAAAATGTAATCAAAGTTATCTCTCAAAATTTCTCTCCCCGGAACATCTTTTGATTTATCTGTGTAAACTGGGTCAACACTCTCAATTTTAAAAACCGACTTGCTGGATTCACTATATAAATGGGAGCTATAACGTAGTTCAAATTCGGCGGTTTCCTTGTTTAGCCAGTTGGTTACATTTGTTTTAAGTGAGTTGTGAGGATTGCTACAGCTATTACATATTAATCGAAGTATTTTTTTTGCAGAGGAGATAATATCCTTATAAATGGGTTCTCCAATTTTTTTGAGCTCTTGTTTGATAACATCTATTTCACTTGTTTGAGCACAACCACAAGTAGTAATATCAACCAGATTAAGAAACTCTTCCTTTTTTGCAATTATGGGCTTAAGATAATTATTCCATGCATTTTTTCTCGCTTGTCGAGCTCTTTTTATGGATTCCTTTTCGATCTCAATTAATTCATCTTCAGTTGCAATTTTTTCATTGATAATCCACTGACGCATCATCGCAATACAGTCAATGTCATTCTCGTGCTGTAATTGTTCTTTAGTCTTATATCTCTCGTGCGATCCTGATGTTGAATGTCCTTGTGGTTGAGTACATTCACGAATATGAAAAAGGACAGGAGTATGTTCTTTACGGCATACATCAATCCCTTTCTTATAAAGTTCAACTAATGCGGCATAGTTGCCACATTCTTCACGATATATATAATATCCGTTTGTACCTTTTTCCTTTTCAAAGCCTTTAAGTATTTCGCTAATATTACTTTTTGTTGTTTGATGTTTGTTAGGAACAGATATCCCCCAGCCATCATCCCATACAGATATGGCCAAAGGAACTTGCATTACACCTGCGGCGTTAATTGTTTCAAAAAAATGGCCTTCAGATGTTGATGCATCACCAATTGTACCGAAAGCGACTTCGGTTCCCTTATTGCTAAATTCTGTGAAAGTATCTAACTCAGGAGTATTTTTAAAATGTTTTGAGGCGAGTGCGAGTCCCAATAAGCGAGGCATTTGACTGGCAGTGGGAGAGGAGTCGGCGGAGGAATTAGGTTGTTTCATCAAATTGAGCCAATTGCCATTGTCATCTAAACTGCGGGTAGCGAAATGATTATTCATTAATCGTCCGCCATTTGCCGGAGTTGCTAAAGGATCGGTATCGCCATAAAGTTGTGCAAATATTTCTTCCAAAGTCATCATTCCTGTTGCCATCATAAATGTTTGGTCACGGTAGTAACCTGAACGCCAATCGCCTTTTTTGAATGCTCTGGCCATGGCAAGTTGGGGGACTTCTTTTCCATCACCAAATATTCCAAATTTTGCTTTGCCGGTAAGCACTTCACGTCGGCCCAACAAGCTGGCCTGCCTGCTTTCGTTAGCTATTCGATAATCACTTAATATTTCTTGCTTGGAAAGATTTATTTTTTTCTTGGAACTTTTTTTGTTGCTCATGCTATTTCTTTGATTCGATTGTTTAATGGCTAAAGGAATGGCTATTAAATTATTGTTTATCAGTTTTTTGCTGTTTAATTTTTTAATACGGATACTATAATTTTTCATAAATGCCTGATCAAAAAATTATACTAAATCTGCTAATTTGCAAAGGTAATTAAAAATGATTCTAAATAAAAATGGATTAAAATTTGATGTTTATTCCAACAGGACAATGGTCGGAACCAATAACCTCAGGCAAAATGAATGCCTCAGTTACATTTTTTGCTATGCTTTCGCTAACCAAAAAATAGTCGATTCTCCATCCAATATTACGAGCTCTGGCGTTAAAGCGGTAGCTCCACCAGCTATATGCAACTTTTGTTGGGTATTTAGTTCGGAAAGTGTCAACAAATCCATTTTTTAAATAATTATCCATACCATCTATTTCAACTTGTGTATATCCGGCAGTCTTGTTATAATTATTTTTTGGATTTGTTAAGTCAATTGGCTGATGAGCCACATTTAAATCACCACAAAGAATAACCGGTTTTTTTTCTTCCAGAGCTTTAAGAAATGACAAGAAATCTGCGTCCCATTGTTTTCGATAATCCAGTCGAACAAGCTCTGACCCTGAGTTTGGAACATATACATTTACCAGATAGAAATCCTCAAATTCGGCATTTAGTACACGGCCTTCCTGATCGTGATTGTTAAGGCCAATATCGGGAGTTACTTTAATGGGTTCAGATTTGCTCAGAATTGCTGTTCCCGAATATCCTTTTCTAACTGCAGAATTGCTGGTGAAATGAAAGCCAGAATCGAACAAAACTTCCTGTACTTGATCATCCTGCGCTTTGGTCTCCTGAAGACATAGAATATCCGTATCTAAACCATCAAATATTTCATTTATCCCCTTTTTCTGAAGAGCTCTAATTCCATTTACATTCCATGATATTATTTTGAGTTCCATATGTGTCGTGTTTATGTTCGCGATTGCAAATTTAGTTAATATTAGGATTTATTAAAATATGAGGATGGCTCTAATGCTAATTGATTGGAATGGAGGAGTTCAAAAAAAGTAAAGCGCTAATACAGATGCAATACCTCCCACAATCATAATTACAAAAGTGTAAGGGATAATTGATTTTGCCTTAACACCAGTAATGGAAAGTAGCGGAATGGCCCAAAAAGGTTGAATCATATTGGTGAGTTGATCGCCGTAGGCAAGTGCCATAATAGTTTTAGGGATTGAAACACCCAATTGTTGGGCTGCCTCGATAAGGATTGGACCTTGAACAGCCCATTGGCCACCTCCGCTTGGAACGAAGAAGTTTACAACTGCAGCACTTAAAAATCCATAAATTGGCAATGTTGTTGCAGAAGAAATTGAAATAAGACTCTTCGTAAAAACTTCTGCTAATCCGGAATATTTCATTAACCCCATTATTCCTGCATAAATCGGAAACTGGATCATAATTCCACTGGATGAAGAAATTGCCGTGTTAACTGCCTTCATGAATTGATCTAAATTTGCGTATAGAAGCAGACCCAACGAAAGTAAAATCAGGTTAATTAAATTTATATTTAATGCTGAAAGGCCTGTTAAATAAAATTGATAAATTGCTATAAATGCAAGCAAAATTCCCAGGCTGGTACCGAGATATTGTCTTTTTGTTTGAGTACTTGAAATATCCACCGTTTCGGGTAGTTCCGATTGCTTGGTGAAAGTATTTGACTTGATCTTCGAAATTAGAAAAAACGTAAGGGGAATAAGAAGTAAGAAGGAAGCATAGAGTATCAAATTCATGGTTGAAAAGATAGTTTCACTTACCGGAATTACTCCCATTAAATGGCTCAGAAAATGATTACTCTCGGCCACTTTTAAAGGTGCAGATCCACTTAATCCACCGTGCCAAACCATCATTCCTGAATAGGCGGCGGCTACCAATAAGGGATAGTTGAGTTTCATGGAAACCTGTTTTGCATTTTCGGCAATTGAACGAGCTAATAATGCGCTAAATATTAACCCTAAGCCCCAATTAAAATATGATAATAGCAAACTAAAAAAAGCCGTCAGTAGTATGGCAGTTGTTCCGCTTCTTACTTTCGAAAGAATGATCTTGATAAGTCTTTGAAAAACAGGGGTCAGTGCTAACACATTGCCAAGTACAAGTATCAGCATCATCTGCATAGCAAAAGCAAGTAAGTCCCAAAATCCTTTTTGATAAAAATTAAGAAGTTGTAAGGGATATGCGGTTTCGCTATCAATAGGAGAAGTGAAAATCAACGCAAAAAAATAGACTACGAAGCTCAGGATAATTGCAAGTGCCAACGGGGATGGGATAAGGTTCTTAGTGATTTTATTTGCCATCTTTATGCATTGTTCATATAAATTAATATCATCGAATTACACGAATTACACGATTTTATTTCGTGAAATCCGCATAATTCGATGAAGGGTATTATTCTGTAAAAGTATTTGATATTATCATGATGAACTCTATACTATCATGATATTTACCACTCTAGTGATGGAATCCACCACCTTCTTTTTCAGTCATTGGAGTTGAAATATTATGAATTTTGAAATATTCCATACTGCGTTTGATATCTTCAACAAGAAGGTCACCCAAATCACGGCTTACACCATGGCGTACCAGTACCCTCATCACCACAACATTGGTAAGGTTCTCAGGTAGTGAATAAGCCGGGGCTTGCCAACCTCGGGTTCTTAACCGGTCAGACAAGTCGAATAATGTGAACCCGGGATTCGTGCCTTTTTTTATCTGCCAAAGAAGGGCAGGAATACCGCCTTTGCCATCATAAATAACTTCAAACGGACCGAGTTTATCTATTTCCTTACCAATGTAAACAGCGGTATCATAACAGGCCTGCTGGATTCTTCGATAGCCTTCTTTGCCGAGGCGTAAAAAATTATAATACTGGGCAATAATTTGTCCGGCTGGCCGTGAGAAGTTCAAGGCAAACGTATCCATCTCACCACCAAGGTAATTAACTTTGAAAATCAAATCTTCCGGTAAATCGTCTTTGTCGCGCCAGATACACCAGCCAACACCAAGTGGTGACAATCCAAATTTATGACCTGATGTATTTATTGATTTAACTCTTGGAAGTCGGAAATCCCAAAGAAGGTCGGGATCTATAAATGGGGCTAAAAAACCGCCACTTGCTCCATCAACATGGATGGGAATATCGATTCCTTTTTCTTTTTGAAATTTATCCAACGCATCGGATATTTCCTTAACAGGTTCATATTGACCAGAGTAGGTAACACCGAGTGTGGGAACAACCCCGATTGTATTTTCATCACATCGTTTAATTACTTCTTCGGCATTTAATATTAACCTGCCTTCATCCATTGGAACTTCCCTGAGTTCAACATCCCAATAACGTGCAAACTTATGCCAGCAAATTTGAACTGGTCCGCAAATCATATTTGGTTTATCCGTTGGTTTCCCGGCCTTTTTCATCTTTTCACGCCAACGCCATTTCATTGCCATACCGCCTAGCATTGCTGCTTCGCTAGAGCCGGTAGTTGAGCAGCCTGTTGTGTTTGCAGCATCCGGAGAATTCCAGAGGTCGGCAAGCATATGCACGCATCTGTTTTCAATCTCGGCAGTTTGCGGATATTCGTCTTTGTCGATCATGTTTTTGTCGAGCGACTCATCCATCAATTTATGGATTTCCTCATCAACCCAAGTAGAACAAAAAGTAGCAAGGTTTTGACGTGAATTTCCATCAAGCATTAACTCATCATGCACTACCTGATATGCATGCGTTGGATTTTGTTCATTGGCAGGAAATTTATACTTAGGTAGTTTCCTTGATAAATCATCTGATGCAAAAACATCATCGTCCATCATTTCTTTAACTGTGTTTTTTTCGTGAAGTGCCATAATTATTTCGGTTTTATTTTATTGATTAAGTTGTAGTTACTTTTTTATTTGGTCGGAAATGGTAAATAATATGTGGAAGGAACATTATCACAACAAAGCCTATAATTAGTATCATTTCATATGACCCGATTTCTGATGCTCCTAATGAAGAAGGAGGGAAGAATGAAATAATAAAAGCACCTATGGTCATTAATAATCCAAGAAACGGAATTATGAATCTGCCAAATTTACCTCCCGGTACCAGATAATCACGATGAACATCCCCATGTTTGCTACGCAGAACAAAATAAGTTATAAATAATAGTATATACATACTAAGGTATGCAACAACGGTAAGTGCCATTGCCAATAGGAATGAAATATTTCCACCTGTTCCGCCAAAAGTTAAAAGAGCTGCCCATATTGTAACAATTATCCCTTGTGCAATAACAAGACTTACAGAAACTCCATTCTCATTAATTTTTTTGAAACGTGTTGGGAGTAATCCATCCATGGCAGTAGTTTGTAGTCCTTTAATTGGTCCGCTAACCCATGCGGCAACTTCACCAAATGCTCCAAGAGCAAGTAAGAAAGCCGAAACAGGGATTAACCATTTTATATTATAAAGGGTAAGGTAGTGTTCAAAAGCCTGCATAATTCCGGCGTTTAGCTCAATTTTGTCAACAGGAACAACGAAACCTACACTTAGTGCTCCAAAAATATTTAGTACAATTGCCCCGAAAGCAAGAATTAGTATCGCTATGGGATAGTTTCTTTTTGCATTACTTAACTCATTTACGTGAACAGCGGAAGCTTCGATGCCAAGGTAAGAAAGCATAAAAGCAACAAGAACCACCAATGTTTTAACCTGTGAAAAATCCGGAATTAATGTATGCCAGTTCATGGTTACTGAGATTGTATTCCCCTGAATTACATATATTATTGCCATAATTATCAACAAAGCAGCGGGAAGAATTATCCCGGCAGTGAAAGAAATACTAGTAAGCTTACTGATAAAGCCGGCACCTTTAAGGTTGAGGTAGGTAACAAACCAAAAAATGGCTATTACAACAAGGAACTTATAAAGCTGGTTCGAATTAATTAGTGGAGCGTCAAACAGATATGACAGAGCCCCTACGATAAAGTATAACATAGTTACAAATCCAATTGTGATTTGAAACCATTGCAGGAATATTGCAACAAAACCCCAACGAGGTCCAAAGGCTGTGCCAACCCATTTGTAAACACCTCCAAGCTGCCATCCTTCGCCTGTGGCCATTTCCGCAGAAATTAAGGCAGTTGGCAGAAAGAAAAAGATACCGGCAAGCAGCAAGTAAAATACTAGAGCAAATCCTGATGTTGCAAACGTGGGGTATCCGTAAACTGTTGCAACCATCGATCCGGTAAGGGCAATAAATCCGCCAACCCCGATCATTTTTGTAACTGATGTTTTTTGTGCCATAAATGTTGATTTAAATGTTAAAGTTAAAACTGCTAAATTCTATTTTGTCTAAACTAACTATCATTCTTTCAAATTGCTGTTTCTTTTTTCTATTGCCATTGTTAAAAAATTGTAAATCATTGGCTTCGCCTGGTTGGCCGCTATATCTATTTCTGCATGAAACTGCTCACCAAAAACCATACGTTCCTTTATTTTTTGAGCTTGTACATATGATGATTTTGCCAATAACTCAAACCCTATAAGTGGAAATACTTCTTCTGAGGTTGCCCAACTATGTATCTCAACACCAAAAAATGGATTTGGGATATTTTTAAATATCGGTGAATCAACCACTATTATTATCGAGTCGGGTATTTTAGCAGTTTCAATATCAATAATTGTGTTATCAAACCAGCCTGTACTATGGGCGTATGTATATCCATAAGCCATAACTTCCAACTGATGTCCGGCACAGATTCCTAGTATAGGTATGTCACTTTTTCGTACAATTTCAAATCCTCCATTAAATTCATACATGGGCAGATTTGGGTAATTTGCATTATTACCACTAAAAACGATTGCTACAGGTTGTGGGGATAATGACTCAAGAATTTCAAGGGAAATCAAGTAATGTGGTACAGTTACTGTTTTAAGGTTCAGGTCGAGGTTTTCGATGTGCTTTGCCAGTTCGGTAAAAGTAAAACCGTTTAGCTGATCACCTATTATCAGGACATAATCTTCGTTAGGTACAACCGGGGGTGGTGGAATCCCTTGAGAATAAAAGATTGTTGTAAATAATTGGGGAGCATAGCCATAATAATCTTTAATAACCAGTTTTAGATATTTAGCCATATTGGGCTGAAAATCAATAATATTACGGTAGGTATCATTGTTGGTTATTTCTGTGTCATCAATAACTGACCAGATATTCCCATCTAAGCTGCTCATCCAATAAAAATTAGTTAGCCAGCCTTCTTTTCCATCGGGGTTTGAAAGCATCCAAATCCTGCTAATTTCAGCCTGATTGGCTAACTCAAATTTAACCCAATGAATGGTGTCGCCTGGAGGAGGCGGTTCCCAATGTGTTGTGTTGCCAATATCAGTAATGTCGCAGATATTTTTGGAATTTGCCCCGTCAGATACAGTTACCGATTTTACGTCTATTCTTATCAGGTTCATAAAACTGTCATCTGAAGTGGTATCCAGATAGAACCTTGACGCAGCCCAATCGCTTTCGTTTTGCTTCGAATCAATTGCCTTAACTCTCCAATAATAGTATTGTTTATCAGAGGTTAATTTGTTATCCTTATCAATAAGTTTGGAAGTAATATATTCCGATCTCTGATAAACATTGGTATATTCAATGATAATATCATCAAAATTACTATCAGTTGCTATTTGAATTGAATACATTATATTTCCCACCCCGCCACTTGCATTATAGAATGTAAGCAGTGGTTGGCTATTTGTGCATATTACATCGTATGATGGGTTATTATTTAGTTTAGGAGGTGTAATATGTAATATTACATTGTTTTGTGGTAAGTAATTGCATGAAGAAAGAACACACATTGTTAAAAACAATAGGGCGGTTTTAATACTGGTTAATCTCATTTTTTTGCATTTGGGAGTCTCAAATGTAGTAAAAAAATTGATATGTATATAGTAAATATTTTTTTGATTTGTTAGTACTTTTTATATTTCAACTCTTAATAGGTATTTATAATTATAAACGTAATTTTGGCAATTAAATACCTTGATAGTTGAATGGCTAAAATTGTTAATATAACCGAGGCTGTTACAATAGCTTTACACAGCGCTGTGCTAATTACAAAGGAAGAAGGCAGGCATGTGAATGTGAATTTTATTGCCAATACCACCGGAAGCTCTAAATTTCACATAGCTAAGGTTCTTCAAAAACTTGTTAAAGATGGTTTTTTGGGCTCAACACGAGGGCCGTCGGGAGGATTTTATTTAATTGACAAGCCTGAAAATATAACATTACTTCAGCTTTATGAATCAATCGAGGGTAAGATTGTGGTTTCCAAATGCCCTTTAAATAAAGCGACCTGCCCGTTTGGAAAATGTGTTTTTGACGATCTTACCATGGATATGACAAAAAACTTCAAGGATTATTTAGAGTCGCGTACTCTTGCCGATTATCTTAACAAAGAATCACTTTAGAAAGTATATCTAAAGGCAATACTAAAATTTCTTCCCGGTGCGGTTATTCCTGAAGAATAGGTTCGGTATCTGTAATCCATTATGTTAGCAACACCAAATGTTGCAAAAAACTTTGGGCTAAATGCATAACTTCCCTTAAAATTTAAGGTCCACCAACCCGGAGAATACGGATTTCCATTTGCATCTTTGGCATATAGATAGGCCTTGTCGAGTTCGCTGGATGCTAATTCGTTATAACTCATTTCGGCATTATAATCTACACCAAGTGCTAATTTTAGCTTGCCCTTCTCAAATGTTAGGTTGGTACTTCCGTATAGTGGGGGGGCATGACGTATAGCATCTCCGGTATTGTCTTTTCCTTCAATAATCGTAATAACATTATTAAATGCCAGATTTTCAAATACCTTAATATCAAAAATCAAACTTGCTCCATAAATTGTAGCGCTTCCGGTGTTAACAATTGCCTGTATTTTACTTAATTCACCATCATAATAAATAGAGTCTTTACCGTTTAGAGTAAAATCTCTTCTAACCATTGCATCTACCAGGTATGAGTAAAATGCTGATAATTCAATTTTTGCGAGATCACCGAATCTACGATTTACACCAATGTCGAGATTGTATAAATACTCAGGTTTAAGATTTTTATTTGGTACGACAACATTGCCAGGTTCAGAATCAAATATTTTTGCAACATCATCTAAATTTGGAGCCCTAAATCCTGATGATAGGTTTATATTGTATTGCCATTCGCCGGGATGATAAACTAAACCAATACTTCCTGTTGTTGCTCCATTATTGATGTTGATGCTCTTGTATGGAAGCTGGTAGAAAGTTGTGTCGTTAAACTTTGAATTTAAACTAACAAATGAATATCGCATTCCGGCTAAAAAAGTCAGTGGTAGTTTAGCGAAATTCCTTTTGTAACTAAGGTAAGCGCCTGATTGAAAGAATCCGGTTCCTCCATCAGGATAACGACTTGAAACAGGATTGGTTTTCTTAGTAACTATATTTTCCTCAATGCCTTGTGATTGTACGTCGTTGTAAACAAGTTCGATCCCATAATAAAGGTAATTTCCGTTCATCATGGTTTTGTCGAAATCGGCATTAAATGAAAAAATATTTACTTGCTCCTCACGTTTTCTTAACCAATCATCCTTGTATTTTCTGTCGATTCTACCTTCTTTTACATTTTGATATCCAAAAGTAAAAACAGCATTGTCGTACCATGAAGCGTTATTATGTAAGTTTATAGCTAATCTATTCATTAGCCATTGCTGTGGTTCATAATTCCAAACAGCATATTTTAATAATCCATCCGATTCCTGTAATAATCTATCGTACCGGGGTACTGAACTGGTGGTGGTAAGGTATAGGCCATATACCCAATCAACATTCTTACTATATTGGTGCGCAACTTTAGTCATGAAACTTATTTGGTCGAACCCTGAAAATTTTTGAACCTCAGGATCAGAATTTGTTAGTATAGTATCAATTCCGTCAATAACATCCACATAATTATTTCGAAGCGAATAATCGTTATGCATACTACCCATTCGCAAATCGCTGAATTTACTGTATGAGATATTGGTGAGTAATGCCCACTTATTGTTTGCAATATTTAGATTTGCATTTAAGGTTCTTTCAAAATCGGCTGATGCCATACGAGCCAATGCAGTACCTGACCCTACAAACTTTTTACTATCCGTAAATTTTGGTTTCATGGTGTGAAAATCTATTACTCCACCAAGGGCATCACTTCCGTAGATATTTGTACCGGGACCAAATATAATTTCAGCATTTTCAATACTATTTACATCTGCCTGAAGCACATTTTGTAAATTTCCACTACGGTAAATAGCATTATTCATTCTAATGCCATCAACAACAAATAATATTTTATTTGCTGCAAAACCTCTAATCATAGGACTTCCACCACCAAGCTGGCTTTTTTGAACATAAACCTGATTACCGGACGCAATCATATCAGCCGAGGTAGCAGGATTATTAAAGATAATGTCCTTACGCTTAATCTGTTCAATCTTGTTGGGGATTTCATTTGTCTTTGTTTCCCATTTACTAGCCGATACAATAACTTCATCAAGCTTAATAAGTTTCTCGTTAAGGGGTACCTTGAACTTCAGTATTTCTATAGTTTCCTTTTTAAAGGAAATAGAATTGAAAGATGGGTGCTGAAAAATGATGTCATCATCTTCAGAAAAGTTACTTATGCTTACAATCCCAACTTTATTTGTTAATCCCGTTTGAGTTTGGTCATCATTAAAAATAACCACATCAGGTATCGGATTGCCGGTTTGTTGATTATATACAAATATATTTTGTGATATTGAATTGATAGAGATTAACAACATCAGAGATGTTAATATCACAAACTTTCTTAAACTCATTTGCCAAGATTATTAAATAGGTTGTATTGTCCTTATTTGCGTTTTTGTTTAGCTGCTTCTTCCAGTCGTTTTTGGAATGCAGATTTCTTCTTTGCCGGTTTCTTCTTATTCAGTTCAATCTTAGCGCGTAATTTATCTTCATTAATTGCATATCTGAAAACAAACATCTGAGCAAATGTAAATATGTTTGCAAGGAAGTAATAATAACTTAATCCGGAAGCGTAACCGTTAAAAATTCCAAGGAACATAACAGGCATAATGTACATCATTGTTTTCATTCCAGGCATTTGGGTCGACTGAGATGCCATCATTTGGTTGTTCATATATGTGTACATTATTGTTGAAACAGTCATTAATAATGTGAACAAACTTACATGATCGCCATAATAAGGTATATCCCAGGGTAGAGTTGCAATTGAGTCGTAACTTGATAAGTCGGTTGCCCATAAAAATGGTTGCTGACGTAGCTCAATTGATGCAGGGAAGAACCTGAACATTGCAAACAGAATAGGCATCTGAAGCAGCATTGGTACACAACCGGCTGCGGGATTTGCCCCAGCCTTTTTGTACAACGACATAACTGCCTGTTGCTTCTTCATCGCATCTTCCTTTTTAGGGAATTTTTTTCCAAGCTCATCAATTTCCGGCTTCAATACCCTCATCTTTGCAGATGAATAATATGTTTTGTAGGCAATGGGAAAGAGTAAAGCTTTAAGCATTAATGTTAAAACAAGTATTACTATTCCATAATTCCATCCATATCCACCAAGCCAATCGAAAGTTGGTATTACGATAAATTCATTTATCCATGCTAGGAGGAAGAATCCCCAGCCAATTGGTATTTGACGCTCTAGCCCAAGATCATATCCTTTTAGAGTATAAAATTTATTCGGCCCAAAATAAAAGGATAATGGAATGCTTGTTGTACCTTTTAGATTTATTGGAAGCTCGAAATCGGATTCCATTGTTTTAAGGTATCTGTCAGAACCAGGATTTTCTTTTTCATATACTTTGAGCTTCCCACTATCAAATGCATCTTTGGCAATTAATGTAGATGTAAAGAAACGTTGTTTATAAGAAACCCATTTTAACTTGGTTGTTATTTGTTCTTCATCATCATCAGTTTCGTCCATGTAATCAACTTCATCCTGAAAGTACTTATAATATATTGTTGATCCATTAAAAGGATCTGTTGTTTTTTCCTGTTGACGTAAATCGGCATACCAGTTAAGATCAACAAAGCTTGAGTTTGCCGAAATAGCGCCATCCATGCCCACAATATTAATTGTGAAATCGAACATGTAGTTATCACCACTTATATTATATAGGTATTCAATATATCTATTTGTGTTAACAACACCTTCTTCAGAGCCCGTGTATAATCTCATGCTAAAACTCAAGGAATTGGATCCTTCTACAACCATGTGTTTTGTAACAAATTCACTCGGAGTAAAAAAGAAATTCTCGGTATTTATAATCCTATTATTGGAGAAAAATGATAATCCAAACTTAGATGTTTCAGGGTCTAGTAGAATTACCGGTAGAGAATCATAGGTTTCATAATTCTTTAATTCAACTGTTTTTATCGCCCCACCTTTGTTACTAATTTCCAGTTTTATCAAGTCATTTTCAATAATATACAATTGCTCTTCGCCCAATGCTGCATTTGCAAACAAGTCGTATTTGTTTTTTAATTCAGAGAAATTTTCAGATTGGGATTGGGTAACTTCGGCAACACTTTCTTCAATTTGTTGTGCTTCCTCTATTATTTTAGTTGTCTTAGCTATTTCTATAGCCTTCTGCTGATTTACCTGTGCAATTGAATCGGCAACAAATTGTTGTCTGGCAATCTGTTCTTCCGATGGAGCCATCCAATAAGTATAGCCAATCATTATTCCCGCAATTAGGATAAAACCAATAATTGAGTTTTTATTCATGGGATATTATTTTTCATTAATACTATTTCCTGAGTGAGGAAAACAAGTTTGCAAATATATTCAGAATTCTTAAATCATTGACAAATAGTATGCCACTAACTTTTGAGGATAACTTCCATTATAGCAGGAGTGTATGTAAGTTATATTGTTAAGGGCTTCATATTTTTTATAATCAAATTAAAAATAAGTATAAAAAACACTTGACAAGTGTTGCAAATTGATATACATTTGTGATATCAAAATAATATCATATTAATATAAAAAATAAAGTAATGAAAAAAGAATTAGAATTTTTACCAATGTCGGGTTACCTTGCCCTTCTAATAATAATTTTATTAATTGTTTTGCCTATACTAGCCATCATTTTTGTAAAGATGATATGGATGGTTGTATTTATCTTGTTGGCTATTTTTGGTATGGCAGGGCTTATGACTGTTAACCCAAACGAATCGAAAGTTTTGGTGCTATTTGGTGCTTATAAGGGAACTGTTAAGAAAAATGGTTTTATGTGGGTTAATCCATTCTTTACACGAAAAAGAATTTCTTTACGTGCCAGAAATCTTGATAGCGAACCAATTAAGGTAAATGACAAAATTGGTAACCCTGTAATGATAGGGGTTGTAATGGTTTGGAAAGTTGACAATACATTTAAAGCTGCTTTTGATGTGGATGATTATGTACACTTTGTAGATATCCAGAGTGAAGCTGCAATTAGGAAGCTTGCAGGCCATTATTCGTATGATAATTTTGAAGATGAAGATGCCAATATTACTTTACGTGGAGGAGGGGAAGCAGTAAATAAGATGCTTGAAGATGAAATTACGGAGCGCCTTTCAATTGCAGGAATTGAGGTTATCGAAGCCAGAATTAACTATATTGCTTATGCTCAGGAAATAGCCGGAGCTATGCTTAAGCGTCAGCAGGCAACAGCTATTGTTGCTGCCAGATTTAAAATTGTAGAAGGAGCTGTAAGCATGGTTGAAATGGCCTTGGAACAACTTTCTGAAAAGAATATTATTGATCTTGATGATGAAAGAAAAGCTACCATGGTTAGTAATTTAATGGTTGTGTTGACATCTGATAAGGATGTGTCACCAGTTGTTAATACAGGGTCGTTGTATTCTTAATAAGTGAGTGATTGAATTAGTGAATGGTTTATTAAGTGAGTTTGGGTTATGGGAAAAGTATTTTTTAAAGAGGAGCAAAAATTTGGATCAATGTGGCTTTATTTGAGCATGGGTGTGATTTATGCCAGTACTATCCTAATTTTTGTATTTGCCTTGTATAGTCAGTTTGTGTTAAACGAACCTTGGGGTGATAAACCAATTTCGGACAAAGGATTGTTGTTTACATTTTTATTAGTTATGGCAATTTTAATAGCCTCAGTTTATCTTTTGTTCGGATCAAAACTAGTTGTACAGGTTACAAATCAATCTATCTTTATTTCTTTCTGGCCATATTTCAGGAAGCCAAAAATCTATCTTGGAAAGGATATCGACAGATTTGAAATAAGAAAGTACAAACCCATTAAAGAATACGGTGGATGGGGAGTTAAACAAGGAAAGAAAAGCATTGGAAAAGCTTTTAACGTTAGTGGAAATATTGGGTTGCAGCTCTATTTAAAAAATGGAAGAAAGTTACTTATAGGGACGCAAAGAGATGGTGCACTTTTACGTGCGATGAAAAAAATGATGGAGAATAGTTAAGATGGGAAATAAGAAAGCATTTGTGTTGCGCGTTCAACCAGAAGTTATGGATGCGCTTGAAAAGTGGGCTCAGGATGAGTTTCGTAGCACCAATGGACAAATAGAATGGATACTTAATAATGCTTTGCATAAGGCTGGGAGAAAGAAGAAGCCAATAGCAGAGTAATGCTAATTTGCTGCATGAACATCCTGATATCATGATTTGCAAAAAATGTTTCAATGGATATAATAATACGCTTTGTTTACATATTATTCACTAGTTTCAATAAATGCTCATAAATGGAAGAGAAATCAAATATTGAAATACTTAAAGAATTTGCAAATAAATCTAACAGAAAAATAGTTGCTAAAGAAATTCAGCAACCGGTATCTGGTATTAGAAAATTACCAAAATACCAAAGAAAGATTTATGTACCATATGATTTGGATAGTACGAGTTTTTTCATTTGGTATAGCGATGCTTATGGTGGAGTTGGTTATCCAATTATTTATTGTGGGGCGTTTATTCCAATTTCATCACGAATAAAATCGAAAATAAATATTCGAAATAGATATATAGTGGATAAGTTTAATATCTTCTCAAAAAGTAATAAAAATGCCATTGGCAATGATTATTTCGACTCAAGGGTTGTGATCTCAGGAAATGTTGATGTTGCTGCAAAACGTTTTTTATCTCAATCAAAAATTCAAGATCAGTTATTAGCTGGGTTGGAAATAGACAAATTCATTAATATTTCGATAAATGAACACAATGTTGATTTTGTACCGGAGTTGAAGAATATGTCCTATTTGTCAATTATCAACCCGCAGAGCTGGTATCTTGAAAGAGATGAAATAGAAACTCTATTTCGACAAATTGAAAAAATCAGAAAAATTATTTTGTAGTTGCAGATTTACTTTTATGCAAAATAGCAGCTTTCACAAATCCGGTAAATAATGGGTGTGGCTCCTTAACAGTACTCTTGTACTCAGGGTGAAACTGAACCCCAATAAACCATGGGTGATTATCAAGTTCTATAATTTCTACCAAGTCTTCATTCGGATTAATACCGGCTATGCGCATTCCATTTTTAACAAAAATTGATCGGTAATCGTTATTAAACTCGTATCGGTGTCGATGTCTCTCCTTAATATCAAGTTTTTGATATTCCTGAAATGTTAAAGTATCATTTTCAATATGACAGTCGTATAATCCAAGTCGCATACTTCCCCCAAGGTTAGTTACCTTTTTTTGCTCTTCCATGAGGTTGATAACGGGATTGGGTGTTTCTTTATCTATTTCAGTGGTATGAGCATCTTTTAGTCCCAATACATTTCTTGAGAATTCAATTGCAGCGCATTGCATCCCCAAACATATCCCCAGAAATGGGATATTATTCTCACGGGCATATCTTATTGCTTTAATTTTTCCTTCAATACCCCTGCCCCCAAAACCGGGTGCAACTAATATGCCATCAAGTCCTTCCAGTTTTGCTTCTACATTTGAAGCATCTATTTTTTCTGACTGGATGCTTATTATATTAACCTTATATTCATTTTCGGTTCCGCCATGCACAAGTGCTTCGTTAATAGATTTATAGGCATCTTTAAGCTCAACGTATTTTCCAATAAGTCCAATGTTAACATCACCAATTGGATTTTTTAGGCGATGTACAAATCGTTCCCAATTTCTAAGATCTAATTCTTCCGGGATTGGGGTGTTAGTTACTTTCAATATCTCAATATCGAGCTTCTCTTCACGCATCAACAAAGGAACATCGTAAATAGTTTCAGCATCTATTGACTCGATAACTGATGTTGGTGATACGTTACAGAATTGCGCAATCTTACGTTTAATGCCTTCATTGAGAGGGTGTTCGGTACGACATACTATAATATCAGGTTGAACTCCCTGTTCGAGCATTGTTTTTACCGAATGCTGTGTGGGTTTTGTTTTAAGCTCTCCGGCAGCCCTTAAAAATGGAACAAGAGTAAGGTGAATAACAGCACAGTCATTTCCCATTTCCCATTTCATCTGCCTCACTGTTTCAATAAAAGGAAACGACTCAATATCACCAACAGTACCTCCAATTTCAGTAATTACAAAGTCATATTTGTTGGTCTGACCAAGAATTTGAACGCTTCTCTTAATCTCATCAGTTATATGCGGAACTACCTGAACTGTTGTCCCAAGATATTCTCCTTTTCTCTCTTTACTAATTACGTTTTGATAAATACGACCGGTAGTAACATTATTGGCCTGAGATGTTGGTGTATTCGAAAATCTCTCATAATGACCAAGGTCGAGATCAGTTTCGGCACCATCATCTGTAACATAACATTCGCCATGCTCGTACGGATTAAGTGTGCCTGGATCGATATTAATATATGGATCGAGCTTTTGAATGGTTACTGAGAAACCACGACCCTGTAAGAGTTTTGCCAACGAAGCTGAGATAATTCCTTTACCTAGTGATGATGAAACTCCTCCAGTTACAAAAATGTATTTAACGTTTTTTCTCATTTGTTTAATTTATAGCCATTCAATAATTACTCAAGTCAATCTTTATTGCTTTGTTTATTAATAATAAGTAGGTCGTTTTACACCAGCCATATTTTTTGCAACACGGATTACCTGAAGTGCATACCCAAATTCGTTGTCGTACCAAATATAAGCAACAAGTCCTTTTTTGTTTGGCGAAACAATGGTAGCATTACTATCATACACAGAGGTAGCCGGCTCACTCATAAAATCTGATGATACAGCATCAGCAGATGTGGAATATTTTACCTGAGCAACCAAATCGCCCGAAAGTGAAGTTTGACGCATTAGGTCGTTGACTTCTTCAACACTGGTTTCTTTGTTAAGGGTTAATTTGAGAATTACCAATGATACATTTGGAGTAGGAACACGAATAGCATTTCCTGTTAATTTACCCAGTAAGCTAGGTACAATTTTAGTTACAGCTTTCGCAGCACCAGTTTCGGTAATCACCAGATTTAATGGTGCAGATCTTCCACGCCTGGTTTTCTTGTGCATATTATCCAGCAGATTCTGATCGTTTGTATACGAATGCACAGTTTCAAGGTGGCCTTGGGCTATACCATATTTTTTTTCAAGAACTGATAGTACCGGTGCTGCTGCGTTAGTTGTACATGATGCAGCAGAGAATATAGTTTCTTTTAAATAATCAACCTCTTTATCATTTACACCAAAAACAATATTAGGTATATCATCCTTTCCAGGTGCAGTTAGTAGTACCTTCGATATTCCTTTAGCATTCAGGTGTCTGCTCAATCCGGCACGATCTCTATAAATTCCGGTATTGTCAATCAAAACTGCATTGTTAATACCATATTGGGTGTAATCCAAGTCTTCAGGATTATTGGCAGCCAACATAAGAACTTTATGGCCATTTATATAGATGGTTTTATCGTCATAATTTTCAATAGCAACACCTCTGAAAGGGCCATGAACTGAATCGTGGCGTAGCAGGGATGCACGCTTTGCAATCTCCTCATCGCTATTTCCTCTGGTAACAATGGCTCTAACTCTCAGTTGATGCCCATTTCCTTGTATAATAAGTTCGCGAGCTAATAATCTGCCAATTCGGCCAAATCCGTAAAGGACAACATCAACAGGTTGTTTTGATTTCGTTTCCGAATCAATAAAATTCTTAAGCTTTACCTTAATGAAGTCTTCGGCATCTACAAAATTCTTTTTTTCCAAGTCCCATTCTCCACTTAGTTTGCCAATATCTATTTTTGAAGGTTTAACATCACAATGAAGTATTGCCTTTGCAAGTTTAAGCGAATCCTTAATATCAAGCTGTTTATTGACAATATTTTCTGCATATGAATGCCTGTACAATATTAAACTTGCACTACGGTCGATAAGCTGGCTGCGGAAAAGAACCAGTTCGATTGACTTGTTGTAAAACAACTTCGACAATACGCTAATGAATTCATTGGCAATCATTTCTTGCCTCGCCCAATTATTTAACGAGTCTTCATAATTACCGTTCATGTTTTTTTTATTTGCCATTATTCATTATTTTTAGATAATAATTAGGAAACTAATATTTAAGCTGTA